>JAAVYI010000033.1 GCA_022791055.1 Clostridia bacterium | reverse complement strand
CACGGCCTAGCGACGGAAAAGAACCCGCTCTCTACCACCGTCTCCACCGTTTAGAGCTTAAAACTTAACACTACACGCCTACGCACACGCGCAAACTGTTGCGGCTTATCGCACCACTCTACACGGCCTAGCGACGGAAACGGTCGGCCACGCGCTACCGTTTAAAGTTTAACTGTAGTGCGGTCTATTGTGCCGGCGCATGCTGTCAAATTGAAAATACCGAACGGATAATAAGGAACACTGTATGAAACACAACATTTGTATCATCGGCGGCGGAGGCCGCGAACATGCGATTGCGTGGAAATTGCGGCGCAGTGCGCAGGTCGGTAAAATTTATGCGTTGCCCGGCAATGCGGGGTTAGCGGGGATCGCCGAATGTATCCCGGGGATCAAGGCGACCGACCTCGACGCCATTGTCGATTTCGTCAAAGCGCACCCCGATATTTATATGACGGTCGTCGCGCCCGACGACCCGCTGAGCATGGGACTGGTCGACCGTTTGGAAGCCTGCGGCTGTCGCGCGTTCGGCCCGAACAAAGCCGCGGCGATCATCGAGGCGAGCAAGGTGTTCTCCAAAAATCTGATGAAGAAGTACGGCATTCCGACGGCGCAGTACGAGACGTTCGACGACTACGAGACTGCGGCCGCCTATATCAAGGACTGCCGCATTCCCGTCGTGTTAAAAGCCGACGGCTTGGCGCTCGGGAAAGGCGTGCTGATTTGCAACACGCGCGAGGAGGCCGAGGAGGGGCTGAAAGAGATCATGCTCGACCGCGCGTTCGGTGCGGCCGGCAGTTCGGTTGTCGTCGAAGAGTTCTTGACCGGGTTCGAGGTGTCCGTGCTGTGTTTCTGCGACGGCAAGACGGTCGTGCCGATGGCGTCGAGCCAGGATCACAAGCGCGCGCTCGACGGCGACAAGGGGTTGAATACCGGCGGCATGGGCGCGTTCAGCCCGTCGCGCAAGTATACCGACGAGTTGGCGAAAAAGGCATACGACACCGTGATCGTGCCGACGGTCGAGGCGATGAACGCCGAGGGACGGCCGTTTAAGGGCGTGCTGTATTTCGGATTGATGATCGACGGCGACGACATTCGCGTACTCGAATATAATGCGCGGTTCGGCGACCCCGAAACGCAAGCGGTTTTGCCGCGCATGACGAGCGACCTCTTCGACGTGTTCGAGGCGGTAATCGACGGCAAACTGACCCCGGCGATGGTGCGCTTTTCCGACGAGGCGTGCGTGTGCGTAGTCGCGGCAAGCGGCGGCTATCCGCAAAGCTACAAAAAGGGACTGCCGATCACGATCGGCGACGTCGGCGATGCGATCGTATTCCATGCCGGCACGGCGATGTCGGCCGATGCGTTGGTCACATCCGGCGGCCGCGTCTTAGGTGTGACCGCATTGGGCGCAAGCCTCGAGGCCGCGCGCGAAAAAGCCTACAAAGCGATCGAAAAAGTCGAGTTTGAGGGAATGTTTTATAGGCATGACATTTGCAAACTTTGACGGCGTATAGCACGCCGTAGGCCGACTACGTGGGCACGACCGATTCGGTTACGTAGAAAGGGACTACGCGCCCTCGTCTGTCGCGCCCCCTGTTGGCGCCCTACAGCGCACTCTTCGCCGTCAAAGGCGTTTGCGCGCATTGCCCGCGTCTATGCCTTTACATAAGCATTCGGGCGGGTGCTTGCTCCCGCCGTAACGATTCAAAACTACAATAACAATTCGGTTTCAAAAACCGAAAAAGGAATGAAAACGACGATGATTAAACGGTTGTTTGTCGAGAAAACAGACGGATCGGCGGCGAAGAAAACGCTGTCGGAACTTAGCAACGTACTGGGGATCGTGCCGGAAGCGTTGCGCGTATTTTTGCGCTACGACGTCGAGGGACTTTCCGATGCCGATTTTGCGCGCGCCGTCGGTACGGTGTTCAGCGAGCCGCCGGTCGACCGCGTATTCGAGACGCTGCCCGACGGCTACGATTACTTCGGCATCGAGTATCTGCCCGGGCAGTACGACCAGCGTGCGGACAGCGCCGCCCAGTGCGTACAGCTGTTGTGCGTGTGCGCGCGTCCGCTGATCCGCACGGCGACGGTGTACGCCGTCAAGGGCTTAAGCGAGGACGAGACGGCGCGGGTCAAAAGCTATTTGGTCAACCCGGTCGAGGCGCGGCTGTGTTCGTTCGAGTTGCCCAAGACGCTGACGCCCGCCGTAGACGCGCCCGAGCCTGCCGCCATGGTCGACGGGTTTATCGATTTCCCCAAAAACCGTATCGCCGACTATCATGCGCAAATGGGTTTTGCGATGAGCGTCGAGGACTTATTATTCGTACAGGCGCACTTTAAAAGCGAGCGCCGCAACCCGACGGTGACAGAACTCAAGGTCATCGATACATACTGGTCGGACCATTGCCGCCACACGACGTTTTTGACGCACCTCGAAAAGATCAAGGTCAAAAGCGATATGCCGGTCATCGAGAACACGCTGAACGAGTACCGTGCGCTGTTCAACAAGCACCACCAAGGGCGGCCGGACAAATATCCGTCGCTGATGGACATGGCGACCATCGGCGCGCGCGAGGTCAAAAGCCGCGGACACCTAGAGAACCTCGACCAGTCCGAGGAGATCAATGCCTGTTCGATCAAGGTGCCGATCACCGTCGACGGGCAGCCGCGCGATTATCTCGTTATGTTCAAAAACGAAACGCACAACCACCCGACCGAGATCGAGCCGTTCGGCGGCGCGGCAACGTGTTTGGGCGGCGCGATCCGCGACCCGCTCTCCGGGCGTAGCTACGTCTATCAGTCGATGCGCATCACCGGCGCGGGCGACATCAACGCGCCTGTCGAAAAGACGATGAAAGGCAAACTGCCGCAGCGCGTCATCAGTAAAACCGCGGCCGCAGGGTTCTCGTCCTACGGCAATCAGATCGGTTTGGCGACCGGTATCGTGCATGAAATGTATCACCCCGGTTACGCGGCCAAGCGTTTGGAAACCGGCTTTGTCGTCGGCGCGGCGCCGGCCGAAAACGTCGTGCGTAGCGTTCCCGAGGCGGGCGACGTCGTACTGCTGATCGGCGGGGAGACCGGCCGCGACGGTTGCGGCGGCGCGACGGGTTCGAGCAAGGCGCACACGATCGAGAGTATCGACCGCTGCGGCGCAGAAGTGCAAAAGGGCAATCCGCTGACCGAACGCAAGATCCAGCGGCTGTTCCGCAACCCGCATTGCACGCGGCTGATCAAGCGTTGCAACGACTTCGGCGCGGGCGGCGTCAGCGTGGCGATCGGCGAGCTTTCGCCCGGACTGGACATCGATCTCGACCGCGTACCCAAAAAGTATGAGGGGCTTTCGGCGACCGAACTGGCGATCTCCGAATCGCAGGAGCGTATGGCGGTCGTCGTAGACAAGAACGACGTCGAGGCCATGCAAGCGCTTGCGGCCGAAGAAAATTTGGCGACCACGCAAGTGGCGACGGTCACCGATACGGCGCGTATGCGCATGTACTGCGGCGGCAAGTTAATCGTCGATCTGCCGCGGCGTTTCCTCGACAGCAACGGCGTGCGCCAAACGGCGGCGGCCACCATTAAAGAGAATACGACCGAATATTTCGATACTTTGAGCGCTAAAGCACAAGCGCTGTATAATAAAGGCGAATATGCCGAACTGCTTTGCAAAATCCTTTCCGATTACAACGTCTGTTCGCAAAAAGGGCTGTCGGAAATTTTCGACTCGACGATCGGCGCGGGTACGGTACTCATGCCGTTCGGCGGCAAAAATCAGTTGACGCCGCCCACTGCTATGGCGGCCAAGATCCCGGTCGACGGACATACCGATACCGCGACGGTCGCGTCCTACGGCTGCGATCCGGCTTTGCTGGACGAAGGGTGCTTTATCGGCGCGCTGTATTCGGTGCTGCTGTCGGTCGTCAAAGTGGCCGTGACCGGCGTGCCGCTTTCGTCGATCCGCTTGACGTTCCAGGAATTTTTCGAGCGGTTACGCACCGACCCCGAACGGTGGGGCAAGCCGACGGCGGCGCTATTAGGCGCATTAAACGCGCAGCTCGGTTTCAATATGGCGGCGATCGGCGGCAAGGACTCGATGAGCGGCTCGTTTGAAAAGCTCGACGTACCGCCGACGCTCATTTCGTTTGCGCTCGGTATCGGCGACGCCAAGAGCTTAATCACCAACGTGTTCGCGCGTCCCGATCAGCGCGTATACCGCGTGCGCATCAAGCGCGATAAATACAACGTACCCGACTACGAATATCTGACCGAATTTTTGAAACTGCTGTACGGCGAGACCGTGCGCGGCAACGTCGATTACGCGACCGTGGTCGAGCAGGGCGGCGCGGCGGCGGAGATCGTCAAAAGCTGTCTCGGCAACGGGTTGGGCTTTGCGTTCAACGGCGTCAAGGCCGACTACTTTACGCCGTCGCTCGGCGACATTCTCATTTCGACAACCGACCCCGATAACTTCGTCGGCTACGACCTCGAGTTTATGGGCATCACCTGTTCGAGAAAGATCATTCAGATCGGCTCGACCTTAAAAGCGCTGTCGATCGACGAATATATCGTTTCGGGCGGCGAGGAATTGGCGCTCGAGCGCGCGGCCGACGCGTATACGTCTACGTTTGCCGGCGTGTATCCGATGACCGCGGCCGCCGACGGCGCTGTCGAAAACGTCGCGTACACGGCGGGAGCGGGCGTCAAGCGCAAAAAGAGCAAGGTGCAACCGACCGTCTTTATTCCGGTGTTCCCCGGCACCAACTGCGAGTACGACACCGCGCGCAAGTTTATCGACGCGGGCGCGAAAACGGATATTTTCGTTATCAAAAATCGCACGCCGGCCGACATCGAGCAGGCAGTCGAGGAGATCGCCAAGCGCATTGCAAACAGCCAGATCATCGCGTTCCCGGGCGGATTCTCGGGCGGCGACGAGCCGGACGGCAGCGGCAAGTTCATCGCGGCGACTTTTAAAAACCCGCGTATCGCCGACGCCATTCATGCGCTGCTGTATAAGCGCGGCGGCTTGGCGCTCGGCATTTGCAACGGGTTCCAGGCGCTTGTCAAACTGGGATTGTTGCCTTACGGCGAAGTGCGTGACATGACCGACCGCTCGCCGACGCTGACCTTTAACAATATCGGCCGCCACGTGTCGACCGTCGTCAAGGTGCGCGTCGCGTCCAACCTCTCGCCGTGGCTGTCGGGCTGCAAGGTGGGGGACGTGTACAACGTTGCCGTCTCGCACGGCGAGGGCAAGTTTATCGCCGACGACGAGAATCTGCAAAAATTGATCACGCAGGGGCAGATCGCCACCCAGTACGCCGACATGGACGGCAACGCGACCATGCTGTCGCCGTTTAATCCCAACGGCTCCGTATACGGCATCGAAGGCATCACCGGCGCCGACGGCCGCATCTTCGGCAAAATGGGGCACAGCGAACGCAGCGGAAAGGACTTGTTGAAGAACGTCGACGATTGCGTGTACGATATGAAGATATTCGAGTCGGGCGTAAAATTCTTTTTATAAAGTATCGAATCGTGCCTTTCGTGTCAAAAGTATAACCGTTTCCCGGCCTTTTGCCGCCAAAAAGCGTGGCAAAAACCGTACAAGAGGGAACCCTTTCGACTGGGTTCCCCCTTGTAAATTCCCCTCCTGAACGACGAGGACCCCCTCGACCCGTGTTGCATTGTATTTGCGCGGAGACGGTGAATAACGCGGCCGTAGGGCGGCGGGTTGATGCTGCCGGGCGGTTTCGCTTTTGACGATACAATACGCTTGGAGATGATCATGAACGACGATTTTTTACCCGTAACAATCGAGGAGTGCTACGAGCGGGAAATTTGGCAGCCCGATTTTATCGTCGTGTCGGCCGATGCGTATGTCGATCACCCGTCGTTCGGTCATGCGTTGATCGCGCGGCTGATCGAGTCGCAGGGCTTTTCGGTGGCCGTTTTGCCGCAGCCTGTGACCGACGAGGAGTTTGCGGCGTTGGGCGAACCGAAGTGCGCGTTTTTGGTTTCTTGCGGTGTGGTCGATTCGATGGTCGACAATTACACGGTCGCCAAACGGCCGCGCGCCGAGGACGTGTATTCGGAAAACGGCGTCAAAGGGCGGCGACCCGACCGCGCGGCGACGGTGTACGCGCGCACGCTCAAGCGGCTGTTCCCCGATAGCACGGTCATTTTAGGCGGGATCGAAGCGTCGCTTAGGCGGTTTTCGCATTACGACTACTGGTCGGACAGCGTCATGCGTTCGGTGCTGTACGACAGCGGCGCAGATCTGTTGATCTACGGTATGGGCGAAAATCCGATCTTCGATCTATGCAAGGCGGCGCGCAAAAAAATTCCGCTCAAGAAGCTACGCAACGTGCGCGGTACGGCATACTTGACCGACGCGGCGCACGCGCCCGCAGAAGTGGCCGCGGCCATCGGCGGCGCGCATATCGACGGGGTGGAGCTACTGTCCAGTCATGAGCGCGTCAAAGCCGATAAAAAGCTGTACGCCAAAGCGTTTAAAGTCCAGTACCGCAATACAGACCCGTTTAGCGGCAAGACGCTCGTGCAAAAGCAGGACAATGAGACCTATCTCGTCGCCAATCCGCCGCAGTGGCCGCTGACCGACAAGCAAATGGATTTCGTGTACGCGCTGCCGTATGCGCGTAAGCCGCACCCGATGTATGCGCACGTACCGGCGATCGAAGAAGTACAGTTTTCGGTAACGGCGCACCGCGGCTGCTACGGCAACTGCGCGTTCTGCGCGCTGACCTATCACCAGGGGCGTATCGTCACGCCGCGCAGCGCCGACAGCATTATCGCCGAAGTCGAGCGTTTGGCCGCCGACCCCGATTTCAAAGGCTATATCAGCGACATTGGCGGGCCGAGCGCCAACTTGCACCGCCCGGCTTGCGACAAGCAGTTAAGTAGCGGCGTGTGCGCCGACCGCAACTGTATCGGCTTCGAGCCGTGTAAAAATCTTCAAGTCGACGAGAGCGAATATTTGGGCATTTTGCGGCGGGCGCGCAAAGTGAACGGCGTCAAAAAAGTGTTCGTTCGCTCGGGCGTGCGCTTCGACTATGCGTTACTCGACAAGGACAAAACATTTTTAAAAGAACTGATTGCACACCACGTTTCGGGGCAGTTGAAAGTCGCGCCCGAACACGTATGCGACGATGTGCTGGCGGTGATGAATAAGCCGCGGCACAAGCAGTATTTGGCGTTCGTCGCCGAGTACGAACGGCTCAACCGCGAGGCGGGCAAAAAGCAGTTTCTCGTGCCGTATCTGATCTCGTCGCACCCGGGCTGTACGCTTGACGACGCCGTTACGCTTGCCGAATATCTGATGTCGATTCGGTATTGCCCGGAGCAAGTGCAGGACTTTTATCCGACGCCGGGGACGCTCGCGACGACGATGTACTATACCGGGATCGATCCGCTTTCGGGTAAAGCGGTCTACGTGGCCAAATCGCCGCAGGAAAAGGCAATGCAACGCGCGCTCATGCAGTGGCGCAACCCCAAAAACCGCCGCCTAATCGAAGAGGCGCTGCGTCTGACCGGCCGCACATTGCCGGGGTTTAACGTATAACGGTGCGTTACTCGAGAAAACGCGCGTTGACTGAGACGAAGCAGTCTTAACAACGCCTATCTCTATAAAAAATGCGGCGAACGTTTTGCGTTCGCCGCATTATTATGTTAGGATTCCGCTTGCGACGGTGCGGGCGGGTGATAGCCCAGATTTTCGGCCTGCCGCATCAGCGCGAGGGCAATGCTTCGGTTGCGGCCCACGCCGTCGCCGTTTAAGTAGCACAGCCCCAAATTGTACATGGCGGCCGGGTGCTTTTGGTCGAACGCCTCGCGGAACCAATACACCGCTTGCGCGCAGTCGCGCGTGACGTGCTTTCCGCTGAAGTAGATTTCGCCCAGCGCGTTCTGCGCATCGGCGTCGTTGGCAAGCGCCAACGTCGAAAGCTCGTCGAAACGAACCCAAAATTCTTTGACGGCCAGTTTGCTGCGATATTCGTCCTGGACTTTTGCGTTCTCCGCGACCAGTCGCCGTTCCTTTTCGATACGCGCGGCCGAATACCCGATCGAGCGATCGTAATCGTTGCGCTTTTCGGGGTCGGACAGAATGGCGTAGGCTGCTTGCATTTTGTTGAGACGGGCAAGCGAATCCTCGTCTGTCTTTTCCGAAAGGCGCGCGGACAGGCGGAGATATTCGTTTTTGATCTCTTCGTCGGTCGCCCAAATCAGCACGCCGAGCGTGCCGTACAGCGTCGGTTTTGCCAAACGCCGGTCATACTGTTCCTTTTTCGACCAGGCCGCCGCGCGCGTCTCGACCGAAGCGAGCAGCTTTTCGTTTTCCATAAGCTGCTGCCGTCGTTTGGTTTCGGCGTCGAGCGCCGCCACGCCGTCGGTCAGCGCGTCCAATGTGCGTTGTAATTCGTTGAGCCGTTCCTTGAGCTGCTTGCCGGTCTCGTGTAGGGTGGACGGGTTATTTTGCAAGGAGACTTGCACGGTCTCGAGCTGCGCCAGCTCGTCCAGCAGTTCGTCGGTGCGCGAGCGCATGACGCCGATCTGCTCGTTCAACAGTTCGCCGGGGCGTACGCCGCCGCCGGCCTTTCGGAACCAGTTGAGGCGCGACTCCAAATCGGCTATGCGTTCGTTGGCCTGCGCCAATTCGCGGTCGCGGTCAAACAGCTCTTGCTCGAGGTCGCTGCGGTCGTGCTCGAAATCGGCGGCCTTTTGTTTGTAGCGTTCGCTGTCGGCGCGCAACGCTTTTTCGGCGGCGTCCAAACCGTCCCTGTAGCCGCTTTTATAGGCAACGTCGCTGACGGACGCTAGTTGCGACTGTACTTGCGCTTGTACTTGCGCGTGGATCTGCGATTGCATTTGCATCTGCCAAGCGGTGTTTTGCGCGGCGTGCTGCGGACGGGCGGTCGGCTTTTGCGCGGCAAGTAGACGCGCGTCGTATTCCGCGCGTTGCTGTTTGTCGGACAGTATCGTATGCGCCTCGTTGATGTCGGCAAACTTTCGCGCGGCTTCCTCGTTGCCCGGGTTGACGTCGGGGTGGTATCGTTTGGCAAGCGTCCGATAGCTGCGTTTGATGTCGTCCTCGGATGCGCTTGACTTTAAACCTAAGATGCGATAGTAATTTTTCATCGAAGTCCTCATATATTCCTATATATAGGATAAAACATTTCGCGCGTTTCGTCAAGCAGTCGGCACGGACATGCTCTAATTTGCGTCCGATTTCGACAGAATCGCATAAACTTTCGTTAAGCCCTTGCAAAAAAAATCGGAACGTGTTATACTGTATAGTAGAATGCCGAAAAGAAAAGGAGCAAAAGGTAATGCTGAAAAGAAAAGTACGAGACAGTATCATCATTGCCGTGTGCGTTGCGGCGGTTGCCGTGATAGCCGTTTTATATTCGCTGTTTGCCAACAAGCATATTTTTAACGAAAGCAAAGAGCACTTAAACGAAATTTACAGCCAAGTGAACACCACATTTTTGCAGTCGGTCGACAACAACCGCAAGCTGCTACGTAGTTGGGAAAACTATGTCGAAAATTCGGTCAACGAGATCGCCGAAGGCTCCTTAAGCCGCCAAAAAGAATTCAGCGAATTTATGCAGGCGCAGAAAGACCAAATGGGCTTTACGCGGTTCTATTTTATCGGTAAGCATGAAGGGGAAGGCGAGGACGGCTGGAAAGTCGTTACCTGTCAAGGCATTGACGGCGATCCGGTCAAGTTCCACTTCCGCAGAAGTTTGTATGAACTGCTGGGGCAGGACGCCGGCGGCGTGGTCGGTCGGCGTGAGGGCGATACGGACGAGTCCGCCCAGGTCGTTATGTTCGCTGTTCCGATCAAGGATAATGTGTATACGCAGTTGAGCGCGGACGGCGTTGCGGGCAGCCCGTTCGAGTATTCGGCAATCGGCATACTGTTCAACTCGGACGATATGACGCGCGTACTCAACGTGCAGGCGTTTAGCGAGCAGGGCGTTTGTTACGTTGCGCTACCGGACGGCAATATCCTGTTGCAGTCGCATCAGGCGGAGAACACCGCGCAGGGCAACAACTTTTTCGATTATCTGCGCTCCGACCGTTCCTCGCTAAAGAGCAAAAGCGTCGACGCGATCGTCGCCGACTGGAACGCCGAGGAACAGAAGGCGGGTACCGTGCGGTTTAAGACCGACGGCGAAGAAAATTATTTGACATACATACCTGTGGGATTCGGCAAATGGATGCTGGTCGGCGTTGTGCCGTCCAAGGTCGTCAACCGCAGTATGAGCCGGTTCCGCACCGTGACGGTACTGATGTTGGGCGGCGTTTTCGTCGTGGTCGGCGTGGCGGTGGCCGGCATGATCTTGCTCGACAGCAAACGGCGTATGCAGGAAAAGGAATTAGGCCTACGCTCGCGCGAGAATCTCCTCGAGCTACTCACCCTCAACAGCAACGACATCTTTTTGATGTTCTCGCCCGACACGTTTGCGGCCGATTTTGTCAGCACCAACATTCCGAAGGTGCTCGGACTGGATGCGGAGACGGTGCGCCGCGACATCCGCAAGGTGTTGGACGCCGCGGTCGAGACGCACGCTACGTTCACCACCGAAGGGCTGAGCAAGTTGCAGCCGGGCGATACGTGGGAGACCGACATTCGCATGAAGAATGTCCGCGACGGCAGCGAGCTGTGGTACCTGTTGACGATGTATCATTCCGTGTACTGCGGCAAGCACAGCTATGTGATGATGTTCTCCGACCGTACCAAAGAGCGGCACATGAGCGAGAACCTCGAGCAGGCGCTCGGGCTTGCCAAGTCGGCCAACGAGGCGAAGAGCAATTTCTTGGCCAACATGTCGCACGACATTCGCACGCCGATGAACGCGATCATCGGATTTACCACGCTACTCGCCAAAGACTGCGAGAAACCCGACAAGGTGCGCGAATACGTGCGCAAGATCGCTTTCTCCGGCCAGCACCTGTTAAGCTTGATCAACGACATTCTCGACATGAGCAAGATCGAAAGCGGCAAAACGACCTTAAACATCGAGGAATTTTATCTGCCCGAATTTTTGGAAGAGTTGTACGCCATGATGGCCGCCCAAACCAAAGCCAAGCGGCAGACGTTTGAGGTGCATACCAAAGGACATTTGCCCGAAAACGTGTACTGCGACAAGTTGCGTTTCAACCAAATTCTTTTGAATCTGTTGTCTAACGCCGTCAAGTATACGCCGGAGGGCGGCGACATCGAGTTGATCGTCGAGGCGCTCGATAAAAAGATTCACAACCATGCGCATTTGCGGATCTCCGTCAAAGATACCGGCGTCGGTATGAGCGACGCGTTTTTGCAGACCGTGTTCGACCCGTTTGCGCGCGAACGGACGGAAGCTACCAAAGAGATCCAAGGCACCGGCTTAGGCATGGCGATCACCAAGAACATCGTCGACCTGATGGGCGGGACGATTTCGGTCGAGAGCGAACTGGGCAAGGGCAGCACGTTTATTGTCGAGCTGGAATTGACGGTGGTCGAAAAGGACGGCGACGACCAAGAGTTCTGGGGTCGTCACAACATCACACACGTGTTGGTGGTCGACGACGAAGAGGACATTTGCCGCAACGTGCGGGACTTGATGGAGACGACCGGGGTTGAAGTCTCGTATGCGCTGAGCGGGCAAAAGGCGATCGATATGGTTTCCGCGGCTTGCGAGAAAGGCGAGGGTTACAATATCATCCTGCTCGACTGGAAAATGCCGGGCATGGACGGCGTCGAGACGGCAAGACGCATTCGCAAGCTGGTCGGCAACGACGTGTCGATCATGGTGCTGACTTCGTACAGTTTCGAGGACATCGAGGAAGAGTCGAAGGACGCGGGGATCGATTACTTCCTGCCCAAACCGTTCTTCGTGTCCAATCTCCGCAACGCGATCGCACAGATCAAGCAGTCGGGTAAAAACGACGAAGCGCCCGTACGTCTCAATGAGGTCTCGATCAAGGGCTTGAAGATCTTGGCGGCGGAGGACAACGAGATCAACGCCGAGATCCTGACCGAACTACTCGACATAGAAGAGGCGACGTGCGACATTGCCGGCGACGGCAAACAGGCGTTGGAAATGTTCGAGAGCAGCAAGCCCGGCCGGTACGACATTATTTTTATGGACGTGCAAATGCCGATCATGGACGGCTACCAGGCGACGCGCGCCATTCGCGGTTGTTCGCACCCGGCGGCAAAAACGATCCCGATCATCGCCATGACAGCCAATGCGTTTGACGACGACGTCAAGCAGGCGCTCGATTCGGGCATGAACGCGCATTTGGCCAAACCGATCGACATGGAAAAATTAAAAGCCATTATTGCCAAATTACGCGAGGAGCAAAATGCGTAACGACAAAAAGAAAATTCTCATTGTAGACGATTCGGAGATGAACCGTGCTTTGCTCGCGGATATGCTGTCGGAGGATTACGAGATCATCGAGGCCGAAAACGGCATGGAAGCGATCGCCGTTTTGCACGAGCACGAACTGGAGATTTCCTTGATGCTTTTGGACATCGTAATGCCCGAAATGGACGGATTCGAAGTGCTCTCGATGATGAACGAAAAGGGCTGGATCAAAAGCATTCCCGTTGTGATGATTTCGGCCGAAACCGGCGGCGCGTATATCGACCGCGCATACGATTTGGGCGCGGTAGACTACATCAGCCGCCCGTTTGACGAGCGCACGGTTATGCACCGCGTGACCAGCAATTTCATGCTGAGCGTCAAGCAAAAAGAGATGTCGGAAATGCTGTCGGCGCAGATCTACGAAAAGGAACAGGACAGCAGCTTGATGATCGAGATCCTGTCGCACATCGTCGAGTTCAGAAACGGCGAAAGCGGTATGCACGTGTTGCATGTGCAAGCGATTACCGAAATGCTGCTGGATGCGCTCGTCAAAAAGACAGACCGCTACCCGCTGTCGTATAAGGACATTCGGCTGATCAGCAACGTGTCGGCATTACACGACATCGGCAAGATCTCCATTCCGTCGGAAATTCTCAACAAGCCGGGGCGATTTACGCCCGAAGAATTTGCGGTGATGAAATCGCATACCGTCGAGGGCGCCAAAATGTTGAGCGATATACCGTTCCGCAAGAACGAGGCGCTCATTCGCTTAGGCTACGAGATTTGCCGTTGGCATCACGAGCGATACGACGGCCGCGGGTATCCGGACGGCTTGAAAGGCGATGAGATACCGATCGCGGCGCAAGTGGTTTCGATCGCCGACGTGTACGACGCGCTGACCAGTAAGCGCGTATATAAGGACGCCTACGAGCCGGACGTGGCGGTACAGATGATCTTGCGCGGCGAATGCGGTGCTTTCAATCCGCTGTTATTGGAATGTTTGACCGACATTGCCGACGCGCTTAAAAAGGAATTGACCGTTATTTCGTTCGGCCATGTGACCGAAAACAGCATTCACGATACAGTCAAGCGGGTGCTGAAAAGCGGCCCGGACGTCTCCAATCGTTCGATCCAGCTACTTGAGCGCGAGCGCATGAAGTTCAAATATCTGTCGGACATCTCGCGGGAGATCATGTTTGAATATATCCCGATGCCGGAGATGATCGAGCTGTCGGAGTGGGGCGCCGAATCGCTGGGACTGCCGGTCAAGATCGGCAACCCGGTCGACAATCCGCTGTGGAATCGCGTATTCGCCAAAGACGACTTTACGCACTTTTTGGAGAAGATCCGCGCGACGACGCCCGAAAATCCGGTGGCGTCGGATAAATATTTGTTGTACATCGGCGGCGAGCAAAAGTGGTGCAAAGTGATCGCCAAGGCGATTTGGGGCGACAGCGAAAAACCGGTGTTCGAGGGCGCTATCGGCAAGATCATGGACGTCAACGACGAGACGACGGCGATGGAGGATTTGGAGAAAAAGGCCGACTGCGATTCGCGCACCGGACTGTTAAACCACAATGCGTCCAAGCGTCGGATCGCGCAGCGGTTGACGGAGACCAAAGATAAGCATTACGCGCTGGCGTTTTTCGATCTCGATAATTTCAAAAAAGCCAACGACCAATACGGACATCTGTTCGGCGACGAAATTTTGGAGACGGTGGCAAACCGCATACGCGAAAATATCCGCAGCACCGATATTGCGGCGCGCATGGGCGGCGACGAATTTATCATCTTCATGGAGTACAAGGACAAAGTCGAGCCGCAGATCCAACGTATATTTCAGCGGCTGACCGTCGAACACAAAGGCTTCAACGTCAGCGTCAGCATGGGCGTTGCGTGCGTCGACAGCGGCTGCGGGATCGACTATGATACGCTGTTCCGCATGGCCGATACGGCGGCATATACGGTCAAGCGCCGCGGCAAAAGCGGATACTGTTTCTATGACGACTCGATGGCGTCGCTGTTAGATCACGGGAAAGAAGAATAACCGTTGCTTTAGGTCGCGCCGCCGGCGCGTTCCGCAAGATAAAAGTTTGGGAGGGATGAAATATGACGGTGCAAGAGTGTTACGAGGCGATGGGTGCCGACTATGATGATGTGATCAGCCGTTTGCGGACGGATGAACGCGTTACCAAGTTTCTTTTGAAGATCTTAAACGACGGCAGTTTTCAACTGTTGACCGATTCGCTTGCGGCAAAGAACATGGAAGATGCGTTCCGCGCCGCGCACACCTTAAAGGGCGTTGCGATGAATTTGTCGTTGACGGCTCTCTATCACGCGGCCGGGCCGATGACGGAAGCGCTCAGAGGACGTAGCGAATACGGGGCGGAGTTGGAGCCGCTGTATGCGGCCGTCAAGCAGGAATACGAGCGCGCTATGACGTGCATTCGCGCCCTGCAATGAAATTTGCGCCAAAAATTCAAGAAAATTTCAGTATATCCTATCAAAAATCTTTTACATTTTATCGACAACGTGTTATAATACTGGTGTCACGATGCAAAAGGAGTTCGTACTATGTCTAGAAAAAGCGAGTTGAAAAAAGCCATACTCAAGAGTGAACAGGAAATCGAAGCGCTCGAAAAAAAGCGCGTGCGGTCGCAATCGGCTTTATTAGAGGCTTTTTTGAATCATTCCGTACCCAACGAGACGGACGCGGAGTACTTTAAGGTATTTTCGTCGTTGATCGATCTCGAGCGTGACAACCTGCGCAAGTTGACGGCCGAATTGGAAGACCTCGGCTGACACTGTCCGGAATAGGTGTCCGTACCGTCTGCAACACGCGAGCAGTCTGTTTTGCGGTACGTGCCGACGAATAGAATACGTTTATAAAAACCGACCCGATGGGGTCGGTTTTGTTTTGCCGTAAAAAAGTACGGGTTTACTTTAATAGCGACGGCGGTAGTCGCTGGGCGGACAGCCGACCTTGCGTTTAAAGAGATTGGAAAAGTAATGCTCGTCGGAAAAGCCGAGTTTTTCGCTGATCTCTTTGACCGTCATATCGGAGTTGTGCAAAAACAGTTTGGCTTTGGAAATCTTTTGCGACAATAAATAGCTGTAGGGCGAGAGGCCGTACACGCGGCGAAATTCGGAAGAGAGCAGCATTTTGGAAACGAACAGGCGGCGCGCGACCTCTTCGACGGTGATGCTGTCATATACGGCGCTGTCGAGCAGTTCTTTTGCCTGTGCGGCCAGGGCGATACGGCCGTCGGCGTGGTAGTGCCGTCGGCCGATTTTGTTGAGCACGGTAAACAGCACCGTTGCTACGTCCGGCCAAATGTCGTCGTTGATGATGCTTTTTGCGGCAATTTCCAAAAGCTGCTCGAAGTCTGCGAGGCATTCGGGCGCATGGAATACGTATTGCTCCGACAGGTTGTAATGGATCGTCGCCTTTTTAAAGATGTCGCTATAGAAGTTGCACCAAATTTTGCGGTACGGGTCTTGCGCGTCCGGGCGGTAGTCGTGCGCGGTCTGCGGCGGCAGGATATAGACGTCGCCGGCCTGCACCTCGAAGCGCTTGCCGTTGACCGTCAAATAGCCCTTGCCGCTGACGACGTATTCGATGATGAAATAGTCGGAAGTTTTGCGCGCGATAAAATAGTCGGGGTCGGGGTAGGTGATCCCGATCATTTCGATATTGAACGGATATTGAATGTTGCCGATAAACTCGACCCATTGCTCTTTGTCGACATTGCCGTAACTGATGTTTTGAAACGGATCGGTCTTTTTACCTTCGTACTGTCGCATACATTCTCCCCGTGGGCATGTGTTTACGAATGCTCACGTTTTTCCTGATTTTTGCTTATTGGAAAATCGGCTTAAACCTATTATACTATATATAAACGGGTATGTCAATATCCGGAAGGTGAGCAAAATATACACCAAGTCGGAAAGAGGAGGAAAGGTATATGGGAAAACTGATGCACAAAACGAAACGTCTGCAAGGCACGATCCTGGCGCTCGTTTTCTTTTTGGCGTTCGCGGCGTTCGGGATGCGCGACGTGCGTCCGATTCATGCGGCCGGCATTGCGGCCGACGACGGCGCATACGTGGTAAACGACGTTGTACGCGTGCAACCGCTGAGCGAAACGCTTGTCCGTCTCGAGGAGAAAGGCCCGAAAGGCTTTGAAGATCGGGACACCTATTATGTCGTCGGGCGCGGCTCGTTCGGCAAGGTGGAAAGCACACAGACAGAGGACGACGCGAATTATTACGTCGAGACCAAAAGCTACAAGGTGCGCATTCCCAAAACGGCGACCGGACTGGACGGCGTGACCGTCACCGATAAAAACGGCAAAACGTTGTATACATACGCGAGCGACACCACGGCGAACACCTATTTGCCCAGTCCGTCGGACGAGCTGTCTTGCTGGTACATGAGCGACAGCCCGCGCATCATTCCGTCGGAGGACGGATATTCGGCGATCGACACCGATCGGCCGTTCAACGGTTGGGACTTCGACAACAAGGCGAGCGACATGTACGTGTTTTTGCCGCAGGGCAACTATAAGCAGTTCTGCGCCGACTACACCAAACTGACCGGGCCGAGCGAACTGGTCGATCTCAAGACGCTGGGGTATTGGGATTCGCGTTGGTACGCCTATTCGGCCGAAACGGCGTTACAGCAGGTACAGGATTATCTCGACCGCGGCTATAGCATCGATATGCTGGTTATCGACACCGACTGGCGCAAGGCGACCGAATCGGGCATCGGCTACGACATCAATACGCAGCTGTTCCCCGACATGGCGGCGTTTTTGGAGGAAGCGCACGGGTTGGGCGTCAACATTACGTTCAACGATCACCCCGAGCCGGTCAAGGGAACGACCAACGGCTTGGATAAAAGCGAGATCGCGTACCGCAGCAAAAACCTCAAGCTGATCCTTTCGCTGGGGTTGGATTTCTGGTGGTACGACCGCAACTGGAGCGTCGCGCTTAATTCGGCCGACTCCGATCTGTCGGTGTTCGCGTTCGGCATGTACGCCTTCCAGTTCATTACCGAAGAATACTATCAGTCGATCGCCGACGTGGACGCCTATGCGCGCCGCGCGCTGATCATGGCCAACGTCGACGGCTGTTTGCACGGCAACTGGATCTATGCGTCCGACCTTTCGGCGCACCGCTACAGCATTCAGTGGACGGGCGACATCGGCGCGAACGAAAAGGCGCTTGCCATGGAGATCCGCAACGCCGTATTCGGCAGCGCGGAGAACGGCATTCCGTATGTCAGCTCGGACATCGGCGGACACAATCAGGCCGTTACCGACAACATGTACAGCCGCTGGATGCAATACGGCGCGTTGAGTACCATTTGCCGCGTACATTGCACGCACGAAAAGTACATTCACCAAGAGGGCAGAATGCCCTGGCTGTTCGGTGAGACGGCCGAGAACGTCACCAAGGAATATATCGGTATGCGGTATCGCCTGTTGCCGCTGTACTACACGTTGGCGGCCGAAAACTACCGCACCGGACTGCCGATTTTGCGGCGGTTGGACATCGAATATCCGCAGTACGCAGAGGCGAGCCGTAACGACGAGTACCTGCTGGGCGACGGCATTCTGATCGCGCCGATCGCCGATGCGGACGCGCAGAAGAGTGCGCCGGCAACGTGGTTTACCTGTAACGACGACGGGACGACCAAGCAAGGCTTACTGGGCGAGTACTTCAACAACAACGCGCTTTCCGGCGAGCCGGCCTATACAAAAGTCGATACCGATTTCATGCTCGATTGGGGTACCGGCGGACCGAGCGGCCTAGGTAGCGACAACTTCTCGATCCGTTGGAAGGGTAACTTCAAGGTCGGCGATTCCGCGGCATGTTTGCAGTTCTACGCAGACGACTGCGTCATCGTTTTGATCGACGGCAAACAGGTCGTTCACAGCGGCGACGTGTACGATGTGCTGTTCTCGACGCCGTACTATGCCGCAGGCACCGAACACACCATTGAAATTCGTTACTACGAGGACGCCGGCAACGCGCACTTCTATATGTACGGCGCAGAACGGCCGACGGCGGGCGCGTCGGTGTGCTACAACACGCGCACGGTGTTTATTCCCGACGGCGTGTGGACGGACGTTTGGACGGGCAAGCGGTTTGAGGGTCCGCGCACCTATACGGTGACGCACGGTCTGGAGACCTCGCCGATTTTTGTCAAGCAAGGTTCGTTGACCGTGCTGGCAGAGGATATGCAAAACACCTCGCAAAAGGATTGGAGCAACGTCGCGCTCGACGTACACCCGACGCTTTCCGGCACGGCCTCGACCTCGCTATACGAGGACGACACGCAAACGGTGGCGTACAAGGACGGTAAATTCCGCACCACCGACATCGACATGGCATTCGATACGACCGCGCAGGCGCTGAAGATCAACATCGGCGCAGCCGAGGGCGAATTTACGGGCGACCGTGCATTCACGACGCGCACCTGGAACGTTCGCATACATGCTTACGAAGAACTGGGCGGCGTGACCGGCGTGAAGGTCGACGGCAGACCGGTGGCCATGCGCTACTTTAAGCGCAAGCCCGGCGTTTCGCCGTTCGCCTTTACGGGAGCTGCCAACGACAGCGACGTGTACGAACTGGCCTTTACCGGCGATGTGTACCGCGCGCATACCGTCGAAGTTACGTTTGCTGATAACGCGGCGTTCGCGGCTGCGGCGCAAGCCGATACGGGATACGATGCGACCGAAACGGCGTTCACGGTATCGGCCGAACGCGCCGGCAATCTGCTCGATCTCGATAACGGAAAATTCACCGACTGGGCGTATTTCGGCCAGAGCGGCGCGATCGCCCGCAAGCAGGGCGTCGAACACGTCATCGGGGACGTAACCTCCGAATTCCAGACGTATTCGTTCGGCGATAACCAAGTTATGACCGGCTGGACGAATGCCGAAGGGCAGGCGCAGGCCGAAGAGATCACAACCGGTATCGGCGGACAGGTCGACCTCGATCTGACGTTGTCGGTCGCTCCGGACGGCGCAAAATATTACATCGTGTACTGTTCGGGCTATAAGTGCCTGGCGAAACTGTCTGTGCGCGATCGCGCCGGCAATGTGCAAACGTTGACATTCGGCAACCTCGCGGGCGCCTATACGTACCGCGCCGTCATCGAGGTCAACCCCGTTGAGACGTCGCAACTATATGTCAAATACATGGTGTATTCGGGCGTACCCGACGGCACCGGCTCGCCTTCGCGCGTCAGCCTGTCGGCGGTCGCGGCGGCAAGCACGTTGCCCGAAATGGAGAATATGACGTATGCGGCCGTTACCGCTTCGGTAGAGGCGCAAGAAACGATTAACGCCGTGACTAAGGTCAGCTTGACCGACAACGGAACGGCTTTGGGCGTTGCCACGCGCGACTGGTTCAAGAGCGGTCACGAGAGCGCCGACAAGGTGTACAAGGCGGGCGCGGACGACATTCTTTCGGTCAATTACAGTTCGTCGCAAGTATTCACCGACTATGCGGCGGCGATCAGCTGGTCGGACGGCGAGGAAGTGGCAAGCGGCGTTGAAACGCGGCGCGGCCTGTGTACGACCGGAGCGGGGCGGATCGAGATCGCGGTGCGCGTCAATGCCGATACAGGCTATATCCGCCTGTATACCGGCTGCTGGCGTTCTACCAACACGGTAACCGTCTACGACATGGAAGGCAACGTTTTGGCGACGTCTACGCCGTTCAGCGCGGGCGACAGTTCGGTTTGTAAAGCGCTGACCTTTAAGATCGATGCGGCAGGCGCCTCGCGTGTGCGCATCGTCATTCAGTCGTCGGCCGAACGCGACAACGGCAATGTTTCGCTGTCGGCGGTGACGGTATTGGGTAAGAAGGCATAACCGCGATCACGGGAATGAGGAGAATCAAAATGAAAAAGAAGTTTTCTTTGTGGGTACTGTGCCTGGTGTTGGCCGTCTGTTCGGTTTCGCTGCTGGCTTGTAAAAAGAAGCCGAACGATCCGGATCCGCAACCGGGAGAATATCAATACAGCCTATCCGATACGTCGGTCGGGCTGAGCATCGGACAGACCAAGCAGTTGACGGTTAGCGTAACGCCCGAAAAGTCGATCGCGCCGACATTTGTTTCGTCGGCCGACAGCGTGGCTACGGTCAGCGACAGCGGACTGATCACGGCGGTCGCCGAGGGTACGGCAACGATCACCGTTACGGTCGACGAGCAAACGCTCACCTGTTCGGTGCGCGTCGTAGCATACACGCTCAACTTTATCGAACTGGAGTTAGAGCGCGGACAGACAAAACAATTAGCGGTCAGCGATCCCGATAATAAGCCGCTGACGGCGGTATACGGCACGTCGAACAGCGAAGTGGCGGCGGTCAGCGAGGGCGGACTGGTTACGGCCGGCGCGCCGGGTACGGCGACGATCACCGCGACCGTCGACGGCGTACCGCTCACCTGCGCGGTGACGGTGCGTGAAAAGTATACCTATTCGCTCGACAGCGAGACGCTCGATCTCGCCAAAGGGGCGCAGGCGAAACTGACGGCGCAAGTCACGCCGCAAAAAGACGACTATTCGCTGACGTTCACGTCGGAGGATGCAAGCGTGGCCACAGTCGAACCCGGCACCGGGCGGGTGACGGCGGTCGGCGCCGGCACGACGCGCATCGTCTGTATGATCGACGGCAATGAATTGACCTGTGCGGTGACCGTCACCGAATACACGCTCTCCGATACGACGCTGACGTTGCGGACGGGCGCGACGGCTACGCTGACCGTGACAGCCGACCCTGTGCGCGACATGGACGTTGCGTTTGCCTCGTCCGATACGGACGTCGTCTCCGTTACGGGGGGGGGTATTGTTACGGCCGGCACACCGGGTACGGCGACGATCACCGTTACCGTCAACGGCGCAACGCTGACATGCGCGGTCACGGTCAATCCCGCCTATCTGTATGATTTGAACGAGACGGAGATCCGGCTCGCGCCGCACGACACAAAGCAGCTTACCGTCGTAGTCGATCCCGAAAAAGCCGACGTCGATACGGTTTGGAGTACGAGCGCATCCGATGTCGCAAGTGTGTCGCAAGACGGACTGGTGACGGCAAACGGTTTGGGTACGGCGACGATCACCGCCGTTGCCGACGGGCATACGCTGAGCTGTACGGTCAACGTCGTGATGGACAGTACCTTGACGCAAGTAGACGCGAGCGGCTCGTACAATCTGTCGGCGCTCGGCGCGAATAAGACGCTCGACTGGTTCTACTACGGCGACAGCGAATATACCGAACGCATGATGGGCAATGCCGGACTGCTCGAAAAAGCGCCCAAGCCGACCCAGTATTTCGGCGACTATAAAGCGCGGATCGGTTGGAGCAACGGCACAAAGACGGTTGCACATGCCGGCAGAACAGACGGTTGGGTGTATTTCGACGACGTGGTCGAGTATACCGTTACGCTGAACAATACGGTGCAATCGGTAATGATTTTCGCGGGTGCGTACCAAGCGACGAACACGGTCAGCTTTATCTACAACGGCGTGACGTTAGAGAAGTATGCGTTTACGTCAAGCGGTTCTTCGGTCAATAAAGTACTCACCTTCATGCCGGATACTTCGGTTTTGGGCGACGAAACGGCGACCTTGACCGTGCGTATGGAGAAAGAATTTGTTGCCGACGGCGCAAACGTCTGCTTGATAGCGGCAGCAGTCGTCGGGAATGCGACGCGCCCGGCAGACAGTGTCGGTACGGCGGAATACGCAGGCGCGGAGTTGCAAGGCACGCAACACAGCCAAATCGATTTGACCGCAAAGGGTACGCTCGACTGGTACTATTTGAACTTCGAAAACGATGACGGAGACCGCAAGCAAGACGGTTCGGCCATTTTGAAAGACACGTTACAGGTGCAAAATAAGAGCGCTTTCTGGGATTACCGCGCATCGTTCAGCTGGTCGGATGGGACGAAGTGGACGGATAACCCCAAAGACAAAGGTGGCGACAGTAATTCCTGGACTTGGTGCGAAAGCGAAGCCGAGCGCGGCACGAACAACGGCTATTGCGGCGCAGAGGCTTCGATATGGGTCAACATTGAGGCCGGGAAAACGGTCGTGTATCTGTACGCAAACGGTTGGAACAGTAGCTATGATGTGCTTGTGTACGATTCCGAAGGACGCGAAGTGCTTTCGCAAAACGTCTTTACGCATTCGGCAGCGGAGAATCATGCGTTCGAAATTGCTGTGACGATCGACACAGCGGCGGCCGACAGCTATGCGTTCCGTATTGTCAAGACAAACGGAGACGGCAACGTCGGGTTGGCGGCGGTTGCGGTGGCAAGCGCGCAGGCGTAAAAATCGAATCGGTATAAAAGCAATACAATAGGAAAAAACACAAGCCGCGGCGAGTATGCTGCGGCTTGTGTTTTGTATTGCGGCCGGGGTGGTGTTACCAAGCCTTAAATTCTTTTCGTATCGTTTCGCTTAATTCCTCATCCAACTGTTCGGAAATGTAGGTGACTGTCAAGACATAGGTTTTGTCGGACGAATGGCGGATCAACTGCGTTTGCTTGCACGTGCCGACGCCCGGTATCGTGTATACGTAAGAGACGCTGACGGCTTGATCCGAATCGTATTTGCCCGCGTTGCAGGTCAGTCCCGTGATCGTTACGCCTTGAGCCGCCCAAGATTGTTTCAGTACTTTTTTGAAGTCGTCGGCCGTTGCCGAAAAATAAGAGGGGTTCTTCTTTTCGGCGGCTATATTGATGTTGGTGCCGTTTTCGTTTTTGAATGCGGCCAACGTGCCTGTGGCTTCGGTGGCTTCCCACGTTGACGGATAGACGAACTTGAAGTCGTCGCCGCGGTACGGCGTATATCCTTCGGGCGGTTTGACCGTGACGGTGCATTCCGCGTAAACGCTTTCGTCGGCAGCGGCGCGAATGCGCAATGTCGCCGTACCGGTCGAGAGGGCGGTGATCTTCACTTTGCCGTCATTTACCCTAAAGCTGAACACGTCTTCCCATTCGTATTTGGCCGGATTGGGGCGGATCGGGGATCCCATGACGTCGGCGCCCTCGGGCGTGGTCGTATACGTCAACTCGCAAGTCTCGCCGCTCTCCAACGTAATGGCCGGCTGGCTTAACTCGATTTTCTCCACATCCGGCTCGCTCGGCTTACAGCCGAAACAAACGACCGCCGTGACAAGGCACAAACAAACGGTCAGCATACGCATAACATGCTTTTTCATAAAATACCTCACTACTATATAAATTATAGACCTACATATAAGTATAATCGATTGCCGCCTCATTGTCAAGGGAAACGAAATCGATAGATTGCTTCGCTGTACTCGCAATGACAGGGATAAAAAAGAAAAACCGCCGACAGCGTTTGAGGCTGCCGACGGTTTTTTGTAGTGTTGTGTGCTTACCGCTTGACGTAGGTCAGTTTTTCGTCCTCGAGCTTGAGGGCGGGGGAATTGCCGTCGGTCGTTACCGTGTACACCTTGGTATAACCGGCAGCCTCGTTGACGGCGGTCACCGTTTCTTCGGTGCGGCTTGTCAACTTGAACGTACCGTCGCGGAGCGCAGTCGCCTTGGAAAAGTCATCCTCGGCGGCAAAATAAACGGTCATTTTATCGTCTTCGATGACGAGATAATAGAACCCGTCCTCAGCCGTGCGCACCCAAGTGCCGTCGTAGCTGGTCGGCTTTTCGTCGCCGCAAGCAGCAAAGGCAAAGGCGCAGAGGCAAAGGCACAGAGCCAAAACAATGGCTTTTCCGAATTTTTTCACAGACTTTCTCCTTGCACTTTTATTTGCCGGCTTTCGTCTTATACGAGGCAAGACGGGCTTTCGCCTCTTCCTCGGCGCGGGCGAACAGCGTTTCGGCGGTGGCCGGGTTTGCCTTAGCCAGCGACTTGTAGCGGGTCTCGCTCATAATGAAGTCTTTGTAGCTGCCGGTCGGATCTTTCGAGTCGAGCGAGAACGGATTTTTGCCCTCGTCGGCGAGCGCCGGATTGTAACGGTACAACTGCCAGTAGCCGGCGTCAACCGCTTTCTTCATCTCGTTCATACCGTTCGACATGTCGATACCGTGGTTGATACAGGTCGCATACGCGATGATCAAGCTGGGACCGGGATAGGCTTCGGCCTCGGCGATCGCCTTGATGACCTGGTTTTTGTCGGCGCCCATAGCGACCTGCGCGACGTAGACATAGCCGTAGCTCATCGCCATCATGCCCAGATCCTTTTTCTTGGTGCGCTTGCCGCTTGCCGCGAACTTGGCGACCGAGCCGGTCGGGGTGGACTTACTGGACTGTCCGCCGGTGTTCGAGTATACTTCGGTGTCGACGACCAAAACGTTGACGTCCTCGCCCGACGCGAGCACATGGTCGAGACCGCCGTACCCGATGTCGTATGCCCAACCGTCGCCGCCGAAGATCCAAACGGATTTCTTGACCAGGCAGTCGGCCGCTTCTTCGATCGACTTGAGCGCCGTTTTCAGCTCGCCCTTGGCGGCTTTGGCGGCCTTAGGCAGAGCGGCTTTGATAGCGTCCGCAGCCTTCTTGGAGCCTTCGGCGTCATCCTTGTTCTGTTTCCAGTCGGCGAACGCATCGGCAAGCGCCT
Organism: Clostridia bacterium; assembly: GCA_022791055.1. Taxonomy (GTDB): domain Bacteria; phylum Bacillota; class Clostridia; order Christensenellales; family Pumilibacteraceae; genus HGM11386. Next base: position 28,303 of record JAAVYI010000033.1, on the reverse strand, counting down.
TGTCGCAGCCGGCTGCGACCGCGGCGTCCATATCGGCCTCGAGCTTGACGCGGCGCGCTTTGAACGCGAGGTTCATGCCGTAACCGAATTCGGCGTTGTCCTCGAACAGCGAGTTCGCCCACGCCGGTCCGTGACCCGCAGCGTTCTTGGCATACGGGCAAGTAGGCGCGCTGCCGCCGTAGATCGACGAGCAGCCCGTCGCGTTGGCAACGACCATACGGTCGCCGAACAACTGCGTGATCAGTTTGACATACGGCGTCTCGCCGCAGCCCGCGCACGCGCCGGAGAATTCGAACAGCGGCTGACGGAACTGGCTGCCCTTGACGGTCGACGGCTTGAACTTGTCGGACACATCGAGAACAGGCTGTTTTTCGGCGTATTCCCAGTTGGCTTCTTCGGTCTTGAGCGACTCTTCGAGGTTGATCATGGTGAGCGCTTTCGAAGGGGCGGGGCAGACGTTGGCACAGCTCGAGCAGCCGGTACAGTCGAGCGGCGAAACCTGAATGCGGTACTTGAGACCGGCAAGACCGGTGGCCGCCTTCGTCTCGAACGTCTTGGGCGTTTTGGCCGCTTCTTCGACGAGGATCGGACGGATACAAGCGTGCGGGCAGACCAGCGAACACTGGTTACACTGGATACAGTTGGCGGCGATCCACTGGGGAACACGCGCCGCAATGCCGCGCTTTTCAAAGCGGGTGGTCGCGGTCGGCACGGTGCCGTCGGCGTTAAAGGCCGAAACCGGCAGCTTGTCGCCTTCCTGCGCGATGATCGGGCGAATGAAGTTCTGGAAATACTTGTCCTTCGACGCCTCGACCGCTTGCGCGCCGGTGTTGACCGTTGCCCACGATGCGGGATACTGTACTTCGATCAAACCGCTGATCGCGTTGTCGATCGCTTTGCAGTTCATATTGACGATGTCGTCGCCCTTCTTACCGTAGGTCTTTTTGACCATGCCCTTCATGTACTCTTCGGCTTTGTCGTAGGGGATAACGTCGGCCAGCTTGAAGAACGCGGCTTGCATGACCATATTGATACGCTTACCGAGACCCACGCCCTCGGCGATCTTCAGTGCGTCGATGGTGTAGAACTTCAAATGCTTTTTGGCAATGGCGTTCTTCATCGCGGCGGGAAGCTCGGCGTCCATCTGTTCGGGCGACCACGGCGAGTTCAAAAGGAATACGCCGCCGTCTTTCAAGTCGGACACCATGTCGTAGCGGGTGACGTACGACGGGTTGTGGCAAGCCACAAAGTCGGCCTGGTCGATGAGGTAGGTCGAGCGAATGGGAACGTCGCCGAACCGTAAGTGCGAAATGGTGATACCGCCCGACTTCTTGGAGTCGTACACGAAATATCCCTGCGCATATTTATCGGTGTGGTCGCCGATGATCTTGATGCTCGATTTGTTGGCGCCGACGGTGCCGTCGCTGCCCAGTCCGTAGAACTTGCAACGAACCGTGCCGGCGGGCGAGGCGTTGATGAAGTTCTTGACTTCGAGCGAAGTGCCGGTTACGTCGTCGACGATACCGACCGTGAAATGGTTTTTCGGCTGCGCGGCCTCGAGATTCTCGTAGATCGCGCCGATCATCGAAGGGTTGAACTCCTTGCTGCCCAAGCCGTAACGGCCGCCGACAACGGTCAAGCCCGTTCTGCCGCATTCGTTGAGCGCGGCGACGACGTCGAGATACAAAGGCTCGCCCAAAGAGCCGGCCTCTTTGGTACGATCCATAACGGCGATGTGCTTGGCGGACGCAGGGATTGCGTCGACAAAGTCCTTGGCCGAGAACGGACGGTACAGGCGGACTTTGACTAGACCGACTTTCTTACCCTGCGACAGCAGATAGTCGACCGTTTCGGCAGCGGCCTCGCAGCCCGAACCCATCATGACGATGACGTCGGTCGCGTCCGGCGCGCCGTAGTACTGGAACAGCTCGTACTTTCTGCCGGTCAGCTTGTACACCTTTTCCATCATCGTCTTGACGATGTCGGGGGTGGCGAGATAGTACTTGTTGGCCGCCTCGCGGTTCTGGAAATAGATGTCGCCGTTCTGCGCCGTACCCATTTGGTGCGGGTGTTCGGGGTTTAACGCGCGCTCTTTAAAGCGTTTGATGTCGTCCATATCGACGAGCGGGAGAATGTCCTCGTAGTCGATGCCGTCGATCTTGGAGATCTCGTGGCTGGTGCGGAATCCGTCGAAGAAGTGCAGGAACGGAACGCTTGCCTTGAGGGTGGACAAATGCGCGACGAGCGCCAAGTCCATCGCCTCTTGTACCGAGTTGGACGCCAACATCGCAAAGCCGGTCTGACGGCACGCCATAACGTCGGCATGGTCGCCGAAGATGTTCAAAGCATGAGCGGCCAGTGCGCGGGCGCTGACGTGGAAAACGGTCGGCAGCAGTTCGCCGGCGATCTTATACATATTGGGGATCATCAGCAGCAAGCCCTGGCTGGCGGTGTAGGTGGTCGTCAGCGCGCCGGCTGCGAGCGAGCCGTGTACAGCGCCGGCCGCGCCGCCTTCCGACTGCATTTCGGCCAAACGCAACTGCTGGCCGAACATGTTTTTACGGCCCTGCGCTGCCCATTCGTCGGCATACTCGGCCATAGGCGAGCTGGGCGTGATGGGGTAGATGGCGGCAACCTCGCTGAACGCATAGGCGATATGCGACGCAGCGGTATTTCCGTCAATGGTCATCTTCTTCATAGAAAAACCTCCGGTTTAGAATTTACTTTACATTAAGTACGACGGATTTTAAGCCGTCCTTTCTATTATAAGGCTTTTCGGGGCAATAGTCAAATAAATCGAACGGCTTTTCCGCCGAAAGATACTTTGCCGCCGTTTCGCCGTTTTTTGCCGCTGTCGCCGCATGTCGAATATAAATAGGCGTAAAACGAGCGCTTGATCGACGATTTTACCGTAAATGCGGGCGCGCCGCAGAATACCAAAGCCCGCATTTTTCTCTTTTTGACACCAACGGACGAATTAGCAAATTTAATTTCCTGGCATTTACGCGCCGTCAAGCCGCTTTTAAGGGCTTTAGAACGCGAATCGCAAAATTTGAGAAAAGAAAAATTGAGTTTTCGGCCTCAAAACGCTTTATTTTCCGCGGCGATTATGCTATACTATTCGGGTAAACGGACGGCAGGGGCTTTGCCGGTCAAGCGGCGGCCTTTGTAAGGGAGTCCGAGGAAGGAGACACGTATGGCGAAAAAAGTAGACACGCATTACGATTCCAGTGAAATCCAGGTGCTGGAAGGCTTGGAGCCGGTTCGCAAACGGCCGGGCATGTACATCGGCTCGACCGATGAACGCGGCTTGCATCATCTGATTGTCGAGATCGTCGATAACTCGGTCGACGAGGCGCTGGCAGGCTACTGCGATACCATTTTGATCGAGATCACGCCCGAAGGCGCGGTATCCGTCACCGATAACGGCCGCGGCATTCCCGTCGACATTCACCCCAAAGAAAAAGTTTCCTCGGTGCAGGTCGTTTTGACCAAGTTGCACGCAGGCGGCAAGTTCGGCGGCGGCGGATATAAGGTTTCGGGCGGCTTGCACGGCGTCGGCCTTTCGGTCGTCAACGCGCTGTCCGAATGGTTGGAAGTCGAAGTTTACAAAAACGGCAAGGTCTACCGCCAGAAGTACAACCGCGGCGTGCCGATGCGCGCGCTGGCCGAAGTGGGCAAGACCGACAAGACCGGTACCAAAGTGACGTTCTTCCCGGACGACGAAATTTTCGAGAGCATCGATTTCAATTACGACACCATTCGCACGCGTATGCGCGAGGTGGCGTATCTCAACAAAGGCCTTTGCATTCAGCTGGTCGACCAAAGAAAGGGACGCGAGAAAACCGAACAGTTCAAGTTCGACGGCGGCGTTCTCGATTTCGTCGAATATCTTAACCGTACCAAAGAGACGTTGTTCGAGAACGCCATTTATATGGAACGCAAGTACGGCGACAACACCGTCGAGGTGGCGATGCAGTACAACGACAGTTACAACGAAGTGCTGTACTCGTATGCCAACAACATCAACACCGAAGAGGGCGGCACGCACTTGCAGGGCTTTAAAAACGCGCTGACTAAGGTCATCAACGACTACGCCCACAAGCAAAGCATTATCAAAGAGGACGAGAAACTGACCGGCGACGACGTGCGCGAAGGTTTGGTGGCCATCATTTCGGTCAAGCTGGTCAATCCGCAGTTCGAGGGGCAGACCAAAACCAAGCTGGGTAATTCGGAAATGCGCGGCTACGTCGAAAAGGCACTTTCCGACGGACTGGGGACGTATCTCGAAGAAAATCCCAAAGAGGCGCGCGAACTGGTGCTCAAATGTATCACCGCGCAACGCGCGCGCGACGCCGCCCGCAACGCCCGCGAACTGACCCGCAGAAAGGGCGTGCTCGAGACGACGACGCTGCCGGGAAAATTGGCGGATTGCACCGACCGCGACCCGGCGCACTGCGAAATTTATATCGTCGAGGGCGACAGCGCCGGCGGCACGGCCAAGCAGGGACGCGACCGCAGATTCCAAGCCATTTTGCCGCTTCGAGGCAAGATATTAAACGTCGAGAAAGCGCGCTTAAACCGCGTACTCGAAAATGCCGAGATCAAGGCGATGATCACCGCGTTCGGCTGCGGTATCGGCGAGGATTACGACGAGAGTAAACTGCGCTACGACCGCATCATCTGTATGACCGATGCCGACGTCGACGGCAGCCATATTCGCATTCTTTTACTTACGTTCTTCTTCCGCTATATGCGGCCGCTGATCGAGAACGGACATGTATATATCGCGCAACCGCCGCTTTATAAGGTGTCCAAAAACCGCAAAGACGAGTACTGCTATTCCGACATAGAACTGAACGACACGCTCGACCGCTTGGGCAGAAAGGGCTGCGACATTCAGCGGTACAAAGGTTTGGGCGAAATGAACGCCGAACAGCTTTGGTCGACGACCATGGATCCCGACAACCGCACGCTTTTGCAAGTCCACATGCAAGACGCATTCGAGGCCGACGAAATTTTCACCGTTCTGATGGGCGAAGTACCCGAGATGCGGCGGCAGTTTATAGAGGAGAATGCAAAATTGGTGAAAGAACTGGACATCTAGCGAGGGCATATAGCGGCACGCTAAGGCACTACGTGCGGCGAAACGGCACTGTCATGTACGCCGAAGTACACTCCCGCGCCGGTTCACCGCCTGTTGTGCCTTATCGCACCACTCTCTGCCCTCTATGGACGGCGAGACCCGTCTCCGCCGTCTGGCATAAACGAAAACGGCGAGATCCGTCTCCGCCGTCTTGCCCGTATCATAAGCGATTCGGAACGATCCGGACGCACGCACACGCGATAGAACAATCACGACAAAGTAAAAAATAGGAGGTCATGTACGACACATGGCTAAGAAAAGATTGCCCAACACCGGCAGCGGAGACACCTCCGGATTTACCGATAACAGCAAGATCATCAAGGTGCAGGTCGAGGAGGAGATGAAAAAGTCCTTCATCGCCTACGCTATGGCGGTCAACGTTTCGCGCGCCATTCCCGACGTGCGCGACGGTTTGAAACCGGTTCACCGCCGTATTTTGTACTCGATGGGGGAACTCAATCTGTTTTCCGACAAGCCGCACCGCAAGTGCGCGCGTATCGTCGGTGACGTTTTGGGTAAGTACCACCCGCACGGCGACAGTTCGGTGTACGACGCGTTGGTGCGTTTGGCACAGGACTTCTCGATCCGTCACCCGCTTGTCGACGGACACGGCAACTTCGGTTCGGTCGACGGCGACCCGCCCGCAGCTATGCGTTACACCGAGGCACGTCTGGCGAAGATCGCCGGCGAAATGCTCCGCGACATTGACAAGGAAACGGTTGACTGGTATCCCAACTTCGACGACACGTTAGAGCAACCGACCGTATTGCCGGCGCGGTTCCCCAACTTGCTGGTCAACGGCTCGGACGGTATCGCCGTCGGTATGGCGACCAACATTCCGCCGCACAACTTGAACGAAGTCATTTCGGGCGTGCAGGCGCTCATCGAAAACCCCGAAATCACCGTTGACGAACTGATGCAGTATATCCCCGGGCCGGACTATCCGACCGGCGGCATTATCATGGGGCGCGCCAACATTCGTTGCGCCTACAGAACGGGCCGCGGCGGCGTGGTCATTCGTGCCAAGACCGAGATCGAGGAATACACCCCGCGCGGCGAGGGCGGCGCGACGCGGCAGCGCATCATCATCACCGAATTGCCGTACCAGGTCAATAAAGCCGAACTGATCAAGACGATGGCAAACCTCGTCAAAGAAAAGCGTATCGAGGGCATTTCGGCGATCAACGAGGAAAGCGACCGCGAGGGTATGCGGATCGTCGTCGAGGTCAAGCGCGACGCGCAAGCGCAAGTTGTGTTGAACATGCTGTTTAAGCACACCAATTTGCAGACGTCCGACGGTATCACGTTCTTGGCGCTTGTAAACGGCGAGCCGAAGATCTTAAACCTCAAGGAAATGCTGTATTACTACCTCGAGCATCAAAAAGAGGTGGTTTTACGCCGCACCAAATACGACCTCGAAAAGGCGGAAGAGCGCGAACACATTTTGGAGGGTCTCGTCAAAGCGCTCGCCAATATCGACAAGGTCATCAAGATCATCAAGACGGCGCGCGACAACTTCGAGGCCGCCGAAAAGTTGATGAGCGAGTTCTTCCTGTCCGACAAGCAGGCCAACGCCATTCTCGAAATGAAGTTGCGCCGCTTGACAAGCCTGGAAGTCGAAAATCTCAAAAACGAACTGGCGCAACTGCTCGAGACGATTGCCGACCTCAAGAACATTATTGCAAACCCCAAGCGCGTCTTGGAGATCGTCGGCAACGAGCTGGAAGAGGTCAAGCAGAAGTACGGCAACCCGCGCAAAACCGAAATGTGCATCGACTACAACGAGATCGACATCGGCGATCTGATCGAGCGCGAGGACGTCGTGATTTCGATGACGCACTTCGGCTATATCAAGCGCTTGCCGACCACCGAATACCGCACGCAGCACCGCGGCGGCAAGGGCGTGACCGCGCATCGGCCGAAAGAAGAGGACTTCGTCGAAAAGATGTTCGTCACCTGTACGCACGACAATCTGCTGTTCTTTACCAATAAAGGCAAGGTTTACGCAATCAAGGCGTACTTGGTACCCGAGGCCGAACGCACCGCACGCGGCCGCGCTATCGTCAATCTGTTAGAACTCGGCGACGGCGAAAAGGTAACGGCCGTCATTCCCATTAAGGAAGATCAGCAGGGCAATCTGTTGATGGCGACGCGTAACGGCCTGATCAAAAAGACCGCGCTATCTGAGTTTGCCTCGATCCGTAAGGTCGGCAAGATCGCGATCAACTTAGTCGACGACGACGAACTGATTTCGGTGCAGTTGACCTGCGGCCGCGACGAGATTTTGATGGCGGCCTCATCCGGCAAGTGTATCCGCTTTGCCGAGGACGACGTGCGCCTGATGGGACGCGATACCATGGGCGTCAAGTCGATGAAACTCGATGCCGACGATTACGTCGTCGATATGACCGTCGTACAGTCGGGCTGCGAGATCTTGACGGTCAGCCAGAACGGCTACGGCAAGCGCACCAGCCTCGACGAATACCGTTTGCAGTCGCGTGCCGGCAAGGGCATCAAGGCGGGCGTGTTCAACGCCAAGACCGGCCGACTGGTCAATATGAAACTGATCAACCCCGACGACGACATCATGATCATCGCCGACAACGGTATTATCATTCGTATGCGCGCCAAAGAGGTCTCCAAGATCAGCCGCGACACGCAGGGCGTGCGCATGATGAAGATGAAGGACAAGGGCAACGTCGTTTGCGTCGCCGTCGCCACGCCGGAAGAGGAGATAGAAGAAGGCGGCGAGGGCGAAGAAGAGTAAACGTAAGACGGCATATACGAGGGCATATACGGGTTACGTGCGGAACGGAAACGCAGTCGAGTAGGAGAACTACACTCCTGTGTTTCCGTTCCGCCTGTTACCCGTCTCTACCCCCGTCTCTGCCGTCTTAACGCATACAACCGAACAAACAATCGCGACAGTAGCAAATAGCACTGTCGCGATTTATTTTATCAATCATATTGTTGCTTTTACGTTCGGCATGTGCTATACTGATAAAATGACGCGGAGGGAACGGAAATGTCGGCATTGGAAATTGTGATGGTCGCTGTGGCCGGCGGGCTGGTGTTGCTGCTTGTGGCGGCGGTGCTGATTTGGATGTATTACAAGCGGCTGATGCGTGTCATGGCGTCGCAGTTTCGCATATACAATCGGTATGCGCGGCCGGGCGGCGTCGTGTTTTTGGGCGATTCGCTGACCGACTTCTTTCCGATCGGCGAGTATTTCCCCGACGTCGAGGCATACAACCGCGGCATTGCCGGCAATACTACGTTACAGGTACTCGAGCGTCTCGACGACGTCGTCGTACTCGAGCCGCGAACGGTGTTTTTGCAAATCGGCGTCAACGACATTCTGCGGCTGTCGAGAAAAACCGCCTCGCCGCAAAATCTGACCGACCGCATTTTGCAGATCGCCGCCGCGTTCCCGAATGCCAAAGTGTACGTTTCCTCGCTGTATCCGATCAACCGTAAACGGACGGCGGTTTCCAAACTGATTTGTTTCCGCGCGACCAACAAGCGCATTGCCGCCGTCAACGCCGTGTTGCAACAGCGTTGCGACGAGGCCGGTTTTGACTATATCGACATGTATCCGCATTTGCTTGACGAAAAGGGACGGCTGAAAAAAGCGTATACGCTCGAGGGGTTGCACTTGACGGCCGAGGGCTACTGCGTGATCGCCGACGTATATCGACCGTATCTCGATGAGGAGAAAGGCAATATTGAGCGAACAAGATAAACAATCCAAGCGCGCCGCGCAAGAGGCGCGCCGCGCCCGTAAAGTTATGCGGAAACAGCGAAAGACGGACGAAAAGCACACGCTCGAGGCGCAGCTTAAGGAGATCGCCGCCGCGCAGTCGCACAAAGGTTCGTTTCACAGCCTTGACAATGCGGCATTGCTGTTTCCCTCGTCGGAGACGGCGGCGCGCAGCAATCTGTTCCGCTTGACGGCGGTGATGACGCAGCCGGTCGATCCCGTGGCGTTACAGTGGGCGCTCAACGACCTTGTGCCGCGGTTTCCGACGTTTACCTCGGCGGTCAAACGCGGTTTCTTTTGGTTTTACCTAGAGCCTGCGAGCAAGCCGTTGCTGGTTGCCGAACAGACCAAATTCCCGTGCCGCCGCATTCCGCTCGACACCCGTCACGCGCTCATTCGCGTGACCTATTTTTCGCATGAAATTTCGGTCGAATTTTTCCATTCGGCCTCCGACGGCAACGGCGGACTGGTATTTTTGAACAGCCTGGTCGCCGCCTATCTCAAGCGCACGGGCGTGACCGTGACCGATCGCACCAACTGCCTCAATCATCTCGACAAACCCAACTGGACGGAGACCGAGGACAGCTTTACGCGGTTTGCCGACCGCAAGACCAAACGGCAAAGTAAGGACGTCAAGGCCTACGACATACCCGGCCACCGACTGCCGACGACGGCGCTCATTTTGACCAAAGGCACGCTCGACGCCGCCGCGCTCAACGCGGTTGCAAAAGAGAAAGGGCTGACTGTGTCGCAGTTTCTCGTCGCCGCGCTCATTTGGGCGATCCATACCGACCGCAGTTTGAAAACGCGCAGCGGCAAAAAGCCGATCGTCGTCACCGTGCCGGTCAATCTGCGCAAGCTGTTCCCGTCGGAAACGTTGCGCAATTTCGTTTCGCTGATGCCGGTGGTGTCCGACGGCAGCGCCGATTTCGAGGCGATCTGCGCCTGCGTCAAAGGCGAGTTCGAGCAAAAACTAAACGTCGACTATTTTATGGGGCTTGTCAATTTCAATGTCGCCGTGCAGGAAAATCCCTGCCTTAAGTGTATGCCGCTGCCGTTGAAAACGGCGGCCATGCGCATCGGCGTGCGCTCGATGAGCGACTGCGTGACAACGACCATGTTCTCGAACTTAGGCATTGCCAAAACCCCGGCCGAATTTGCCGACCATGTTGCGCGCTACGAGTTTTCTTTAAGCGGGCAGTCTTACGCAGGACTGGCCGCGTCTGCGGTGACGTTTCATAACCGCATGGTCGTAACGATTGCGCGCACCTTCCGCGAGAACGACGTCGAACGTCTGTTCTTCGGCAAATTGGCCGCCTTCGTGCCGGTGGCGGTGGAGACCAATCATCAGCTCGAGGAAGGCGAGGCTTGAAAGTACATGCATCGTCGGATACGAGCTACGTTCGTCCGGGCGGCTCGATCATGTACGGGGGTGTACAATCCCGTCGCCGCCCGGCCGACTGTTGCCCGTCTGCGACGCGCCTGTACTTTCAAAATATTTTGTGACAGGGAGGTCATGTTCATAAAATGAAATACTGCGAACGCTGTAAAATCAACGTGTTCGACGGGCATGACAACTGCCCGCTGTGCGGCAACTATCTCGAGCAAGCGGGGCGGGATCAGGACGACTACGCGCAGGCGGTCGAACCGTATGTGCAATATCCGGATCTGGTCGTCAAAGACGACGTATACCGCGGGCTACTGTCGCTCAAGGCGATGTTTCTGCTGTTGGTGGCCGCCGCCGTTTGTGTGGTGTTAAATTGCATTCTCGACCGCGCGCACCTGTGGTCGGCCTACGTCGCCGTCGGCTGTTTCGTAGCGTATACCTGCGCGATTTCCGCCGTGTACCGAAAGCGCCGCCTGTATGGGCAGATCGCCGTCGATGCGTTCGTACTCACGTTAGCTGCGTTTGCTTGCGAACTGATCTATTCGTTTGACGTCGCCGGCAATGCGTCGCTGTTCCGCTATTCGCTGACGCTCGTCGTGCCGATCCTGTTGGCAGCGGCGCTCGTGACCACCGACGTCATGCTGTTTTCCGACCGCCACAGCGGCAAATACTATTTTGTTACACTGTGGTTTGTTACGCTGTTGGCGATCGTACCGCAGATCGTCGTTTGGTCGACCGGCGCGCGCTTTAATTGGTACGTGTCGTTCCCGCTGTTCTTCTTTGCCGTCACCAACGCCGCTGTATTGTCGATCGTGTGTTGGCGGCGTTTTAAAAGCGAGTTGGAGAGAAAGTTTTTCGTATAATATTTGTACCGCAAAACGCTTGCAAAAGTAGAGAATAAGCGTATAATATTGAATCGGTATGACGAGAGACTTGACAAAGGGCAATGCCTTTCAAAATTTGCTGATCGTCATGGTGCCGATCTTTATCGGCAACGTGTTTCAGCAACTGTATAATATGGTCGACACCTGGATTGTCGGCCGCACCGTCAATTCGCAAGCGCTGGCCGGCGTCGGCGTAACGGGCGCGCTCGCCTTTTTGATCATCGGCTTTGTATCGGGATTGACGGCCGGCTTTGCCGTCATGACCAGCCAGTGTTTCGGCGCGCACAGCGACGAGGACGTTAAATGCAGCGTGGCGACGGGTTTGACGCTGTCGGCCGTTGCCACCGTCGTTTTGACCGTTCTGAGTGCATTGACGGCGCGGCCGCTGCTGCGGTTGATGCAGACGCCGACCGATCTCATCGATTACGCCTACGACTACATTATCGTTATATTTTGGGGACTGGGCGCGACCGTCTTTTACAACATCGTGTCGAGCATAGTGCGGGCTTTGGGGGATTCGGTCACGCCGCTGATCTTTCTGATTTTTGCCTCGCTCTTAAACGTCGGGCTGGACTTTTGGTTTATCGCCGGCTTGCATATGGGCGTTGCCGGCGCGGGGTGGGCGACGGTCGTTTCGCAACTGGTTTCGGCGGCGGCTTGCACCGTGTACATGTTTATACGCTATCCCGTGCTGCGCGTGCGGCTTAACCACTTTCGGCTGCGCCGTCGATTTTGCCTACGGCATTTGGGCGTAGGGTTGCCGATGGCGTTCCAGTTTTCGATCACCGCGATCGGCGTCATTGTGCAACAGTCGGCGCTTAATACGCTCGGTACGGCGGCGGTTACGGCGTACACGGCAGCTAGCAAGACCGACAACCTGGCCACGCAGTCGATGTTCGCCTTAGGCGTCACCATGGCGACGTACTGCGGGCAGAACTACGGCGCGGGCGCTTATCGCAGGATTCGCGCCGGCGTCAACGCAGGGCTTTTGATCGCCGCCGTCTTTACGTTGCTCGGCGCGCTGTTTTCGGTGTTTGCCGGCCGCGCGATGACATTGTTTTTTATCCCCGACGCGACGGCGGACGTGCTGGAAAAAGCGCAAACGTTTCTCAACTGGCAGGCCGCGTTCTATATCTTTTTGGCCGTACTGCTGGTGTACCGCAACAGCTTGCAGGGTATGTCGCGCAGCGGCATCACCGTCATTGCCGGGGTCATCGAACTGGCGATGCGCGTGATGGTTTCGCTGCTGTTGGTCGGGCCGCTCGGCTTTACCGGCATATCGCTTTCCAACCCGATCGCGTGGGTCGGCGCAACGGTGTTTTTGGTCATCGTCTATTATACGGTGATACGCAAATATAAAATCGACAAGAATGTCTTGCAAAACGGCTGACGGTGTGCTATACTGTAGACATGGAAAAACCGCGCTTACTGTTGCATTGCTGCTGCGCGCCGTGCGCGTCGGCAGTCATCGAGCGTTTGGCCGACGACTTTCGGCTGACGTTGCTTTTCTATAATCCCAATCTCGACACGGCCGAAGAGTACGATTTACGCGCGCGGGAGTTGGAACGCTATTCGGCCGAAACGATCGGCGCGCCGGTCATCGTGCCGGATTTCGATCCGCATCCGTTTTACGAGGCGGCTAAGGGCTTGGAGACCTGTCCGGAGGGCGGGGCGCGGTGCGAGGCGTGTATCGGGTTGCGACTGCGGTACACGGCGGCACAGGCGGCGGGATTCGAGTATTTCACAACGACGCTGTCGGTCAGTCCGCACAAAAACGCCGCGCGGATCAACGCGCTGGGCGAGAAGTTCGAGGCGGACGCGCACGGGGCGCAATGGCTGTATTCGGATTTTAAAAAGCGCGACGGATTCAAGCGCTCGACCGAACTTTCGCGGCAGCATAATCTGTATCGGCAGAACTACTGCGGCTGCGCTTTCAGCAAACGATGAACGACATTTTAAAAGAAAAGTTGGCCGGGCTACCCGACAGTCCCGGCGTGTATATCATGAAAGACCGTACCGGCGCGATCATATACGTCGGCAAGGCGGTCGTACTCAAAAACAGGGTGCGGCAGTATTTTTTCCACACGCAAAAGCAAGTCAAAGTACAGGCGATGGTCGACAATGTGGCCGACTTCGAATATATCATGACGCTGTCGGAGCGCGATGCGTTGGCGCTCGAGGCCAACTTAATCAAAAAGCATAAACCGCGCTACAACATTTTGCTCAAAGACGATAAAGCGTCCCCGTACATTCGCATCGACTTGAAAGAACAGTATCCGACCGTCGAGGTGACGCGCAAAGTGCGGCGCGACGGCGCCAAGTATTTCGGCCCGTACTTCAACGGCATCGGCGTGTGGGACGTGGTCGGCATCATTCGCAGCGCCTACCGTATGCGCACGTGTCCGAAGAAGTTTAAAAAGGGCGCGCGCGAATGTCTGAACTATCACATCGATTTGTGTTTGGCGCCTTGCTGCGGCCACGTCACCCCCGAAGAATACCGCGAAGTCGTCGAGCGCGTCATGGCCTTTTTATCGGGGCGCGACGACACGCCCGCCAAGCTGATCGAACAGAAGATGATCGAGGCGGCAAAAAAAGAGGAGTTCGAGCGCGCCATATACTACCGCGACCGTCTGGATATGCTGTCGCGCATGAAAGAGCGCACGCTGGCCGACCTCGGCACGGTCACCGACATCGACGCGTTCAATTACGTCACCAACGGCGCGTTGAGCGCGATCAGCGTCACCGTCGTGCGCGCGGGCAAGCTGATGGGCGTGCGCAACTACATGGTTACCGACGTTGCTTTAAGCGCGGAAGAGGCGATCGCCTCGTTTGTCTTGCAATACTACGGCGCGCTCAACGTCGAAGTGCCGGAAGAGATCTGTTTCCCGGTACACACCGACGTGGCCGCGCTCGAAGAATATTTGTATTCGCTCTCGCGTATCAAGACGGAGATCACCTTTCCGCAACGCGGCACGCGCAAGAAACTGATCGACATGGCTTTGAAAAACGCGCGCGACTATCTCGAGAAGAACGCGGACAAGGAAAAGCGCAAGCACGATAACACCGTCGGCGCGGCGGCACTGCTCGCCGAAATTTTGCAGCTCGACGGCATTCGGCGCATGGAGTGCTACGATATTTCCAACATCAGCGGTGTCGACAAGGTGGCCTCGCAAGTGGTGTTTATCAACGGCGAGGCCTCCAACGCCGATTACAGGCGGTTTAAAATCAAGACGGTCGAAGGCTCCAACGACTTTGCGTCGATGGCCGAGGTCATTCGCAGACGTTTTGCGCGACTTCGCGACGGCGACGAAAAGTTCGACGAGTTGCCCGATTTGATCGTCATCGACGGCGGCAAGGGGCAGCTTTCGGCTGCTTACACCGCTATGCGCGGCGAGGGCTACGACGTCCCCATGGTCGGCCTTGCCAAGCGGGAAGAGGAGATTTTTACCGTATTCGACGAGCGGCCGATCGTGTTGCCGCGCGACAATGTGGCTTTGAAGCTGCTCCAACGCATTCGGGACGAGGCGCACCGATTCGCCATAACGTATCATAGATCGTTGCGTGCCAAACGCTATTACAGCGAGCTGGAAAGCATACGCGGCGTCGGCGCGGCCAAGCGCGAAAAGCTATTAAAAGTTTTCAAATACAACGAGATCAAGACCGCGACGGTCGAGCAGTTGGCCGAAGTCGTCGACCGCACGACGGCCGAAAACGTGTTTGCGTTCTATCACAAAACGATTGATTAAACTTGTAAAAGGTGCTATACTTGCGATATGCGATATAAACTGATTGTTTCCGATTTCGACGGTACGCTACTAAGAAGCGATAACACCGTCAGCCCGACCGTCATCGACGCCATTGCCCGCTACCGCGCGGCAGGCGGCGTGTTTACCGTTTCGACCGGGCGCAGTATGCAGTCGATCGTAAACCGCTTGCCCGAAACCGGTTTGAGCGGCGCGCTGCCGATCATGGCCTTGCAAGGCGGGTATGCGGCCGACTACGAGACGGGCAAAGAACTGTTCCGCCGTCCGCTCGGATTCGAGGGTTTAAGCCGATTCGCCGCGGCGTTACGCGAGGTCGGCCTGTATTTTCACGTATACACGCCCGACGGCATTTTTACCGCCGTACATACCGACGAGTCGGCGCTGTACGAACAAAAGACGGGCACGACGGTGCAAGCGGTCGGCGACCCGGTCGAATATCTAAAAGGGCGCGACGACATTATCAAGGTGCTTGCCGTGTGCGACCGCTCGACCATTCGCGCGGTGTGCGCTACGCTACAGGCGCGCACGCCCGACTTGCAAGTATTCACGTCCAGCCCGATCTTTATCGAGTGCGTCTCGCCGCAAGCCGGCAAGGGCAACGGCGTGCGACTGACGGCCGCGGCGTTGGGGCTTTCGATCGACGAGGTGGCGGCGATCGGCGACGAGATGAACGACAAGACAATGATCGAGGCGGCGGGGCTGGGCGTTGCCGTAAAAAACGCCGTCCCCGACCTTTTGGCCGTGGCGGATATGACGGTTCAGTCCAACGACTGCGACGGCGTGGCCGAACTGATCGAACATTGTTTAAAAACGGAATAAGGAGACCGATATGGTGCAGAAAGGTGAAATAGAAGAAAACGAGATCGACATCAGCGTCGAGGACTTTTGCAAGCGGCTCAATCTGGAAGTATTGCACAAGGGCAGTCGTAAGTTCATGCACATTTCGACGTTCAACGTCAACCGCCCGGGCTTGCAGTTCGCCGGATATTATCAGCATTTTTCGTCCGAACGCATTCAGGTCATCGGCGAAATGGAAACGACCTACCTCAAGACGCTCGACGACGCCCGTCGTATGCGCGCGGTCGAGGAACTGTTCCGTCACGACTTCCCGTGTCTGGTCATTTCGACCGTACTCGACCCGGCCGAGGAACTGATGATCTGCGCCGAGAAATACGACCGCGTCGTGTTGCGCTCGCCGCTTCGCTCGACCATGCTGATGAACGAGCTGTCGATATTTTTGAACGAGCTGTTGGCGCCGACCGAAACAATCCACGGCGTGCTGATGGACTTGTACGGCGTGGGCGTGCTGATGATCGGCAAGTCGAGCGTCGGCAAATCGGAGACGGCGCTCGAACTGATCCAGCGCAACCATCGGCTTGTTGCCGACGACGCCGTTTCGATCAAGCGCGTTTCCGATCGTCTGATCGGTACGTCGCCCTCGATCATTCGCTATTTTATGGAGGTGCGCGGCATCGGCATCATCGACGTGCGGCAGATGTACGGCGCGGGCGCGGTCAAACTGACCAAAGTCATCGACATTGTTGTTAAACTGGAGACCTGGGACGAGGAGAAGGAATACGACCGTCTGGGCAATGTGCAGGAATACTATACCATACTCGACACGCAGTTGCCGCTGTACACCATTCCCGTCAAACCCGGCCGAAACTTGGCGGCCATTCTCGAGGTCGCCGCGCGTAACCACCGGCTCAAAGACATGGGGTACGACACGCTGACCGAACTCGACAGTCGGATCCGCAACGCGAAGCCCGACGAGCGCTAGCCGTGGAAGTTTGGCAGATCGTTTGTATCGTCGCGGGCGCAGTCGCTGCGGCCGTATTGCTGACGTTGACGTCGCTCGGGGCGCTTGCGTTTCGGGCGTTGCTGCCGCGGCGCAAATCGAAACACGGCACCGACGGCGGCATGGACGACGAACGCCGCTTGTGCGCGCAGGCCGCAGAATGGGCGGAGACGGTGCCGCATGAGACGCTGACGCTTACGGCGTGCGACGGGGTGCAGCTTGCCGCTACATACCTAGATCACCGTGCGGATAAAACCGTCGTTTTGGTGCACGGCTACCGCACGACGCGCCGCAGCCGTCTGCCCGACGCAGTATTTTACTTCGAGCGCGGCTACAACGTGCTGGCCGTCGACAATCGCGCGCACGGGGAAAGCGGCGGCCGTTATATCGGCTGGGGCTATCTCGACAGCCGCGACGTACTCGAATGGGTCGACCTTTTGTGCGAAACGTTCGGTGCGGAAAAGATCGTACTCGACGGCGTTTCGATGGGCGGGGCAACGGTATTGAGTACTGCGTTTTGGCCGCATCGGGACGCGGTGCGGGCGATCGTCGCCGACTGCTCGTATACGTCGCTGTACGATGAATTCTGTTGCCGTATGCGGTTGGGGTGGGCGGTTTGGCCGTTTTTCAAAGGGTTTGCCCGCCTGTTTGCCGGCTATTCGGTCGGCCGCGCCGCGCCGATCCGCGCGGTGCAAGCGGGCGAAGTGCCGACGCTGTTCGTACACGGCGATGCCGATCGGTTTGTCCCGTATGCCATGGCCGGTCGCCTGTACGCTGCGGCGATCTGCGACAAACGGCTGCTTACGACCGAGGGCGTCGGTCATGCTTTAAGCCGCTCGTTGGCGCGCGACGAATACCGACAGGCGATCGCCGAATTGCTGTCGCGCACGACCGAGCAAAACGCTTGAAATTTACAAAACAGTGTGGTATACTATCGGTATGAATTTTGGTTCGACAGCCCCGGCTTTTATCATTCCCGTGTTCGTCGCTTGCCTCAGCACCGTGGTGAGCGCGCTTTTGGCTGTCGTCACGGTCAAGCTGGTGCGCCGACAGATCAAGCTGTACAACTCGATCCGCCTGGTCGAACTCAAGTCGTTTAAGTTGCATTACTGGGCGATCGTGTGCGTGCTGATCTTTTTGGAATTCTTTTGCTTTACGCAGCTGTTCGACCCCGTAGGCCCGGAGCGCGAGTTGGTCGCGCGGCTGTTCGACATGCGCCCGTGGCAGTTTAATATGAGCTTGATTTTCACCATTGTGCTTTTGAGCGCGGTCATCGTGTTTTTGGTCGCCGTGGCGTTCAGCAAATGCGCGGTCGTCGACGGCGGCGTCTTTACCGCCTTTTCCTTTCTCGACTGGTACCACGTGCACGATTATCTGATCGACGAGGACAAGAACATCGTCATTCTGTCGGGCAATAAAAATACCTTTCGGACGCTGATGTCGACCACGCCGCCGCTCAAAGTGGCGCGCGAGGACGTACCCAAACTCAAGTTTATTCTCAATAAGAACAAAAACAAATTTTCCGGCTTTGCCAGCGACGCGCTGTAAGGAGAGATATGGACGAACAAAAAAGCGAGAAGATCAAGCGGATACGCACGCTCAAAAAGATGCTCGACGCGCCCAAATTCGTCGAGGACGCCTCCGACGTCGTGCCGTTTGCCTGGGCGCATCCGCCCGTCGCGTTGACCGATCGCCGCATGAGTAAAACCTATCGCAGCCTACTCGAAAACAGCGGCAAGCCGCCCGAATCGAATCGATAAAATAAGTCCGACCGTATCGATACGGTCGGACTTACGTTTTTTAAGTAAAACGATTTAGCGGACGGACGCGATCCAAATATCCGCGCCGCCTTGGTTGCCGCCGCAGTCGCCGCCCTTGCCGTAAGCATTGCCGACCAACAGTAGGCCGGCGCTGCCCTTGAGACAGCGCAGTTCGGAAGCAGGCGCCTCGACGGTAAACGCATTGCGCGTCGTGATCCCGTCGGCGCTGAATACCGAAATGCCGCTTGTCGTCCGTCCGAAAAAGGTGACGGAAGTGCCTTGCGTGTACCAGGCGTCCAGCCCGGTCAGCGTGGCGGCGTCGGCTATGACGTTGAGATAGTCGAGTTTATAGTCGAACACGGCGAGCGTCGACACGTCCGCGCCCAAATGAAAATAGGCATACGTGTAAGAACTGCCTGCGATCAGCTTTCCCGACGCGGGGCGGGCGGCGTTGAGATAGCGCAGACTTTTTTGCATAAACTTGTCGGTGATTTCCAACAGGTTGCCGAAACCGCTGTTCAAGTCGACGATCAGCGCAATATAGCCCTTGCCGTAGGGCATGACCGAAAGCGCCTTGTATTCGAACTCGGCGGTGACTTCGTGATAGACGGGTGTGGGCAACACTTCAATAAAGCTGAGACAGTTGATGACGTCCGACACGAAATTGGCGGATAGAATCAGTTTGCCGCTTATCTCAAACATATCTATGTATTCGAGCGAGCCGCTCCTCGAGAGCGAAACCGTTTGCTTGACGTTGAGTTCGGTGTCGAGACGATAGACTTTGAGTTCGGTCTTTTCGTTCTGCGATTTGCACGCGACGACGACCGCATAACCGTCGGTCGTCAATTTGAGGTCGACAGCCGTTTCGGGGAATACGCCGCCGAACACGGTGCGCTTGAGCGTTTCGCCGGCAGGCGACACCAGGATCACGCCGGTTTCGGCTTTGAGCGTCAACACATAGCCGCGCTCGTGCAGCGTGACGGCCGAGACGGCCTCGAACGTCGTCAGCGTTTGCACCGTGCCCGACGCGTCGAGCGTGACCATAAAGCCGCGCTCATCGCTGCCGCCGGTAAAATCATAGTCGTCCGACAGCGTGTTGCCGAATACGACGAGGCCGGTGCCGACGCGGTACGCGCCCAATAGCGTTTCGTCGCCGCTGCCGCCCAAATTGGTTTCCCATACGATATGCTCGTTGAGGCTGGCGCGCGGTGCGCGGTGGACGTCCCACTCTGCGGGCGGAGAACCGCCGGCCGGTTGCGAAGTCCGCTGTAAAATGCCTCCGAATATGAGAATAGCCGCCATAATGACGGCGACCGAATTGAGGACGATGAGAATGATGGCCTGTCGCTTGTTGAGTATTTTCATAACTACCTCCGCCGATTGTCGACGTTAGCAGTATACCACATACGCGCATACAAATCATCGGTGTTTGTGGTGTTTGCGGCCGTATCCTGTCGAATGCGGCTTACCCGGTGTCAACCCCGGGGTAAGCCGCTTTATGTGGTCGGAATCGCCTGTTCGATGGCGGCGACGATCTTACGTGTGCCGTCGAACGAGCCGGCGCGCAGGTTGCCGATATACACGTCGCGGTTTCCGTACAGATCGTTGACCGCCTGCGTCAGCGCGCCGCCCGTCATGTCGGCCTGGTCGAGTACGGCCGCATAGCCGCGCGAGGCGAAATACCCGGCGTTTAATACCTGGTCGCCGCGCGAGGCGCCCTTAGGGAGCGGAATGATCAGCGCCGGTTTCCGAATTGCTGCGATCTCGAACAGCACGCCGCTGCCGCCGCGCGTGACGACGACGTCGGCGAGCGCCAGAAAGTCGGCGATGCGGTCGGTGTAGCCTAGCGAAAAGTAGTTGGGGTGGCTGACGGGCGATCGCTCGTTTTTGGCGCCGGTGATGTGTATGACGTTGTACTGCTGCGCGAGCGTGCCGACCACCGAATACACGCAGTCGTTGATCGCTTTTGCGCCCGACGAGCCGCCGACGATCAGCAGATAAGGGAGCGGCGCGCGTAAATTGCACAAGGCGCGCGCGCGTTCGGCGTCGCCGAAATACAGCTCTTTACGAATGGGCGACCCGCAGCAAACGGCGTTGTCGAGGCCGTCGGTTGCCGACGGAAACGACGTGAACACCGTCTTAGCCTTTTTGACGCACAGCTTATTGGCAAGGCCTAACGAGTAGTCGCTTTCATGGATAAACACGGGGATACGCTTGGCGGCCAGTACGACGGGCAACGCGACATAGCCGCCCTTACTGAAAATGCCGACCGGCTGTAGTTCTTTGAGTAGCTTTCCTGCGGCCGCGCGCGCTTTCAACAGACGAAAGGGAACGGCGACGTTGGCGAGCTTTTTGCTGCGGTCGAGCTTGACGCACGGCACGGCGTGAAAGGGGATCCCCGCGTTCTCGACAAGGCGTCGCTCCATGCCGTCGTCGCTGCCGACATAGTGTAAGTCAAAGCGCGCCGACAGATAGGACGCCAGCGCCAGGTTGGGGACGACATGCCCGGCAGTTCCGCCGCCGGTCAAAATAAAGACGGGTTTCATTGACAAGGATTCCTTTTTGTGCTATACTATGATGTGATGATTTCAATATGATCGAGCGGGGTCGAATCCATAATTTGCACGGCGTGCGGTTTATGGCGTTCGCCCTATGCTTATGATTATGTACAATTCGGGAAAAATAACACCTGTCGGCGTCGAAAAAGGCAAGCGAAAGTCGCTCTTTTGTTTCGGCTCGACAAAAAAGATAGGAGATAGGTTATTATGAGAAGAGAAACATATGTAGCCGAGGACGGTAAGCATATCAGCCTGTGCGTGTGGGACGAGGTCGAAAGTCCCAAAGGTATCGTGCAGATCGTACACGGCATGGCCGAGCATGTGGCACGCTACGACGAGTTCGCGCGGTATTTGAACGCGCGCGGGTTTATCGTGGCCGGCGACGACCACCGCGCCCACGGGCAGACCGATCCGAATGATTTGGGGTTCGTCGTCGGCGAGGGCGATCTGTTTGAGAAGACGGTCGGCGACGAGCGCGGCATTACCGATTGGCTGCTCGAGCGGTATCGCTTGCCGCTCGTCTTATTCGGACACAGCTACGGATCGTTTTTGACGCAGCGCTATTTGACGATCTCGGCAGACAAGCTGGCCGGCACGGTGCTGTGCGGGTCGGCCTTTATGCAAGGCGCGACCGTCAATTTGGGCGCGTATTTGGCCAACCGCAAGTGCAAAAAGAAAAAGGGCGCGGGTAAAGACGACCCCGGTCTGCTGTTTGCTCGCATGACGTTCGGCGCATACGACAAAAAACTCAAAGACGGCATCAACGGCTGGCTCAACCGCGACGAATCGGAAGTGCGCAAGTTCAACGAGGATTTGCAATGCGGATTCATTTGCAGCAACGGCTTTTATAAATACTTCTTCAACGGACTGAAAACGATCGCGGCGGACGATCTCGCCAATCTGAGAAAGGACTTGCCGCTGTTGATCATTTCGGGTAGCCGCGACTATGTGGGCGGGCTTGGGAAACTGGTCAAAAAGTTGGAAGCGCGCTACCGCGCCGCCGGATTAAACCCGCAAATGAAACTGTACGAGGGCGCGCGGCACGAATTGACCGTCGAGACCTGCCGACAAGAGGTGTTTGCGGACGTGACGGCTTTTGCAGAGCGCTGCGTTGCCGGAAAAGATGGCGAATAATATTCATTATGCTGTATAAATATTCATAATTTACAGCGTTAAATGCGCTGACAAAGAATATCAAAAAATTTTTTGCATAAATATAGATTAAATCACTTGTAATATATCGGGGACTGTGCTATAATGTTTCGTATGGTCGGGCGCGCACCGACCGTTTGCGGGACAGGCTTTTGCCGTTCCGACTACAGCAGCGGGAGGGACAACGGTTGGCACAGCATGATTACAGCGCCGGCGATATTCGCGTCCTCGAGGGACTCGACGCCGTGCGGCTTCGCCCCGGTATGTACATCGGTACAACGGGCATAAAAGGGTTACACCATATATTATGGGAGATCGTCGACAACTCGATGGACGAGGTCGCCAACGGGTACGGCAACAAGATATGGGTGACGGTACACACCGACGGTTCGGTTTCGGTCGAGGACGACGGCCGCGGTATTCCGGTCGACATTCATCCCACCCTGGGCGTGTCGGGCGTCGAGGTCGTTTTCACGCAGTTGCACGCCGGCGGCAAGTTCGACAACGAGAACTATGCGCATTCGGGCGGTTTGCACGGCGTGGGCGCGTCGGTCACAAACGCGTTGAGCGAGTGGGTGGTCGTCGAGATTTACAAGAACGGTACGACCTATCGCATGGAGTTTGAATCGCGCGAGGAGAACGGCACGGTCAAGGGCGGTATTCCCAAATATCATTTGATGGATACCGGTGTCAAGACCGAAAAGCACGGCTCGTATGTGCGTTTCAAGCCGGACAAGCGTATCTTTGAAACGGTGGTGTTCAATATCGACACCATTTCGCGCAGATTGAAAGAGTTGGCGTTCCTCAATAAGGGCGCGCATATCATTTTGCAGGACGAGCGCGTGCCGATGGGCAACGCGTGCCTAAAGCGCGAATATTGTTACGA
Organism: Clostridia bacterium; assembly: GCA_022791055.1. Taxonomy (GTDB): domain Bacteria; phylum Bacillota; class Clostridia; order Christensenellales; family Pumilibacteraceae; genus HGM11386. The sequence continues at coordinate 5,208 of JAAVYI010000033.1, read as the reverse complement.
GGGCGGTCTGATCGACTTCGTCAAGTATCTCAACGAGACCAAGGCGCCGGCCTTTGCCGAACCGATTTTCATCGCGGGCGAAAAGGACAATATTTCGATGGAGCTGGCGTTCCAGTACACCGACGCCTACACCGAAAATATTTTTTCCTACGTCAACAACATTCCGACCACCGAGGGCGGCACGCACGAGACCGGTTTTAAAGCGGCGCTCACGAAGGTAATGAACGACCTGGCGCGCAAGAACGGATATTTGAAGGATAAGGACGCCAACCTTTTGGGCGACGACTACCGCGAGGGCTTGACCGCCGTACTTTCGGTGCAGATGCAGAACGTGCAGTTCGAGGGGCAGACCAAGACCAAGCTCGGCAACCCCGACGCCCGTATCGCCATCGAATACAGCGTGACGACCGAATTGACGGCGTTTTTCGAAAAGGACGAGAACAAGCCGCTCATCGACATCATTTTGAAAAAAGCGGTGCTGGCCGCCAAAGTGCGCGAGGCCGCGCGCAAGGAAAAGGAGATCACGCGGCAGAAAAACAGCATCGAAAACTTCAACTTGGTCGGCAAGCTCTCCAGTTGCACCGGCAAGAAGCCCGAACTCAACGAGCTGTTCATCGTCGAGGGCGACAGCGCCGGCGGCACCTGTAAGCAGGCGCGCAACCGCTCGTTCCAGGCCATTCTGCCGCTGCGGGGCAAGCCGCTCAACGCAGAGAAAAAGCGTATCGACCAGGTGCTTGTCAACGAGGAGATCCGCACGATCATTTCGGCGTTGGGGTCGGGGATCGGCGAGGACTTCAACGTCGACAACCTCAACTATCACAAAGTCATTATTTTGTCCGACGCCGACCAGGACGGTTTGCATATCCGCGCCATTCTGTTGACATTCTTCTTCCGCTATATGAAGGATTTGATCAACGAAGGCCACGTTTATATCGGTCTGCCGCCGCTATACAAGATCGAGAAAAAAGACAAAGTGGAATATCTGTATTCCGACGAGGAGTTGGAGGACGCAAAGCCCCGATTCGGCCGCGGCGCCGGCATTCAGCGTTATAAAGGCTTGGGCGAAATGAACGCCGAACAGCTTTGGGAAACGACCATGGATCCGGCCAAACGCACGCTGGTGCAGGTGACGATCGAGGACGCGGCCGAGGCCGAAATGTTGGTGTCGACGCTGATGGGCGACGCGATCGATCTGCGCAAAGCCTATATTATCGAACACGCCAATTTTAACCGGGAGGATACGTTTAAGGGGGCTGACGCGAAATGACGGCGTATGCACCTGCGTGATACGGGCGAACAAGGTACACGTCGCTTAAAAGCTCGTGCATTTTTCTAAAAACAGTTCCCCGAACTGTTTTTGTGGCAAGAGAATGCCACCGCAAAATGTGTGCGGCAAGACGACACGGTTATGTACGGTGAAGTACGCGCCTGTGTCGCCGTCCCGCCGTCCCGTCTGACGCTTGTCTAACGCCTTCATTGTAAGTATAGGAGAAAACCGACATGGCCGATAATAAAAAACAACACGAAAGCAAAATTTTAGTGCGGACGATGGAAGACGTCATGCACGACTCGATGATCCCGTATTCCGAACACGTCATTTTGGATCGCGCGTTGCCGCGCGTCGAGGACGGCTTGAAACCGGTGCAACGGCGTATTCTCTACACCATGCACGAGTTGGGGATCACGCCCGACAAGCCGTACCGTAAGTCGGCGCGCGTGGTCGGCGACTGTTTGGGTAAATACCACCCGCACGGCGATACGTCGATCTATCAGGCAATGGTGCGTATGGCGCAACCGTTCTCGATGGGCGCGACGCTGATCGACGGCCACGGCAATTTCGGATCGATCGACGGCGACGGTGCGGCCGCCATGCGTTACACCGAGGCGCGTATGACGCCGCTCGCGCTCGAGCTATTACGAGATCTCGACAAGAACACCGTCAAATGGAGTTGCAACTTCGACGACACGCGCATGGAGCCGGATATTCTGCCCGGACGGTTTCCCAACTTGTTGGTCAACGGCGCGAGCGGTATCGCGGTCGGCCTTGCGACCAACATTCCGCCGCACAACTTAATGGAGACGATCGACGGCGTCATCGCCTACATCGACAACCCGAAAATCAAGCTGGCCGAAATGATGAAAGTCATCAAAGGCCCCGATTTTCCGTCCGGCGGCTTTATCATAACCGGTGAAGAACTGCTTAAGGCATACGAGACGGGCAAGGGCAAGATCACGCTGCGGGCGAAATTGCATATCGAGAACGGCGAAAACGAGAAAAAGCTGATTGTCATCGACGAACTGCCGTTCCAGGTCAACAAGGCCGCGTTGCTCGAAACCATACTCAAACAGCGCGAGGAGAAGAAAGGCATTCTGACCGGGATCAGCGAGATCACCGACGAGTCCGACCGCAACGGTATGCGCGCGGTCATCAAGGTCAAGCGCGACTGCGATCCCAAGCCGATCATCGAACTGCTCTTTAAACACACCAATTTGCAGATCTCGTTCGGCATCAACATGGTGGCGATCGCCGACGGCAAGCCGCAGCTGATGGGGCTATTAGACATCATCGCCTATTATGTCAACTATCAGCGCGAAGTCATCTTAAAGCGTACCAAATACGAACTCGACGAGGCCAAGGAACGCGAGCATATACTCGAAGGTTTGGTCATCGCCGTGCGCAATATCGACGAGGTCGTCAAGATCATCAAGGCCAGTCAATCGACGGGCGAGGCGCGCGAAAACTTGAAAAAGCGTTTCGAGTTGAGCGAGCGGCAGGCGCAGGCCATTCTCGACTTGCGTTTGGCGCGGTTGACGCATCTCGAAGTGTACAAGTTGGAAAAAGAATTGGCCGACGTGCGCGCGCTGATCGTTCGTCTGTCGGCGATCGTGGCGAGCAAAAAATTGCAAATGGATCTCGTCAAGGCCGAACTGTTGCAGATCCGCAAGGCCTACCGCGAGCCGCGCAAGTCGACGATCTTAAAGACCGCCGCCGAATACGTTGTGCCCAGCGACGACGACGAAAAACCGATCGAGGATTATATCGTTGCTGTCAACGCGTTCGGCAATATCAAGCGTATGCTGGTCAAAAACTTCTCGATGGCGACCAAGGACTTCACCGACTCGAGTACCAGAAACGAGATCTGCTCGAGTATCGTCAAGACGCGCAGCAACGAAGTTGTGTACTGCTTTACCGATATGGGTAACTGCTACAAGGTCGATGTCGAGTCGATCCCCGACGGCAAGTGGCGCGAGAAAGGCGCGCCGCTCAAAAGCGTTGCGCCCGACGCGACCAAGACCGAACGCATCGTGTATATGACGGCGGTCGCCGACGACGGCCTGCCCAAAGGCAACCTGTTGTTCTACACCTGCGACGGCATGGTCAAGCGGTCGGCATGGAGCGAATACAACGTTGTTAAAAGTTCGTTCCAAGCTGTCAAACTCAAGGACGGCGACAGCGTCATCGGCATGGAGGACGAGCAGTCCGGTTGCACGTTGCTGTTCGTCACGCGCGAAGGCATGTGCCTAAACGCCGATATGTCGGATATTCCCGTTCAGGGTCGCGTAGCCGGCGGCGTCAAGGGCATTCAGCTTTCCGACACCGACAAGTGCGTGTTCGTCCGCCAGGTCAGCGGCGACGGGGAAGTTGCGCTCGTCACCGACCGCGGATTCGCCAAGCGCGTGCTGGTGGCGCAGCTCGACGTCATGGCGCGCTACCGCAAGGGCGTCAAGATCATCGACTTCGGCAAAAAGACCAACGGCACCAAACTGGCATTCGTCGGCTACGTCAAAGAGCCGTATAAGGTGGTACTCGAACTCGACGGCGACTATCTGTCAGCCTATTCGACGGAGACGTTCAGCATCGAAAACCGCACGCACGTCGGCAAGCCGCTGATCAAAGGGCGCAGCGAAGTGACGCGGTGCATGATCTACAACGACAAATTGATCAAAGGGTAAACAAAATACAAGAAACGGGCGACGCATTACGGTAATTCCCATAAGGAATTTAATAAAATGCAAATAAAAAGATTTAGGCATAGCATTAAGCTGTGCCTTTTCTGTACTTTTTTTCGTGGACGAACTAGGCTACTCGTAGCCTAGTGAGATATAGATATGTTTTATATTTCCCGCAAAATTCAATAGGTTGCGTTCTTTCGTTTTTCGTGCTATAATGATTGTACGATAAACAGTAATTTAGCGGAGAATATACTTTTAGTATGAAAGAGTATAAAGGTAAGAGACAATTTTATATAGTTATGATTGTTTTTGGGCTTTTAATTTTTGCCGTAACTATATTGTGCTTATTTTTATTGACTATGACTTCAAGATTACTGGAAGCAATGCTTATCGGCGTGTTTATGGGGGTTGGTTCTATCAGTATTTTTATTGTTGGATTAAGCAATGCAATATATTCTCATAAAACTGTAATAAGGGTTTATAGTGATAAAATAGAATTTCTAAATGCGGGGAAGCTTTTTAATACTCGCTGGCAAACTGTAACATTTTCGCAAATTAAGCAATTCATAGTTACAAGAAACGGATATATTAAATATAAGAAGAAGCCCAAATATGTAAATCTTAAATCAGGTGATATACATTTCTTGTTTGGTGAAAAAGGTTATTGTTGGGTAGATGTAGAAGATTGTTTTGCTGTTGGCAAAGAAATAATAGCACATCTTGATGATAGTCAAATAGGTACTGAAAGTGAATTAAAAAAATAGGCATATAAATTTCAATTTAACGGAGAATTATAAACGACCTATAATGAATATCTATGAATTAGTGCCATATACCGACGCAGACCACGATAATTATATAAAGTGCCAAATGGACGCTTTTGAAAAGTATATATTAGAGTTCTTTGGTGTTTGCGATATGGCTATTATGGAAAATCATTTGAAACAATTAAAACCTAATCTTCTTAAAATTGCAGTTAATAGTCAAATTGCCGGATATGTTTATTATAAAGAAGAAAGTACAAAAATTATAGTAGATGTTTTTACATTGTTTCCTGAATATCGTAACAACGGATTAGGCTCTTTAATCTTGCAAGACTTTATTAAAAAGGCAAATGAATTAAATAAACCGATATTTTTGGATACTTTTAAGAGTAATCCTGCAAAGAATTTTTATGAAAGAAATGGCTTTGTCGTTGTGGACGAAAATTTCTCTCACTACATTTTGAGATATGGAAAAGTTATTTGATACGAT
>JAAVYI010000045.1 GCA_022791055.1 Clostridia bacterium | reverse complement strand
GGTTACGGAAAGCAGTTCCATTTCTTCGTTGCCTCGTTCAGAACGTTCATCATAAACAGCACCAATAGTTGTTAATTCCCAGCCATCAGTAAATCCTTGAAAACGAAGATTAGGCGTATTGCCCTTATGACTATTACTTGAGGATACATTTGACATAAAAATTAGTCCTCCTCGCCAAAGGGGAAATCTAAACCAAGTTCGTCAAAATACGGCTTTAATTTGGAGTTGATTTGCTTGATTTCTTTCTGCAAGCCGCGTATTTCGGCTGAAACAGCAGCAAGGTCAATCTCGGGTTCTTTCTCGAATGTATCGACGTAACGCGGTATATTCAAGTTAAAACCGTTCTCGGCTATCTCTGCCATCGTTGCAACGTGAGCGAACTTATCAATATTTTTACGCTGTTGATATGCTTCTACGATTTTATCAATATCGCAGTCGCGCAAGATATTTTGGTTCTTTCCAGCCTCGAACTCTTTGGATGCGTCGATAAACAAGATATTATCGCTATTGCCATTACGTTCCCTTTTAAGAACAAGAACGCATACGGGAATTCCCGTTCCGAAGAACAAGTTTGCCGGAAGTCCTATTACCGCATCGAGAACATTCAATTTCTCTATGATATACTTTCGTATGGTTTCCTCTGCACCGCCTCTGAACAAAACGCCGTGCGGAAGAAGAACGACTGCGCGTCCGTCCTCGTCCATGTGATAAATCATGTGCTGAACGAAAGCAAAATCGGCTTTACTCTTGGGCGCAAGTTTCCCGTATTCGTTAAAGCGCTCATCTTCCATAAACTTCATATCAGCAGACCAATTTGCTGAATACGGGGGATTGGCAACCTGCACGCGAAAAGTTTTTCCCTCAAAATAATCGTGTTCCAAAGTGTCACCATTATATATTGTAAAATATGGATAGGGGATGCCGCGCAAAATCATATTCATACGAGCAAGGTTATATGTAGTAGATGTAAGCTCTTGACCGTAATATTGGCCGACTCTTGCATATTTTTTTAAACGCAAAAGTAATGAGCCGGAACCGCAAGTAGGATCAGCAGCCGATTTCACATCAGTGAGACCTAAACACGCAAGGCGACAAAGAAGTTCGGCAGGCCCAGCAGGGGTATAAAACTCACCGGCTTTTTTCCCGGCGGTTGCCGCGAACTGGCCGATGAGATATTCATAAGCATTGCCGAGGACATCTATTTTGGTATCTTCAAGTGAGAAGTTTATTTCGTCGAGAGAAGCTATGATTTTAGCCATAACGGCACTACGGTCTTTTACGCTATGACCGAGTTTTGTCGAATCAAGCGTCATATCTGAGAACAAACCTTCAAAGTCCGCTTGGCTCGGCGTTCCGATAGTAGATTCCATAAGGGAGTTGATTGCCGCTTGTAAGAATTCAACGTCAAATGATTTGTTCTCTACCATTTCGACTAACTTACGGAAAAGGTATTGCGGCTCGATTACAAAGCCTAAATCGTTCAAAGATTCCTCTATAATAGCCTTTTTATATTCCTCGTCTTTCCACGCATTTTCATACGAAATATTATCGTCTTTTAAAAGTTTCTCTACATACTTCTCGGTTCTATCCGAAAGATAGTAATAGAAAATCATACCGAGAATATAATTCTTAAACTCGTATGCTTCCATATTGCCACGCAAAGCGTTAGCCATAGCCCATAACTTATTGCAAAGTTCTTTTTGGTGCTGCTGAATATTATCCATTATGTATTTCTCCTATTTAGTTACTGAATTTTTCAACGTGAGCCTTAATGAAGTCCACGATACGGCTTACAAGTGATTTCTTTTTGAGCAACGGCATGGGCGTTGTTATCCTATCTCTTATGTTACCGGAATTGATAATGCCCGTAAATTCGTACTCGGCAATTTCGCTTTGTAAGATTTGCGGATCAATGTTTTCTTGCTCGGCGAACTCTTGAATTTCCGCAAACTTCTTCTTGTTCTCAAAGTCGTTATACTCGGCGTCAATATCTTCGCTACCGTCCAAACCGCTAACAACTTCGTCGAGGAAGGCACGCAGAATATCAATCTTTTTATGCAAACGCATATTATCGGAACGATTGAGTTCGTCTTTGATATGCTCAATATCTTTGTCGCGCTGTGCTTTGGACTCGAAATGAATATTGCGTATCAAGTTCATTATGTAAGCGACATTTATTCTATCGCTTTCCATAAGCTCGATACAGAAATCAACGTCATCTAAAACGGATACTACTTCCTTCTCGTCTTTATGGCGACGATACAGCAACAGATACTTGCTCTTATAGTCCTGATACTCTTGGTCGGTCATATCTAAATTGCTACGATCGAACTTGAACTCAACAAAAGTTTGCAACGACAGTAAGTATCTCGTAAGCTCACGGAACAGCACGACAAATTCTTTTTGGTCATCCTCCGAATACAACATATCTATTGACGCCGGAGTAGGCGCGATGGCTTTAATTCGTGATACAAGCTCGTTAAACTTTTGGACGTAGAACTCAAACGGCTGCGTCAACACGCCTTCTGCGTGTCCTTGCGAGAACAAAGCAAGTGCATCATCGGTTTTCTTTTTCAAGTTACGATAAGCGACTATAATACCCCACGGTTTCGTTTCTTTCTCAACACGATTAGTACGGCTATATGCCTGCAACAAATCGTGGTACATCATATCTTTATCTACATAAAGAACAGAAAGCGGTTTACTGTCAAAGCCCGTCAAGAACATATTGACTACAAGCAAAATATCCAACTGCTTAGTTTTCTTGCCCTTTACTCGGTCGGAAATATCTTTATGATATGCCGCAAAGGTATCCGTGCTGAAATTAGTATTATACATTTCGTTGTAATCTTTAATAATACGTTCCAACGCATCGCGTGAATGTTCATCGTGTCCTTCGTAATCTTCATTCGCACCGTATGAGAAAATACCGCTTATGTTCAAATCGTGGTTTATGGACCTGAATATACCGTAATACTTTACAAGCATAGGAATAGACGCCACCGCAAAGATAGCTGTATATTGACGGTTGCGTGTCTTTGCCTTATGGTTTTGAACGATATGATTAGCAATGTTCGTCATACGCTCATCTGCCATAAATAATTCGCCCACGTCAATGGCTTCTGTCATTGTGCTATCGGTTTCGTCATAAGCACCTTTCATTGTGCTGATATACTCAACGTGGAAGCCCAAGACATTATTATCGAAAATAGCATCCTTAATCAAATATGAGTGCAGGCACTCACCGAACAGTTTTTCGGTTGTTTGTGTTACCTTGCCCTCCACCTTGCCGTTTATCTCGAAACGTGGCGTACCTGTAAAGCCAAAGAACTGCGCCTTTGTAAAATGGCGGACAATATCTTTGTGCATATCACCAAATTGACTACGGTGGCACTCGTCTACTATAAAGACAATCTTTTGGTCTTTGTAAGCGTCCATCACGCTCGCATAGCGAGCGTTCTTTACCGTATTAGACATTTTCTGAATAGTCGTAATAATGAGCTGACGGTTTTTGTCCTTCATCTGATTTACAAGGATGTCCGTCCTATCGGTTGCGTCGACCGAGCCAGCCTCGAACTTATTAAACTCCTCCATTGTTTGCGTATCAAGGTCTTTACGATCAACAAGGAAGATAACCTTTTTAACGACGGGATTGGTTGCAAGAATTTGAGCCGTCTTAAATGCAGTTAAAGTTTTGCCAGCGCCCGTTGTATGCCATATATAAGCGTTGCGATTTGTGAGCGTCGCTTGACGAATTAACGCTTCCGTTGCATACACCTGATACGGACGCATAATCATCATTATCTTGTCCGTATCATTGAGTATCGTAAACTTGGTAAGCATTTTGACAATATGGTCGCGTGCAAGAAAAGCCACGGAAAAATCTTTTAAGTTTGTAATGCGAATATTATCCTCGTCAGTCCAGAAGAACGTATGCGAGAACAAAATGTCCTTGTCCGAGTTAGCAAAATATTTCGTATCCATGCCGTTGGAAACGACAAACATTTGAATGTAATGATAAAGACCAGTATAAGAGTGCTTTCTATACCGCATTATCTGATTTACGGCTTCTTTAATATCTACACCGCGACGCTTTAATTCAATTTGAACGAGCGGCAAACCATTTACAAGCAAAGTAACATCGTAACGATTAGTATATTTACCTACAACCGTTGTCTGGTGTGATACTTGATAAACATTCTTGGTCGGATCTTCGTTAAGGAAAAGCAAGTACGGTTTTGTTCCGTCATCACGCTCAAGGACATATTTATCACGCAATACTTTTGCGCTCTCAAAAATGCTCTTACCGTTAAGGTGGTTAAAAATACGTTCCCACTCTTTATCCGATAAGGGCTTGTCCAATTTTTCGGCATTAAACTTTTCAAACTGCACTTTGAAATTGGCTATTAAAGCATCATAATCGGGAATAGCTATCCTCGAATAATTTTGACCCTTTAATTGCTCGATTAATTGCTGTTCAAGTTCAGCTTCGCTTTGATATGACATTTCGAAACCTCTAAATATGTTTACTTTCTGTAAATTTCGTCTAAAGTTTTGCCGTTTTTATTTTTCCATGATATCCAGCCGTTGGCATTATGCCCTAAGATAAATGCGGCGGCAGCACTGGGGGAGGAGAACGATAAAGATACTTTTAAAACAAATTTGCCGTTTACTTCAACAATTTCTCCATTTTGCAAAGCATTTTGTCGTTGGAGTTGTATTTTTTGCCATTCAAGGCATTTGGTTTTCATAACCACTTCAGAGTCTTCTAGCACATCAAACTTTTCACCATAGTAAACTCCATAAGCAGTAATGCCATTTCGGGTAGTATGAAATACTTCTCTATTCTCTTCGTTCTTTTTTGCATTGCTCATCTTATAGCCTAGCGTTGCCATGATGAATTGAATTTCGTCATAAACCTCTTCAATAGAAGGGAGGTCATATTCGTCAATCTCGTATTTTGGCTTGACGGTATTTTCAACCTTGTATCGCTTTGCTTCATGTGCTTTGACAATTGCATATTCTTCAAGCCCACTTATCATATCAAGCGAAAAGGTTTTATTATCAGCAAGAAACATAATAGCATTATTCCAAAAATCTTTGGAGCGATTGTGGTCATCAAGACGAGTTACCCCATTTCGTGTTTGGCCTATGTAAATCTGGGCGATTTTATTTTCGTCATTTTCATTGATTAGATAATAGATACCAGGTCTTGTAAGTTCTGAAATCTTTTTTGCTTCGGCAAGTAATGGGCGAGGGATAACGTAGGTTGTAATTGTAGACAAGTGACGGCGAACAGAACGGATCCCGTCGGGTTGCCCGTTGTAATAAATTATTTCAAGTTTTTTGCTTGTGGCCATAATTTTCTCCTCTGAGAGCTATTATAAGGTAAATTCTATTTATAAAATAATGCAAGAGGGTAATTGCAGTTTATAAATTATATCACAGAAAAGATAATTTTGCAAATACAGAGCTGGGTTTTATAATATTTCATCAAGATTTGCGCGGTTACGAATAGCTTGACTTTTATATTGAGCATTTTTATAATATAAGCGATAGTTGTATTCGGTAAAATTTTAAATGAATAGGATTAAAATCTTTTATAGAATGCTGTCGCGAATAGTTACTTTGAATATAAAATCATGACAAATTTTTGAAAGTGTTAAGCTGTCACTAATTCTTGTTCTATATAATGCTACAAAACAAAAAGGAGTTGCAAAAATGCAATCAAAAATTTTTTGTAAGACAGTAGCAAAAGGCAAACAATCATTCTACGTAGCGGTAGACGGGCAGACGTATTTTCTCTTTCAGCAAGCATATAGGGTGAGCAATAAGGGATTTTTTCAACAGGGATTGCGAGTGGATGAAATCAACAAGTATGCCGGCGTTTACAGTACTGCCGTAAGAAAAACTTTGGATAAATTGCCTTCATACATTCGGTATGTTGAAAAAGAATGCGGAATTGCAATTTACAATAAGACAAAAGATATTCAGCAACGAAGGAAACCAAAAGGGCATAAAAGAGAGCCGTTTTTGTGGAAACAGGTTGATTGGGAAGTTGCGTAAAATCTAAATTAGCAGAGGGTAATAAAATGAAAATTGTATTTAGTGATCTTCCTATGAAAAAGGAATTACATGCGTTTAGCTATAAGGCTGATGGCAATATGGCCATTGAATATGACGGAGAAGTTATTTTCCCCGTGAATTCTGTGCTGGCAAAATCCATGAAGCGCGGTGAAAGAGTTAAAGTAGTTCTTTTATCGAAGGTGGATATAGCGGGGAATAGTGCCATAAATGCCGGTATTTTTCAAAGAGAGCTTAATAATATCAATCGTTCGATTGGAGCGGATATAGAATATATCACGCTTGCTACGCCGTTTGAGGAAACACGCGGAGTACATGAAACGCTATTGCGTGACATGATAGGGAAACTTGAAGCTGATGCTGAAATTATCGGCGATGTAACATATGGGCCCAAACCGTTGCCTATTATTATGTTTGCGGTTATGAATTTTGCGGAAAAGTTTTTTGGCGCGAAAATCAAAAACATAGTTTATGGAAAGGTTGATTTTGTGGAGATTGAGGATGGTACAGGAAAAACAAAACCGATAAATCCTGTTTTGTATGATTTAACGCCTCTTTACTATTTAAATTCACTTACGAACGCGATGGAGTACAAAACGTCGGAAGAAGCGGTAAAGGCGCTTGACGTATTGCTTGATTTATAAGGAGCAATACAATGTTCACGCGAGAAGAGTATGAAAACGCAATCAATGATTCTCCGCTATTTACAATAGATAAGGAGAAAGATCCTGCGCTATTCAACACTGAAAAGTACGCGTTTTTAACGCTGCTGACGGATTATTATCGGATTTATATTTATCCCAATAAACCTCTTGATACATACAGTTTAACACTGATAGAAACGGCAACGGAATGTATTAAATATTACGATAAAACGAAAGGGCTATTTTTACACCTTTTCAACACGGTACTGAAAAGGAATTTAAGTATTGCCAAAGCAAAAGAAATTATAGATACCCATAGGCAGGGGCTTAAACTTTCGAGTTGTGACGAGCAGATGATTCGTAAAGTAGTAGCCTTTGCTAAGAGCAAAAATCTTGATATTTACGACGATATAGTTCAAGCGAAAATAGCAACGGTTTTTGGCTTAACCGCGACTCGTGTGGCAGAGCTAGTCCTAATAAACGATAATGCCGTAGCCGTTTCTGATACGGTTGTAAACGAAGACGGAGATACGATAAGTTTATTGGATCTGCAAGCACACACCGAAAGTAGCGAAGAAGAAAAAATCATAGCGCAGGAAAGAGTAACGGAACTTATCGATAGGACACAGACCGCATTTCAAATTGTGCAAGAGCGGCAAAAACGATTGCTTTCATTATTGCTTACGACAGAAGTTATAAGAGCGTTTGACTATGACTTGAAAGCGGCTCATGAAATATTGTGCAAATACAGCTTTAACAGTGATGAAATTTACAATTGGTACGAAAGGTATTGTGCACTGCCAACAGCTAGGCAAATAGCACAAATATGCGGAGTCTCGGAGCAGAGTCTTAGTAGAACGTATAAGAATTTTAAAGAAAAATTAAAAGAAAATCGTTAAGTTTTAGGTAAATTATATTCTATATAAGTATAAGAAAAAGCACGGAGAGAAAAATGGTTTTAACACTTAAATTGACATATGCACCGCATCTTGCGGAAGAAGAACATGCGCGAGACAGGGAGCTTATTGATGCCGTGAATGACGGTTCGTTTCATGCTGTTAAAATTACGACCAATAAGTTAAACATTGAGAGAGACAGAAAAGATCAAAGAAATATCAGCGCTATAAAGGGCGTTAAACTCGTTTATGAGTTGTCGGGCGGCGGGTGCCTAATTTTAATGGGCAATTTGAGTTGTTCTTTTCGTAGCCCGTTTGGCGGTGAGTTTTTTGTATCACGAACTGCGCTTGAGGAAAAACGTAATTTTGCCGATATGGAAGGGGTATCTACGCAAGTAAGATTTGCCAATAATCCGATGGATATTGCCGCAATGCAATCGTTTCTCGATTCGTTATCAGTGAATCCCGACTTAGTATTTAACCTCTCGCAATTTGACGAGTTTATGGAAATATTCGGCTTTTATAAAACGCTGTCGGGTGAGCTCAATAATAACGTGACGTATGATATAGACGATATATCTAAACCTTATTATTTTGTTTCGATCAACGAAAAAGAGATAGAAACGGATGAAGAAAATGCCGTAAAAAATATTGGCGGCATAGTGATAGGCTACGTCTTAGAACCTTATAAATATGAGCAGCTTTCAAGTGAACAAAAAGAAAAAGTTCAGCAGTTCGTTAATATTCGCATTAAAGGCGCGGACAAAGAATTTAAAAAAATCAGGAGCTTTTCGGACAATTTATTTTTAAGCAATGAATCAAGGGTAAAAGAAGAAAACATAAGACAGCTTGTAAGTTTTGATTTGTTAAATGTTCAAAAAGAAGACGGCGCGCTTATTCTTATGGGCGAATACAATTCAACACATAAGTTTAGGTATTTGCACTTGTATGATATGGGGCAAAAAGTTAAACTTGAATCGATAGATAATTCTTTGCGGCTGATCAATCAAGGTGCATCGGGGGCGGCGGCTGAACTTTTGGAGTATATTATTGGCTCTAAAAAAATGCCCTCGCATCGTGGCGGGCGAATAAGCGCGGACAAAATGAAATATATCGAAAAATTAGACGAGTCGCAAAAGAAGGCGTTTTTAATGGCAACCGACGGCTCGCCTGTAAGTCTTATAAAAGGACCTCCGGGCACCGGGAAAACATTTGTTATAAACGCAATAGTGCAATACATAACCAAGGAATTAAAAGAGAAAGTAGTTATTTCTTCGCAAACCCACGTGGCAATAGATAATGTGCTCGATAAGCTGATGGAGAATTACGATTTGATTATTCCCAACAGAATAACAAACCGCAGGAACAAATATTCCGGCAGCGAAATAGATTCTACGCTATATAAAACGTGGGCAAAGCGATTTACGGATCACAACAACAGAAGCACTTCGAAAGAGCTTGCCGCGAATATTGCCGGGGATATGTCGCATTTTGCCGGCGAAAAGAAATTCAAATATTCCGAGACAGTAGATATGTCGGAATATTCGGTTTTGGGGGCAACCACTACTACCAGCGCCATAGGTGGCAAAAAGGGATTAGAGTTATTGAACGGGTACGAGTGGCTTATAATAGACGAGGTTTCAAAATGCCCGATTACGGAAGTATTGCGATATTTGCCATACGTAAAGAAAATTATTATGGTGGGAGACGATTTTCAGCTTGCGCCGTTGCTTGAATTTACCAAAGAGGACGTGCAAGACTTACCTTCGTATGATCAAGATAAATTCGAGAAATTAAAACAAATTTACGAGCAGTCTGTATTTGCCAAGACGCTTGATAAGGCAAGACAGGCGGGACGCTTGGTTACGTTGGACGTAAACTATCGATCGGTAAATGCCGTTTTGAATGCGTATAATATTTTTTACGACAAATTATTAAAGAATATGCGCGAAACCGTAAAGCCTACAAAAGTTACGTTCACCGAGAAATATCCGATGTTCAACGAAAAGGACATCTTCTTTATAGACGTAAAAAACGGTAAAGAGGCAAGAGAGAATACGTCGAGGTTTAACGTTGAGGAATTGCGGGCAACGGCGGAAATATTAAAGGATTTAATGGAGAACACGCAAAACCCTGCGACGGTTTCGGTATCGGCTATCTTCCCCTATGCGGCGCAAATCGAGAAATTTCAAAAAGGCTATTTGGATTTAATAAACAAGGCAAAAAAACATTTCAAGAGTTTTGAAATTGATACTGTAGATGCATTTCAGGGAAGGGAAACGGATATTGTGCTTGTGAATACCGTTGTGACCGATTCGTCACAAAGAAACTTTTTGAATGATTTTCGTAGAATAAACGTGTCTATGAGTAGGGCGCGCGACAAGTTGTTTATTTTCGGTAACCCGTTTACCCTGTCTAAAATCGAAATGCAAATAACGGGCGGCAATAAACGCAGATATTTTGGAGAAATCATAGAAGATATTAAGCGGTTCGGACAAATGATTACTTTTGACGGAGGTGTGCATTATGAGCTTGCGGGTAAACCTAAAATTAAAGTTATCTAAAACGGTAAAGAAAATCACGGTTAAATACAATACTTTTGAAAAAGCGACGTACGATCAGTACTTAATAACCAGTCTTATATTGCGTAGCGCATCTAAACAAGAGGCGTTTGCTTATATTGACGATATAACCGGCGTGGGAAGCTTAAATGCGCATTTCAAAAGATTGTATGAAGAAATTTCGATACTTAAGACTGAACAGCAAGAAAAAATTCTGCAAAATTCAATGTATCCCATTTTGAAAATCGACGACAGCAACCGTTATGACTTTTATCCGCAGCTAAACGTTTCGGTTTTTCATGATCGCGTATACGACGGAGATATTGCCAAAAGAGAAAACTTGCAAGATTTACTCTATATTAAAGAAGATATTCTTGATTTGCAAGTGAACGATATGAAAATAAGCGAAAAACCCGAGCCGTATAACGTGGAATTCGGTAATAACGGTAGTATTTGCGTCACAATGCGAGATAAGAAAGTAAACATAGATTCCGCTTTGTTTGAATCGGTGCTTGACGTGGAACTTGACTTTATATCAAAATATGAAGGTACTATTCATAATGGGGTTGATGGAGCGGGTTGGAGCATATTAAACAATTCTACCGTTAATAATCTTTTTTCAAATAATAATTATTTTTATGATGCGCAAGGCGATCACTTGCAAATAAGAAATGAAAATATTCGCAAGACAGAGATTGCCAAGATGAGCGGCTTGTATATTTACCGTGAATCGCTTATAAGTTATGATAAAAACGATAAGCTGTGCGAAAAAGTTTTGGATGTTGTATGTCAAAACTATGCGTTTTCAGTGTTTAAGCCACAATTTTTTGTGAAGTTATTACAAAATCTTGATGAACACAATGCCGTTGAATTTCTCAATCTGTATTTTGACAATAAGTGTGATACAAAAGAGCTGGAGCTATTTGTTGTGCAATTGCTTAAAAAAGGATATTTATCGGCTGGTCGGCAGTGGTTTTGAAAGCCGTATTAAAACATTGCACAAAGGAAGAATATTCTCTGCTTTATCGTGCGAATCCCAATATTGGATTTTCAATTAATCAACTTATTGCAGTCGATAAGGGATTGCTTAATGCCGAACATAAAAAACAGGTAGAGGATTATTACACGAATCTAAACAGCATGAAGGCAACAATTAAAGACATTACGGGAGATATTACCGTAAGCGGCTTGCGTGAGAACGTTAAAAAACTTACTTCCGATGAAAAGACAAAACGGTTCTCCAAATTATGCAACAATTTGATTGGGCACGTATCCAAAGGCTTGGAGACTGCTGGATGGGCGGAAACGGAGCAATGGCTTAAAGATGCGTTGGAATTAAAAGAGCTTGCCGTTGATATGAGAAGACGGCTGGCGTTAAAAAATCCGGAGTAGGTTTTTAAAAAGGATAACAAAAACATTCGCAAAACGAGCGATTTGAGTGCCGAGTAAAATTTGATTTTTTGATGTTTTTAATAGTTGGGTTAGGGCTTTACGTACTGAGTTTGTGCGTATAGCCTTTTGTTTTACCCTTGCCACAAGTCTTTTTTTGTTTTGTGCCTTGGGCAAAATGAAAGTTGCTTTTTGAGTTGGCAACGCCTGGGTCAATAAATTGACATTAGGTGTTTAGGAGTCAATAAGGGGCTTAAGACGCAAATGTGCGTTTTGAGGCAAGGCAAGTTCCGAGCCCTGTTTAAAAGCATTACATTAAACACATAATTATAATAAAAAGCACAATAATTTAAAGTGTAGTTTAAATTATTATTGACAATAATTTAAAATCATGTTATATTATTGATAGAGGTGTAAATATGGCTATTATTAATGAAGGGAACATTTTATCTATACTTTCTACAATGAATCCGTGGTGGCAAACGGGGACGGTGCCAAATGCGCAAGTAAAGGAATTTAGGCGCAACGGTTATTATACTTGCCAAAAAGCTTTGGAAAGTGACTTGCGAAGAATCGTAGTAATGAGTGGGGCAAGAAGAACGGGTAAGACTACAATAATGTATCAGATTATATCCGAACTGCTTATGCAAGGAGTGAAACCGCAAAACATACTTTTTTTTACGTTTGATCATCCGGTTATACGAATGACCGGGATAGATTCATTGTTATCGATTTACCATAATAACATTTCAAACGATGAAGAATTTTGGTTATTTATTGATGAGGTGCAGTTCGATAAAAATTGGACGCACTATCTAAAAATGGCTTATGATATGAATCCGATGATGAGAGCGGTTGTAACCGGATCAGCCAGCGCAGTTGTGGAAGATAACATTCGAGAAAGTGGGGCTGGTAGATGGACGGTAATTAAGATTCCTACGCTGTCCTTTTACGAATATTGCGCAATAAAAGGAATTATAAAAAATACTGAAAATATAGACGTGTTCAAATTGCACACGTTGTCAAAACAAGAACAAACGAGAATTATATTGGGACTTAAAGATTTGCAAGTACATCTTATGCGTTATTTGCAAATGGGGGGCTTTCCAGAGCTCGTAAAGACGGACGATATTGTTTATGCGCAAAAACTGTTGCGTGAAGACGTAATGGAGCGCGCCATCAAGCACGATTTGCCTGCAATATATGAAATTCGCAGTATTGACGAGCTGGAAAAAGTGTTTGTATATCTATGTTATAATAGTTCGAGTATTATCAACATAGAGGCTATGTGCAAAGAATTTGATGGAGCGTCAAAGCCTACGATAGAAAAATATATTCGATATCTTGCCGACGCAAATCTAATTAACATAAGCAAGCAGCTTAACATAGCGGGCAAAAAAGTCTTAAAGAGTAAAAACAAGATTTACGTTGCGGATAGCGGAATACGCGGAGCAGTTGTGCTTGGGGCGGATATTTATACTAAGGAAGATGAACTTGGGTATGCATTAGAAACGGCCGTCTATAAGCACGTGTACGACTATTACTACGCACAGAACTCTCTTTATGAAGTCGGATACGTGCGAGACAGTAATGGCGCTGAAATAGATGTTGCGGTGCAATATGCCGGTAGACCGATTCAGTTTATTGAGGCAAAAATGCGCAACAACTCTACAATGAAGAATGATAACGGAATCGTTGTTTATGGCATGGAAGATACTCCGGGATACGTTATCACGAAAAATGAAGCTGACTTTGGTCTGACCGAACGTGGCAAAACAAGCTTATATCGCATTCCGGCATATGCATTTTTATATTTAATAGGGTTCCTACGGAGCAAGGGAGAGTGCTCGAAATAGATTGCTTTTAAAAGTGAATGGCCAAGGAGGTGTTACTATGAGTGAATTGCAAATGTGTCCGATGTGTGGCAAACAACATAACGTGGTTTATGGCGACAACTGGGAAACAATATATTGTTGCAGTAGTCGCAGTTTTAATGTTAATGATAGACTTTTTGATATTGTTGATGACTTGACGAAAGAGAGATGGTTAAATGCAATATATAACTATATTTATCTATATCCGTACAAAATTAAAAATGGGAGAAATTGTTATTGGAAGTTTTTTTATGAAGAAACCGATAAATCTCCGGAAGATGATTATAAAGTAAATTTATTTCATCTTATGAAACAATATCCTTATCAAGTAATAGATAGGATTGATAGGAGCTTATTAAATATATCAAAAATGTGCCCGGCGTTGTCTGATACATTTTCTATTAATGATTTTTCCTGTGAAAAGTCGAGATTGTTATATTGTGAGAGTAAGGATAGAAGAGGCGAATTGATTTCTATATTTTCAATTTTAAAAAAGCAAGACTATATAGAGGTTGTAATTAGCAAGCAAGATGATAACAGTATATATAGATTGACATTTAACGGTTGGCAGCATATTGCCAAACTAAAACAAGAAAAGAATATTGAAAGGCAAGGGTTTATAGCCATGTCTTTTGACAAAGAGGTAGAGTACATACAAGATATTTTTAAACAAGCTATTCGCATAACTGGCTATGAACCTCAGATTATCAAGGATAAAGAGCACAATAATTACATAATGCCGGAAATTTTTTACGAGATAGAGAAAAGTAAATTTGTGGTAGTGGATATAACAAAGCAAAACTATGGAGCTTATTATGAAGCTGGATATGCGCAGGCACTAGGCAAGGAAGTTATAGTGTGTTGCAAAAAAGAAGTATTTGATAACCCGGATACAAAGCCACATTTTGATATAGCGCAAAAATCAATGATA
Organism: Clostridia bacterium; assembly: GCA_022791055.1. Classification (GTDB taxonomy): domain Bacteria; phylum Bacillota; class Clostridia; order Christensenellales; family Pumilibacteraceae; genus HGM11386. The sequence continues at coordinate 4,241 of JAAVYI010000045.1, read as the reverse complement.
CTTTGGAAAGACGAACAAGATTTGCTCAATAGACTCGTAAGACGAATAGAAGCAACCGTAAAGTAGATTAAGTTAGGAGAACTAATTTGGAAATTGTTTATAACGTAATAGTTCCTATTATAGTGGCTATAATCGGCGGATTTGTATGTGGTTTATTTACCTATTTAGGGATAGAACATAGTTTGAGAAAGAATGGGAGCGAAAATGGAGCATCTAAGACAGAGAGGAATCAATATAGAAACAGCGTTATTAAAATGCAAAGACCAGAGTTGACTATAATAGAAAATCCTTTTGACATAAAAGATAAATTAGAAATATATTTGTTGCCATACATAAATCCTATACTAAAAGACGATGAAACAATAGAATTTCAATATACAAATGAAATTTATGATGAAAATTATTGGGGCAAACATGAAATAATTTTGCAAAATACCGGCAAAAGAACGATACAAACAATGTTTTTGCAATCACAATATGAGAATAGGGCTAACGTTTATTCAAATACCGAATTATACGCGTGGCAGCAAATGGGATTCGGAAATTACTATCAGGATAAACTATGCTGTAATATTATGTTGAAGCCAGATGAAAAGTTTAAATTAATTATTCATTTTCCTTTGTCCTTTAGCTGGATGGAAAATATTCCTATCGATATGTATATGCGCGATGAGGATGGTAATTTTTGGCATCAGTTTAATGTAAATTATGAAAACCATTACGATTCGGCGATTATTGCACCGGATGCATATTATATGCATCTTCGCCAAGAGTATTATCAGTGGTTTGTATATGACCGGATGTATTATACTGACAATATAAAAAAGAAGTTTTATGCTAATTCTCGAATTAATAAAGTATTGGAAGAGCGTAAAAAAGCGAATAGGGCTCGTGATGAAAAACATCAAAATTTTATTGGGAATGTAAATAGTGGCAAAATTGTATTAAATCATAATTATCCTATTAGCTATAAAAATGATTAGTTAGTATAACATACTTGTGATTTCTATTTAACGAAATAAGAAATTGAATCTGGCAATGAGCCGCGTCGAAGAATGTTATGATTTCTTAATACAAATTAAGTCCAATAGTTGATTGTACAAGTGGTAGAATAAATAGCAGATATAAAATAAAATTGCGTTTTGTGAGGATTTAAATATGACAGCTACATATGACAAAGAAATATTAAATGCTAGTCGTGCAATAGATAAAGCCTTGGCAAGAATGAATAAAGAAAACCGCGGAGAAACCGCGGTTAATATTGTAACTGTTGTTAGAAATCTTAATGACAATATAGCATTCAAGATTTGGCAAGAAGTAAGGCCGGGACAAGCAATGGGAATAAATAAAGTTGCAAGTCAATTTGTGAGTATACGACCATATCAATTTATTGGGCGTTTTAACAAGTTTTTGCAAAAGGCGGTTTCACATTTTACTCCCTCGGAAGATGGGGCCGAAAGACTTTTGATTAAGTACTATCGATATCTTTTGGAATTGAAGAAGATAATGTATGATCGCTACTCTGTAGATATTATTGAAAATATAGACTGTTTCTTAGAAGATATTGATGAACAAACGAAAGATTATTATACTAAAGTAGCGGCGCAAATTAAAGCGTTATCTAATAACGAATATAGTTCGGAATTTGATAATTACTATATAAATCGAATTAAGCCATTTTACATAAATCACGATATATTTTATGAAGTTACCCTTGAACCGGCAGAGGAAAAGCCAAATAAGTTTAATCGAATAACAGCATTCACGGCCCATGATATTTCTACAAACTATTCAGTAGCCCTTCGTTTTATAGAAAAACAAATAAACGTATTCGGAGTAAATTTTCCCATTAAAATAATAGTGGATTGGGAAGTGTCTATAAGGCCTTGTGAAATAATAAATTTTGCCAGAATATTTCGTCAAAATATTAAGATGGCGAGAAATTATAATGAATATAAGTCTTTAATGCAGTTATTAAAAGACGAGCAATATTCCTTAGTTGATATAATTGATTTACCTAATCAAGATTATAATAAGGTTAAAGAAATAATTACGATAAGTACAAGGAATAACCACTCAGTAATATGTGATATCTTAGATGAATGTCGAAAAATATCGCTACGAAAAAATATCGGAGCCAATATTTTGCGATATTTGTTGAACAGAATGAATAATAGAATTATAAAGTTACAATGGCCGTTAGATCCCAATAGATGCCTCTCTGATTTTTATTTGTCTAGTCGTTGTATGGCTTTTGAAATGAAACCATACTCTTTCAATCCACAAGGCCATGTGTCAAATTTTTATGATTTGTTGGATTGTATTGATACAGATGGCAGAGATAGTGAATTATTGGCAAGGCATATTAAAAACAATACCGAACAAAACGGAGTTTTATTTACTCCGATATCGGAATTACAATATTTAGGCAATATAAATGAAATTAAAGAGTTGATAAATAATTATAATGAAAGTTTGTATTACAAATTTCGACCAGAAGCAGAGTTGGCCATTTATGGAGAGTATGTATATATAAAAGAGTATGAAAGCGGGTTGGTACATATCATAAATGAATTAAAAATCTTATCCAGTCAGGCAACAGCAAGAGCTGATGATTTTACGACAGAAAAGGTTTCGACGCTTAAAACAATTTCTAATGTCAAAGAACGATTAGATGATCCGTTAAAAGAAAGCATATTGACTAATATGTTTTCTCAATCAAGGGTGCATTTAGTATACGGTGCTGCTGGTACGGGGAAATCAACACTAATTAATCATATAGCCAAACTTACAAAAGGTAGGTGTGCTTTTCTTGCAAAGACCAATCCGGCAAAAGAAAATCTCAAACGGAAAGTTATTCATAAAAGAGATAATGACATTTTTGCAACTATCGATAGCTTTACGAAAAGCAGCAGATACGATTATTACGATTTTGATATGATAGTCGTTGATGAATGTAGTACCGTTAAAAATACAGAAGTGTTGAGCATCATGGAAAAGTTGGGCAGAGGTGTATTGGTTCTGGTGGGTGACGTGTATCAAATCGAGTCGATTGGATATGGGAGCTGGTTTGGAATAGTTAGAAATTATTTGCCGAAATATTGTTGTCATGAACTTACTACCCCATACAGAAGTACTGATGAAGGGCTGAAGGCGCTTTGGAAAGAAGTTCGCAATATGGCCGAAGATAATATTGTTTTGGAAGAACTTGTTAGAAACGAATATTCACATATAGTAGATGATAATATTTTTGCGCAAAAAGCAGATGATGAAATCATATTATGTTTGAACTATAATGGACTTTATGGATTAAACAATATAAATAGGCTTATGCAATTAAGAAATCGAAATAGGGCAGTAGGAATAGGTGTATGGCAATTCAAAGAAGGAGACCCCATATTATTTAATGATTCGGATAGATTTGCTGTTCTATTCAATAATCTCAAAGGACGTATTATTCGAATAGAAGATAACGATTTTGCTGTGAAATTTACAGTTGAAGTTGATATGGTTTTAGCAAAGGACGAGGTGGAATGCTGTGAGGGGTTGGCATTTATTTCAAACTCGGATAAATCCACTATAGTTAGTTTTAATGTGTCTAGACGTCCACCGTATTCGAGTGATATGGAATCTGAAGAAAAGGAGCATATAATGCCTTTTCAGGTGGCCTATGCTGTATCAATACACAAATCACAAGGCCTAGAATATGATTCCGTAAAAATTGTTATATCCAACGACTCTGAAGATAGAATAACACATAATGTTTTTTATATGGCTATAACCCGTGCCAGAGAAAAACTAACATTATATTGGTCGCCTGAAGTATGTAATAGGATTTTGAAAAATATAAGGCCTAAAAAGACCAATAAAGATAATGATATTATTTGTAGAAAACATAGCCTTTGATTAATTCTTCTAAACAAAAACAATTCGCAAAACGGGTGATTTGAGTTCCCGAGTAAAATTTTATAATATTAAATTTTTAATAATTTGGTTTGGGCTTTATGCGTTGTTAAGATGCGTAAAGCCTTTTGTTTTGGCATTTTCTAAAAGTTACCTCGAAAACACTTTGGGGCGGAAATAAAAGTTACCTTTGGGTTTGGGACGGGCTCTGGGACGGAATATGGGCGCGAGGCGCTATGGTGGCAATAAAGGGCTTAAAACGTGAGTTTGCGTTTTGGGGCAAGGCTTCAAGTCCCGCTAACAGCTCCAAAGAAAACCACCTTTTGCGGTGGTTTTTC
>JAAVYI010000032.1 GCA_022791055.1 Clostridia bacterium | reverse complement strand
GCGTTTGAGTTTGGTAAACACGGTCGCTTTTTCGGATATGGGCAAGGTGTTGACGTACTCGATTTGTTGCGCATAGCTGTACTTGTCGAAGTCCCCCAAAATTTTCGCGTTCTCGATTTCGACTTGAAAGTCGAAGTTTGCGACAACTTCGTCGGGGGAGTATTGGTGCTTGTTTTTCTGTGAATCGTTCCCATGCGTCAGGTACAGCAGAATGTCCGTTTTGCGTCCCTTGCATTTTTCGATGAACTGTTCGCCGCTGTGCTCGACGCCTTTGTCGTCGGTGTAGCCGAGCTGAAACCACTTCGCCACCATAGCCGTATCGCAACTGCTGTCGCCGAAATTGATGTAAATGTGGTAGTGCGGTCGCGTGTCGTCTTTGTCATGCAATATGTACGCCCACTGCTTGATTGTTTTATACTTCATGCAGGTTTCTTGGATATCCACTTTGAGTTTGTCCGCGTCGGTCACGATTTCCATGTGCCTTAAAACCATTTTTTAACCCCTTTGTGATTTAAGACTTGTTTTTTATACGTTGATCACCGCCTTTTATACGTTTTTTTGTGCGTTTTATACGTTTTGGCGCACCGCTTGGACAAGCCCCAAGCGGTGCGCTATTTTTAAGTTTTTTTGCGATTTCGCCGCTTTTGGCGGCTTTTTCGCACTTTTTACGGTAGTTGTCCACATTGTGCCGCCATGCCTTTTATACGTTTTATACGTTTTGGCACGTTTTTAGTTTTCCTACACACAGTTGCTTAGTCCAGTCCGTCACAATGGCCGTATTTTTCAATCATGATTTGTCGGTCATATTCCAAACTGTTTTTGCTATACTCTTCGGGCGTACACGGTAAATGCGTGAACGGGTCGTTCATAAGCGCATACTTTTTCATCATTTTATCGTAAAAGCCCTCGGGAACTACGGTATTGGAAAAAATAAGCTCTTCGAGAAAGTCTATTGCAACACGCTGTTCTTTTTCCGTTAATTTACTTTTCGTTTTAGCCATAGCGGCACCTCGAACATCAATTCGTAAAAGCGGACAAAAGTCGTTCTTTAACATCGTCATACGATTCCTCGACGACTACCGCGTCCATGTTCGCCGTCACGATAAACGTATTCTTTTTGCTGTCGATACCCACCATAATGATTTCGGCCGTGCCGATCAGCAAGGGCTGTCCTTTACTCGTCACCTCGATAAACATACTTCGTACCCCCTAAAACGGATGTTCTTCGGCGGTCTTACCTTGCTTGCCGTCTTTGTCGCGTTCGGGGAAAGTTTCCGCAAACGCCGACAGTAAGGTTTTGCGACTGCGATAATTGTAGTCCTGTCCCGTTTCCTTGTCCTCGAAATACTTGACCTCGACGGGGACATACACATCACCACATTGAACAAAAAAGTTCGTCGCGGTCTTTTCTTTCCCGTCTTTGTCGGTGTACTTTGCCAACTTCTTAAATAACTTTACTTCTGCCATGTCTCGGCTCTCCTTTGCCTTTCGGCTTAAAAAATTTATTTACAACAAGGCTATTCGCCATAATTGTACGAAAGGGGGAGTGACTACTACGCCGCCACTCACGGCTCAAAAGGCATGTCCACCATTAAAAAACGGTTTCATACCTTTCGCTACAAGTATAAAACGGCGGGTTTATCTTACAAATTTGATTTTTTATGCGCAAACTGTTGCAATATGCGAAAATATGTGCTAAAATACTCACGTAAGCTGTCGATCGTTTACCGTCGCACCAAAGAAATAAACGGATATTTCGACGAAAAGTATTGAACTTTTGTCGAAAGTGTGGTATAATCGATACTGTAACATACTTTAACTTGGAAGGAGAGGACGATATGTCTAGAAAAAGAGATTTGAAACGCGCCATTCAGGAGAGCGAGGAGGAGATCGAATCCCTCGAGCAAAAGCGCGTGCGCAGCCAGGCGGCGCTGATGAAGTCGGTTCTCAACGAGTCCAAGCCGAACGAAATGGACGTCGAGTATTTCAAAACGTTTTCATCGCTGATAGACGTCGAGCGTGCCAACTTGCGAAGGCTGAAAGACGAGTTGGAAAAGCTCAAAAAGAAGAAGTAGCCGAAAACGGATATACGACTTGCTGCGTTTATGTACTTCTCGAATACATTTCTCGACAGTCCCAAGCGGATTTTTGAAAATTTGTGTTGACAATTACATAACGATTATGAAAGAATTTATATATAAATTTCCGAATATGCCATGAGAATGTGCTCTTCCCCGTAGATCGCGGGGAGGGGGCATTTTTCATGTTTTGCCGCGCTGACGCGCGGCAAATTTAAGTCGAAAAGCGTTCATTTAGGCGGCGCGACTATTGCGAGAAAAACGCAACCGCGCCGCTAAAAGAAAATATATATATATATATTGTAGCGTAGCTTTCACGCCGAACAGACAAACAGCGGGTCGGCAGGAGGATAGAAGATGGACAGGATACGAAATCTGATCGGAAAACGGAAAATCATGTTCGCGGCGCTTACCGTGTTATGCTGTATCGCGCTTTCGGCGACGGTACTCTTTTCCGTTCGCGCGGCATCGGTCGATGCGCCGCCGCCGGCTCAAACGACGCAAGCCGCGCCGCAACCTTTGCGCGCTTACAGCGAGTTGACCGTAGACGTGCCGATGGCGCTGACCATTTATGCCGACAGAACGACGGTTGCGGATTTCAAAAACAACATTACCGTGACCGGCGGCTATACGTTGACCGACGGCGGCGCGCCGACGTTTGTGACGCTTAACCCGAGCGAATACGTGGTCAAGATCGGCGAAAAGACGCTTGCCGACGGCGACAAGTTTTACAATGCGGGCGACGATGTGACGCCGACGATCGTTTTGACCGTCGATTGCGGAACGGCTTCCGTACAGACCGACGAAATTGCGGTCGCCGAAACGCTACCGACCTATACGGCTGTTTCCGTTGCGTTGCCGAGCGGGGTGACGGCGATCGAAAATATACATACGGCGGAGACGCTCAAAAACTTGTTGGTCGTCAGCGGTACGCGTACCGACGCGGACGGCGAGGAGATCGTCGAGGTGATCGCCAACAAAGAGTTGTACACGCTGACGCTGTCGCCCGAAAATTTAGTCGGCCAGTCGAAAGCGACCGTTACGGTTACCTATAACGGCGTCAGTTCGGCGCCGACCGTGTTTACCGTCAGCCGCGCGACGGTGCAAAGTATCGACGTCGCCGTACTGCCGACGCTCGAATACAGAGACGGCTTTTACAAATATTACGACGCGACCGACAAGGTATATTATACCGCGTTCGTGGCGGGCATGGAGTCGGCGGAGATCTTGAAGTCGTTGCAGGTGTCTGTCGTGTATCAAAGCGGCACGCGCGTCGTCACCGCGGACAATGCGGCCGCGCTGGACATCGACACCTACGCGGCGGAAAACCGTACGTATAACGAGGGCTTGCAAGCGGTCAAAGTCACGGTCAACTTTAAGGACGGCACGAGAAAAGAAAATTCGATCACGGTGCCTTTCGAAGTGCGTAAAGAAGTCAAGTTGACGGCCGAATATAAGGGCAGCGTGACGAACTTTACATCGGGTACGCAGCTTAATAAAAGCGATTTCGGTGTTACGGCCAAATACAACGACAAGACCGAAAAGCGTGATTATCCAGACTTTTCTATCGACGGCTCGCTTGCGCCGAATGCCGACAATATCGACGAGATCGCGGCCGGCGCGACCTCTTACAACAGAACGGTACGCCTCAGCGTGACGGCCGATAACACCGTATACACAGATATTCTGTTCGAAAATATCGCATACAGCGCGCCTATTCAGATAGACGGGCTTACGACTACATATAAAAGTACGCAGACCGTGCTCGAGCAGTTTGATTTCAGCGGTATCGCGGCGCAGGCTGTATACGCGGGCGCGACCGACTATGTCAATATACCGCTGTCCGAACATTTGGACTGGTGTACCGTTACCTATAAAAAGGGCTTTAATACGCTGGGTACGCCCAATGTAAGCGGAAACGACGTCATTCCCAAAGAGGCGTTGGGCGAAGGCATTACCGCGGAAATCACGTTTACCTATAACGGAAATACGTCCTTAAAAAGCACAGGGCGATTTACGATCAACGTTCAACGCGCGGAATATGCGTTGCCGACGCTCGACGTGACGGCGATCAGCTACAGCAACGGCTGTAACAAGCGCATTGCGTTCGACGGCGATATGAAGGCGCCGATGACCGTTTCGGTCTCCGGAGAGGCCGGACATAGCTCGGTCATTACTTACGCGCCGGGTGCGGATACGAGCGTTACAAACGATAACGATGCCGGGGCGACCGTGGCGGCCGACGGCACGATCACGTTTGCGCGCGGCGGTACGTTCACCGTCACCGTCACGCTGACGGAGAATGAGGCCGGCGCGTATCAGTGGGCGGCGACGACCGCGCGGAACCCGCAGCGCACCGACTATACGCTTACCTATACGATCGTCGTCAATAAAGCAAGGCTGGACATTCGGCTGACGGACAAGACGACGGGCAACGCCATCGACCCGCAAAAGGGACTAAATGTCGTATACGGCGGGTTGCAAGCCGCGCTCGGCAATATCGGCATTTCGGGCAGCATTGTCGGTACCAGTACCGCCATACAAGACCCGCCGGCGTTTGACCTCTATATCTACGGCAGCAATATCGCCGGCAGCAACTACGAGACGCCGACGCTTGTCAACATGGCCGACTTAACGGCAAAGCAGGTCTATAGCGTGGTCGGCACGTATAAATTGATCGCCGTTACCAGTGCGGACAGCTTGGCCTACACACAGTCGACCACTTACGAAAATTTCGCCGTCACGCTGACGATCGAGCCGAAACCGATCGAGCCGACGCAGATCGCAACGTCCAAACCGTATAACCGTACCGATTATGTCGGGGAAAACAAGCTGTCGGAAATCGTCAACATTTCAAACGACTTGTTCGCATACGGCGACACGTTCGAAACGGCGGTAGACATTACGACAACGGCGACCGCTATGCAACATGTGGGCGACTATCCGCTCAGCTTGACGTTTAAACCGATCGGCGGCAAATACAACTACATGTGGCAAGGCAAGACCGCTACCGATCATACGACGGACGGAAGTTTCGAGATCACCGCAATTTCCTACGATTTGCACGCATCGGTTGCGAACGTGCAATTTACGTTCGGCACAAACACCGACCCGGATCCGACTACGCAAGAAACGACGGGCGATAGCTATTATCCGGTGATTTCCGCGCCGACCTATTATGCGGCGACCTTGGTCGACGGGCAGTATGTCAAAACCGGCGACCCGATCACGTTGGACGCTACAACGCCCGCCGGCCATTATGTGGCGTATTATTCGACGTCTGTCAACTCAAGTGCGGGCGACGCGGACGGCGACTACAATTTGCCGACGGCGTCCGCGCACTTCGAGATCCTGCGGAAAACCGTCACGCCGGTTTCGCTTAGCGATTCTGCGCACGAATACGACGCGACCGCGCACACGTTTACGCTTAGCGGCTTTGACGGCGATTTTATGTCGTACACCGTCGCGGCGGTCACGTTCGATATAAACGGCGTAGCGACCCAAACCGAACTGAAGTTTACGGCCGCGGGATCGGGCAGCGAGACCGTCACGCGCGCAGGGCAATACACCGTCACCGTCTCGTTTACCGACGACAACCACGCTTGGGACAGCAGCCTAACCGACTTTGCCGACAAAACGCTAACATACACGGTGACGCAAAAGGTGATCGGTATCGACTGGGGCGAGCTGGAGCAGGAATACACCGACGGCATGGCAAAATGGAAACCGTCGCCGACGGCGACTGCTTTAGCCGCGGGCGAGCCGAACACGGTCACGTTTACAACGACCGCATTCGATAAAAACAATAACGAATCGGCCGACGGCTTTGCCGTTGCCGGGGAATACCGCATCGAAATTATCGGTATTTCTTCGACCGATTATAAATTGCCGGCGACATACTATGCCGACTTTACCATCGGCCGCGCAGTGCTCGACTTGCCTGCGGCGGAAGTCGGAAAAGGCGACGCGCAAAGCAATTTGACGCTTGACCAAGTGACGGTAACGACCGACGGCGGCGTCACCTTTACGGCTGTATATCGGGGCAGCGCGTTCGACGTGTTCCGGTATTTGTTGGGATACGTCGGTAAAGTGACCGTTGAATACAAAGTAAACGGCCAATCGGTTTCGGCCGAGGATTTAAAAGATGCCGCGACCTATACGCTGATCATTACGCCCGAAGCCAACTATGTTTGGTCGGATTCGGCGGATCTGGAGACGCAACCGACCAAGCAAGTGACGTTTGTCATCGATCCTCTCTCGGTAACGGTCGACTGGACGGCGCCCGACATGGTATACAGCGGCGCGGCGCAGTCGTTTGTTGCTGCGGTCAACAATAAGATCGCGGCCGACGAGGTGTATGTTGTCATCGGCGGCGACGGGATCACGACGGGTGCGAACGGTACTGCGACGGTGACAAATGCGGGCAGCTATACCGCGACGGTTAGTAGTCTTTCGGGCGCGCGTGCGGCGAACTACTGTTTGTCCGCGAGCGAAACGTCGACCTATTCCAAGTCGTTTGTGGTCAAAAAGCAGACGGTCAAGACGCCGACCGCAGCGGGCGCGTATACGTTCGACCCGACGGCGGCCGACAAAACGATCGCGTTTAACACGGACGACTTAAACCGCGCGTGGACATGGTTTAGCGCCAACGCGACAGCATCTGTCACGCAGCAATATAAATTTGCGGGCGAATCGTGGGCAAGCGCGCAAACGGCGGTTGCCGATGCGTTCGATCTGGCGAGCGGTAAATTGACCTACGCCCATGCCGGCCTGTACGAAGTCACGTTCACTTTGACCGATTCGGCTAACTACTGTTGGGCGGACGACGGCAAGCAAACCGATTTCGGATTTGCGGGGCAGTACAGTAAGGCTGTAGCGGTGACGGTCGATCGTAAAAGTTTAAGCGTACCGAAATTGACCGGCGGCAACGAAGCCACAGACAGCCGCACGTTCATTCGCGTTGCCGGCACGGCGATGAAACCGGGCGCGCTTGTCGATTGGACGGGGCCGACCGTAACCACCGAATGGGTAACCGTGCGCTGCGACGGCACGGCCGATTTTATCGACAAAGGTTTATATGCGGTCCGTTATACCGTTGCGGCGGGCGAGAATCCGCACGACTATGTATGGACGGCAAGCAATTTCACGGTCGAAAACGAAACCATTCAAAATTTGTTGGGCGGCGGCGACGGCGTGACGATCGTCTATACCGATACGGAAGTCAGCTTGACGGTACGCTACGCGATCACCGGCACGATTTTGTATTTGGGCTATGACATTGACGACTACACGTTCGGCGAGAACGTCGATTCGACCGACTTTTTGAAAACGATGTTGCAAGTCACGAATACCCAAGGCGAGACCGACGTCGATACTTTAAAGACCGAATATGAAAATAAACTCGTCACGCTCGAATTGACGTTTACCGACGCGGCAGGTAAGACTGCGGTCGTCGTTTGCGAATACGGAGAAACAACCTCTGTTACCGACGGAACGGGAATGCTCGAAAACGGAATGCCGTGGAACGCCGGCACGTATACGGTCACGGGAAAATGGATCTTCGATGCGCTGTCGGCGTATCAGACGCCCGACATCGATATTCGGTTTACCGTCAAGCCGCGGGCGGCGACGGTCGTATGGTCGGCAGGCGACGACGCGATCACGCAGGACGCGACCGACAAAAACAAATTCTCCGTTCTGTATGACGGGAATACGCATACGCTGACGGGCGTCGTCGAGAACGCGCCGACGCGCACAAGTACGGGTACGAAAAAGACGCCTACATTTACGGTGATCGGCGGCGACGAAAAGAACGCCGGCACGTACACGCTCAAAGGCACGCTTTCGGGCGACGATGCGGCCAACTTCTATTGGAGCGAAACCGAGTCCAATGCGGCGACGCTTGCGATCGCTAAGCGCAAAGTGACGATACAGGCCGCAGCCGTCACGCATATTTACGGCGACGCCGTGCCGACGGAAAACGCCTGGACGGTCACGGCGAAAGAGGGCGACAACGGTTTTGTCGGCGGCGAAGAGACCGCTGCGCGCGGCTATGTGACGGTTGTCTTTACGGGCGGAACGGTCACGCCGCTGACGGCGGTCGGTGCAAATCGGCAGATCGGTCTTGCGGTTGCCGACGACGCCGAGGCGACGGCATTCTGGGGCAATTACGACTATACGTTTGGCGAGGCCGACTATACGATCACGCCGCGGCCGATCACCGTCACCGTGACGGGCGATATGACGAGCGTGTACGGTGAGGCGGTCAAGCTGGGCGGCGTAACGGTCGAGAATTACGCGCAATATTACACGCTTGCCTATACGGGCGATACCGACAAAGTTGCTTTGCCGACGGGTGAGACGGGCGCACTGTTTACCGCTTTTGCCAAAGAAAGCGCGGACGCTATGGACGTTTCGGCGACGACTGACGTCGGCACGTATGCGATCGACTTGCGCGACGAAAACGCCAACTATTCGATCACGCTTGCCGGCAACCCGCAGTACACGATCACGGCGGCGACGCTGACCGTGGCGGTCAATCTCGAGATCGTCTACGGAGAGCGGTCTCCGCTCGACTACGACGGCCACGGCAACAAGTATAAGATGACCAACGCCGACCTACGAGAGAGCGGCGGCATGTATACGATCGAAGGATTTAAAAACGGCGACGCCGAAAGGTATTTCTATAAAGACGGCGACGATACGTTCGCGTTCAACGACGCCGCATTCACGTATGCAGTCGACTATACGCAGTGGCAAGTGTTGACCGGCGGCACGGGCGACGTCATGGGGCAGGTCGTTATTACGTTTAACCCCAACGGCTTGACGTGGGGCAACTATGTGTTCGCGGCAGCCGACGGGGCGGCGCAAGGCGTGTTGACGGTCAAAAAACAGCCGATCGCCGTGACGCTCGACGACAAAACGGCGGTATACTACACCGCGCAACAAGCATTGACGTTTACCGTTGCGGCCGTTCCATCGTCATACGGATTGGCCGAAAACGTGCCGCATTATAAGGACGGGGAAACGCTTGCAGACATCTTTACCGTCGCAGTTAAAGACTTGACGACGCAGGATATGGACGGCGAGACCGTCGTTACCAACGGCGTTACAAGCGCGGGCCTTGCCATCGTAGGCAGTGTTACCGACGGCGCAACCGCAAAATACGTCGTTACGTTCAATACGGCAAAATATGTCATCACGGCGGCGGAAATTACCGACGTAACCATTCCGGCCGCGCAAAATCTAAAATACAACGAGCAAAAGCAGAGTATTTTGACGACGGCCGTCACGGCAGAGACGGTAGACGGTTGCGCGTTCACGGTCTTGTACTATCTCAGCCATAACGACACATTGCCGGACGGCTTTGTTTGGGATACGGCGACCGACGGGGTAAGCACCGAGATCCCGCAGGTTTTCCATGCCGGCATATACTGGTTGCATTATCGTATTCTTGCCGGCAACCATGCCGATAAGGACGGAAGAAACGGCATTGTGGTGGCCAAAGATGACAACGCATTGACCGCATTCGACTATACAAAAGACGGCGACAGCGCGATAGCCGACTATGCGGGCGGCGACTTAGCGGCGGCGCTGGGCGGTTTGACGGGCAGTGCGTGGACCTACGGCGACTATCAAACCGTAAATATGGACGGCACGTTTACCGCGCCGACCGCCAAGTTCGACGGCGTAGAGGACGGAGCGACAGGCGGCAGTCAAATGACCGTCACGCTGACGTTCTACAAGACGGCAGGCGGCACGGCAAAGACATTACTCGACAGCGTAAGTTTGTCGAACGCCGGTAACGCGATCGAAATTAAAACCCTTTTGGACGGCGCGTTCGGCGAAACGTTCCGCTACGACGCCGGCTATTACGTGCTGACGTACACCATGCCCGCAGGGACGGGGACGGCCGACGGCGTCGAGTATACCGACTACGACGCGATCACTAAGACGCGCATTTTCAAAGTCGGAAAAGCGACTTTGGCGGTCACGCCCGACAACGACGAGACGACCTACGGCGAACTGTATACGCCGCAAAAAGGACATGGCGTAAGCTACAGCGGCTGGGTATACGACGAGGGCGAGACGCTTGTCGACAAATCGCAATTCGCGTGGACGACCGGCTATATCCAAGGCAATCCGGTCGCGGCGGCCGGCTATGAGATCATGATCGCCGCCGGCAACACGTATACGGAGATCGACAACTACACATTCGACTTGACGGCTAAGGGGACTTTGCTGGTCAAGAAAAGAATTTTGGAAGTCGAGATCGGCGACAAAGTCAATACGTTCGACTTGTTGGGCGACGACTTAAACGCGAAGCCGACCGACTTGGGCAACCCGAAACTGATAAACGGTACTTCGTATTATAAGAACGACAGGCCGATCGCGCTCAAGACGCACGCCTTGGATTCGGTAGGCGACGCTGCGACCAACAATGCCGGCGTGTATCCGATCTATTTGGTTTGGAAAGATGCGGAAAGCCGAAACAACTACGAAGTACGCTTTGTAAATTGCGGCTATACGGGCGCGTTTACCGACGACGAACAGGCCGAGGCGGTTCAACAGGACGGCGCCATTTACGCCGGTACGTATACGATCGAAAGCGCGACGCTCACCCCGTCGATCGAGGGCGCGGGTACGGTCACGTACAACGGCAAGGCGCACACGGTCAAAGTGACGGGTACGCGCGAGGGCGTGACGGCGAATATCGAATTTACCGTATACTACACCAAGGCCGGCACGACGGAGGCGACGACGACCGCACCGATCAATGTCGGAACGTACACCATTACGGCAAAATACGAGGCCGCCGGCAACCAGCAGACGCCCAACTATATTGTGTCCGATCTGAGTACGCAACTGATCATCAGCCGCGCCAAGCTGGCTGTCGAAATCGTCGGCGGCGCTTTCGGCGCAAAGATCGAGTACGGCACGCCGCTGCCCGCGAGCGTCGACTGGACGGCGGGGGCGACCGAGAAACTGGGCGCGTCCGACCGATTCAGCGGGTATAGCTTGCGTTTCTATATTGACGGCGCGGCGGTCTCTCTCGACGATATACTGGCGCAAGAGAAAGGAAACGGCGCGGCGATGCAAGTGGCGTTTACCTTCGAGAGCGCCGATTACACGCCGACGGTGGCGGCCGGCTCGACATGTTCGGTGACGGTCGGCGGTATCGAAAGCGAGAACTATACGCTCGAGCAGAAAAACGCCGCAAACAACTTGCGGGTCGAGCGGCGTAAGATCACGGTAACGGTCAAGGACAATACCGTTCAAAAAATGACCTACACCGGGGCAAAGCAGCAAAGCATTTTGGAAGGGTTGTATCAAGCCGATCATGCCGCTTTCTTCGGATTGCCGACCGACTGGGCGGGCAGTTCGGGTATCGATGTCGGCGCGCTCAACTTGACGCTCAGCATCGGCGACGCAAAAGACGTCAAGCGCGTAGGCAATACGTTCGACGGCTACACGATGACGCCGAACTACACCAACGGCAATTTCGCTGTTACGTTTACCGACACAAACGGCCACAATTTCGGGCAGGAAGATTATGCGGCGCAGTACGTCATTACGCCCGCGCGGCTTACCGTTTCGGTCTACTACGGCGAACAGGCTTCGGCAGTCAACAGCCATACGGTCACATACGGCAACGACGTACAATTTGCCTACTCGTTCGACGGGTTTAAGGGTACGGAATCGTACACCAATCTCGAGGGCGGCAAAAACGACGCCGACGCCTTGTATCGCACCGGCAGTTTGGGCGACCCGTACTACTTTGTCGGACAGACGCAAACCAACTATACGCCGTGGGAAACCGGGGTAGGCAAGTATTCGATGCTGTTCGACATCGACGGACTGTCGTTCTTAAACTACGATTTGACGGTCGGCAACGCGACGATCCTGACGGTCGCTAAGCGCACGATCACGGCGTCGATCGACAAAAATACATTCCCGATCTATAATCGCGGCGAGATCGACTCTAACGGCGGCGCGCACGGCGAGACGATCGATGCGATTGTCGCGTTTGCCGGCGTCGACGCGGCGCACAGCGGCTATTTGCCGACGTTAAACAACGGCTACACGCTGACCTATGCCGGCGCCGGTACGACGCCCAACGTGGCCGGCGATTACAAGGTGACCGTCACGCTTGCGGCGAACAGCAATTACGCGCTTTCCGATACGACGGCGCTCGACTACACGATCAAGCCGAGGGAGATCGAGATCGGTTGGGATAACCCGAGTATTACCGACTTTGAAAAGCCGGAGACCGACAAAGTGCGCAAGGTCGAGGCGTTCAACGGCGCGATCATGGCGATCCCGACAAACGGCTTTGTCAACCGCGTCAACGTCGGCGATACGCTGAAAGAGACGCCTGTCGTAGAAGGCGACGGCACGGACGGCACGTATAAGATCGACGCGGCGGGCTTGACCTTTACGGCCAATGCCACCGGCACCTATTACTTGCAGATCGATTTGACCGTACCGAACGGCTTAAAGAACAGCAACTATCGGTTAAAGCGCGGCACTGCGCTCGCCGAAAGCGTGACGCTTATTTTGGAAGTGACGGCCAACCGCGTGACGGTCACGGTCGAAATGACCGGCAGCGAATGGACATACTTGCAGTTGACCGATCCGGCGGGCGTTGCGACCGTCAAGGTGGATAACGTCGATCGTACCGACGCCGCTATGACCTATGCGCTTGTCACCAATGCGGGTGCGGCGGTCGAGGCCTTGATCGGCACGGCGTTTAACGATACAGAGACCGACCCGGATACCGGATACACGGTCAAACTGGCAACGCTGGGCGTAACGTTCGGCAGTTTCGGCGCGCAGGTGTATACCGGCGACGTCGGCATATACGTCTTGCGTGCGCAGTACGCCGGGCAAAGCGGGTTCTATGTGTTCCGCATTACGCCCAAAGCAATCGACGCGCCGACGTTTACGGCGGGCGCGACCAACGATCGCTATACGGGCAGCCCGCTGACACTGAGCATTGCGCTTACCGCCGAACAAAAAGCGGCGGTCAACGTGTTTGCCGATACGGTCAGTTCGATCGCTACGACGACGGACGGCGTCGCGCTGACGGCGACCAATGCCGGCACGTATGTTGTCACGTTCGGCTTGCGGTCGCGTAACTACATTTGGGCGGACGGCAACACGGACGCCAAGACGCAAGACTGGATCGTCGGAAAGGCGACCGACGTCGTGACGTTCGACGGTGATATGACGGTCGTATACGGCGTGACTTACGCGCCGCTGGCCGCCTCGAAGTTCGGCGCGCCGATCGAGTATTATTACAGCGACAGCTTGACGCAGCCGGGCAGCGAAGAGGCGGCGAAGTGGCGCAAGTTGCCGTATACCGATCACGGCGTATACTGGATCATGGCCAAGAGCGTCGGCAACGCCAACTACGACGGACATTTTGCGATCATCGGGCTGACGATCGAAAAAGCGACCTTGTACGCGACGCCGTCCGGCTCGCTGGTCTACGGCGAACGGTTCGACCCGGCGCACGATTACGGATACGCTTTGCGCGGCTTTGTCGCCGGCGATACCGAGCTGGGGACTGCGCCGATCGGCGGTGTCAACGTGCGGTACGTGCTGTATCGTGACGGCGTAGAAGTGACCGACCACAGCACGCTATTAGACGCGGGCGGCAATTACGCGCTCGAACTGAAAACGGCGGGCGGCGAGGTCGAAGGGCTGACCTATCGCAACTACCGCGTTCTTACCGGCAAAGGCGCGTTTACCGTGCTGAAAAAAGACGTTCGCATCATTGTCGGCAACCGTACTTCGGTGTACGGCGACGCGCTCGATTTGGGCGTAGACAGCCGCGTGACGGTGACGGGCGGCGTGGATGCGGCTATGTTGCAGCTTACGCTGTCGCTGGTCGGCGTGAACGGAACGCCCGACGCGGGCAGCTATAATATCGAAGTGCTTTGCGGCAATCGCAACTACAATGCGACCGTTTCGAGCGGCATATACACGGTGACGGCCAAAGAGATCCATATCGGCGACGGCGGCATTGCCGTCGGCGGCGGCACGGTCGGCCATGTGACGGCGACGCGCGTGACCGATCTGTTTGACGCGCGCGGCGAGCGTGTGGCCGATGCGGCGCTGTACGAGGCGTTACGCTACGCGTACAATACCGCCGACGGCAATATGCCGACGCATGTCGGGACGTACACCGTCACGGTGACGATCGATAATCGCAACTATCAACTGACCGGGCAGATCGCTTACACATTCTATGTCAACAAAAACGTGTACCGCGTGAGCGACATTTCGATTGCGCCGATGCCGTACACCGGAAACGCGGTCGCGCCGCAGATCGTGTTCGGCGACTACGATGCCGATGCGTTCGAGGTGACGTATGCCGCGAATGCGGTCAACGTCGGCAAGTATGACGTGACGATCCGTATCAAGCAATTCGGCGACAACCGTTGGGAGCTGACCGAAAGCGACACGCAGACGCTGACGTTCGAGATCGTCCCGGCCAAGAGTTGGGTGACCAAACTGGAGATCGCCGGCTGGGTCTACGGGCAGTACAGCAGCGAGCGCAACGCGCCGAAAGTCGCCGGCGTGTTCGATCCGAACGGCGACATCGATACCTATGTATTTGTGTACCGCGGGACGGACGGCAAAGTGATCGATGGCATTCCGACGGAAGCGGGACAATACACCGTTTCGGTGCGGATGACGCCGGCAAGCGGCAACTACTACTACGCGGCCGACAGCGACGAAAATATCGGATCGGTCATGTTCACGATCACGCCCGCGACCTGCGCGGTGCCGACGCTGACCGTTGTGACCGAGGGCGAAGGGAAGAACGACACGTACACCGGTAGCACGCTACAGGCGCTGATCGACGGATTCGATTCGACGCGCATGGACGTCGTGTACGGCGGCGTGTCCAACTTGAGCGGCGGCTCGCTGTATGTGCAGGCCGTCGGTGCCGGTACGTACTCGGTGACGTTGGTCCTCAAGAATCAAAACAATTACGTTTGGGCGAAAGACGGCGTATTCGACAGCGACGGCAACGCGGTGCTTACGTGGACGGTCAACAAACAAAAGGTGGCGCGGCCGACCGACAGCGGCAAAAAGCTGATCGTCAACGGCAAGATCCTCGAATATTTCCCCGACGGATTCGATCCGGCGATCATGACGATCACCGACAATCGGTCGGGCTACGGCGGCACGTTTACGGCGACCGTAGGCCTTGCCGACCCGGACAACTACGAATGGGAGGACGGCACGACCGACGCCGTATCGTATGTGTGGCGCGTGGTCGGATCCAATACGGTGTTTGCGGCGGTCATCGGCTCGCTGTCGGGTGCGGTCGGCGTTGCGGCGGCGCTTGCAGCCGTGCAGTACGTGCTGTACAGAAAGAAAAAACGGGCGGAAGCAGAAGCGGAGGCGGTAGCATGATGAGAACGTACATTTCGGCGTCGTTGTTTTCGCCGGGACAAATTACCGGCATTGTATTGGTTGCGGTGCTGTTGGCGGCGCTGATCGCGCTCAACGTGTATTTCGCGTATTTGGTGCACAAGCGCGGCGTGCACAGAATGCAGACCGAACAGCTACAGCGGCAACGCAACGAGCTGTTGCACAAGCTGGACGCGATGCGCGCCGGCGCGGCGTTGTCCGATCTGCCGCATACGGACGCGGTCGTCGAGGCGGCAGAACCCGACGACGAGCCGGACGAGGAGACGGACGAGGAGACGGACGACGAGGAGGGCGAGGCGTTCGTAGACGACAGCGAAGAAGAGGCGACGCTCGAGGTCGAAGTCAACGAGGCCGGCAACGTCGTACGCTATAACCGCAGTTTCACGGCGCGCATCACGCAGGCGGATAACGACTTGAAGGCGCGCTATTCGGAACTGAAAAATTATTTGTTGGCGTTCCGCGGCGTGCGGGCGCGCATGAGTTGGCGGCGCGAGACCTTCCATATCGGCCGCAAGAGCGTGGCCGGGTTTGTGGTGCGCGGCAAAACGCTGTGCCTGTGTTTGGCGACCGATCCGACGCTGTTCGAGAATACCAAGTACAAAGTGGACGATATGTCGGGGCGCAAGGGCAAAAATCCGTTGCCGTGCCTGTATAAGCTGACCAGCGACCGCAAAGTCGGTTACGCCAAAGAATTGACCGACATCGTGTTGGCCGGTTTCAATGCGACCAAAGTCGCCGACTACAAGCCCGCCGACTTTACGCTGCCGTACAAATCGACCGATGTGCTGATCAAGCGGCGGCTGATCAAAGTCACCGGCGGCGGCATTCCCGACACCGCGCGCGAGGACGCTATGGCGGCGGCTAAAGGCATTCACTATAACCGCAGTTTTGCGGCGCGGATCATTCAGTCGGACGATGTGCTCAAAGGCTACTATTCCAAGCTGAAAAATTATCTGCTTGCGCATAAGGATGTGACTGCGGCCGACAGTTGGAAACGCGAGTCGTTCCGCCGGGGGCGCAATACGCTTGCGGCATTCGTCATTCGCGGCAAGACGCTTTGTCTGTGTCTTGCGGCCGATCCCGCGGCCTTTATAGGGACGAAGTATAAAGTCGAGGATCTTTCCAAGCGCGGCAAAAACGGCAATACGCCGCTGCTGTATCGCGTTAAAGGCGATCGGCGCGTGACCTATGCCATGCAACTGATCGACCGCGTGTTCGCCGAACACGGCGTGGAGAAAGCGGCGGCCGAACCCGTCAATTACGCGGTCCCGTTCACGGCGACCGAGACGCTGGTGCGGCGCGGCTTGATCCGTGTCACCGAAAGCGCGGCGCCCGATTTCAGAACATTGCGCGACGGTTTGGCAGAGGCGGCGGCCACCGACGACGCAGGGGCGGCGGCGCAAACGTCGGAGAACGCAGCCGACCGATCGACGGAAGAAGGGAAGTAAGCAGCCTAAATCCATCAAGAAATCAAAGCCGAGATTCCGTAAGGCGTCTCGGTTTTTTCGTGTTGACGAAACGATAATAGCGCCTATGCAACACTTGAAAAACGGTTGCTTTTATGCTATAATGTATACATGTAGCGATTGACGGAAATAGCCTATCGGAAAGGAGAAAATATGCCTTACATTAAAATCGAAAGCGGAAAACTGTCCGACGAACAAAAGACGCTGCTTATAGAACGTCTAACCGAAACAGCTGCGGAAGTCATGAAGATTCCGCAAGAATTTTTTACCGTAACAATTACCGAACTGCCCGATAAAAATTTCGGTATCGGCGGCAAAACGATCGATATTGTAAAAGACGAATATAAGGGAAATAAAGATTGATGATCGATATAGAAACTTGGATAAAAGCCTTTACCGAAAAAGTCGAGCAAACTTTTTTAAACCGTGTATGGTTTATCGGCTTGCAAGGTAGTTACGGCAGAGGTGAGGCAACCGACACAAGCGATATTGACGTGGTTGTTATTCTCGACGAATTGAGAATGAACGACTTAAAAACTTATAGAGATATGCTCGATACCTTACAGAACAGGCAATTGATTTGCGGTTTTATTTCGGGCAAGGACGAACTTTTGCATTGGGAAACGAGCGACTTGTTTCAATTCTATTACGATACCACGCCGATAAAAGGGACGCTCGATACCTTGCTCGAAAAGATAGACCGTCAAGCCGTAAAGCGTGCGATACGAATAGGCGCGTGCAATATATACCACGCTTGCGTGCATAACTTCGTCCACGAAAAAAGCGACGAAATTCTGCGCTCGCTGTATAAATCGGCGGTCTTTGTTTTGCAAGCGATTTGGTTTTACGAAACGGGCAAATATATCCAATCGAAAGCGGAATTGCAAAAAACGATCGATCCGCCGTCCGCTGTTCTTACGACTGCATGTGCATTAAAGAACGGCGCAACCGTGCAATTTGACAAAATGTCGGAGTTATTGCTGAATTGGTCGAAAGCGTGTATAGGCGGATACAGCGAATGATAGGCGTTTATTTCAGCGGCACGGGCAATACAAAGCATTGTTTAGAATACTTACTGAAATTGCTTGACGGCAATGCAATGACATATTCTATCGAGGACGAAACCGCAACAAGCGCCATACAGTCTAACGATGCGATCGTATTTGCCTATCCCGTGTACTATTCCTATCTGCCGAAAATCGTCGGCGATTTTATAATAAACCATTCGACTTTATGGAACGGTAAAAAAATTTTTATTATCGCCGCCATGGGACTGTTCAGCGGCGACGGCGCGGGGTGCGGCGCAAGACTTTTCAAAAAGTACGGGGCGAAAGTTTTAGGCGGTTTGCACATAAAAATGCCCGATTGCATAGGCGACGTTAAACTGTTGAAAAAGTCGCTCGACGAAAACCGAAAAATCGTTATGAAAGCCGACGAAAAGATAGAAATCGCAGCTAAACAAATGTTAAACGGGAAATATCCGAAAAACGGTTTAAGATTTGTAAACAGACTTGCGGGCTTATTCGGGCAAAGGCTGTATTTCCGAAAAAAGACAAAGCGGTATTATAGCGGCATAAAGGCAGATTCCGCAAAATGCGTCGCTTGCGGTCTATGCGCGGCAGTTTGCCCTATGAAAAACATAGCCGTAACGGATAATGCCGTCTATTTCAACGGCAAGTGTACGATGTGTTATCGGTGCTTTTCAAACTGTCCCAAACAAGCCATTACGATAATCGGAAAACAAGTATACGAACAAAGCAAATTCGAAAAATATGAATCATCGGTGCAAAAGAGTACGGTCGCAAATCCGTAGACGGATACCGAATGCGACCGCAACCGAGGGCGATCGGGTACGGACGACTGCGACACAATAAAAAACTTCCCCGCAGGCGTTTGCCGCAGGGAAGGGATTTGTTGTATAAGTTTTAAGTCGATTTTTAGAACCGCATCAAGATCATGCGCAACAGTTCGGTCGCTTCTTCGCCGCCTTTGCCGGCAAAGAGATTTTTGAACCAGTTTCCGATGGCGCGGAAGAAGCCGGTCACGCCGAGCTTTTCCATCATGTCCTTGGTCACGGTGACAAAGTTGAACTTGTCGACTTGGAAATACAGAATGAGATAGACGAGGGCGAACGTCAGCACAACCAAAAACAGCAGGTTGAGTAGGCACCCGCCGACGTTCAAAGGACTTTTGAGTTTTTTGAGACGCGAAGCCGGATCGTTGCTTTCCTTGATGGCCTGTTCCATTTGCATCTGTACTTCCTGTTCGGGCGTAAGTTGCATATTGGGTACAGGCGGAACGCCGCCTTTTGCGGGCGCGCCTGCCGGCGCCTTCTTGTCCTTTTTCTTAGAATCTTGTTTGGCCGGCTTTTCCGGCTTTTTCTTAGGCTCTTTTTTTGCCATTTGATGACCTCTGTTGACCGCTCCTGTCGATTCTATCATATCTATTATATACTATTATCGGGTGTTTTGCAAGTACTTTATGAATATTTCATGAATAAATTTTGCACTTGTTTTGCGAAAAAGGCAAATTTGCCGCCCAAACGGGGTATAACAGAGGGCGGTTTCAGAGAAAATTTGAATAAACGCCTCAAAACTGTTGATAAATCGACGGTTTCCATGTATAATGAAAGGGAATCGTATTGGTGGAGAAGAGATAGCCTTGGATACGCTTTGGAACAACTTCCGGAATAACATCGTTGATAAGTTTACCAACCATACGGCCGTGTCGGTGATCGATACGGTGCTGATTGCCGTATTGTTGTATGTGCTGTTTGCTTTTCTCAAGAGAAATAATGCCGGTCGTCTGATCAAGTATATCATCGGTTTTATGGTGGTGGCAACCGTTTTGTCGGCGTCGGCGCTTGGGTTTACCTTGGTCGGCAAGCTGACGGTCTATGCGGTCGTCATCGTGACCTTAGCGGTCGTGCTGATGTTCCCGCAGGAATTAAAGCGCAATTTATGGCGGTTGTCCAGCCCGAAAGACAAGGACGAAGTGTACTCGACGCAGTACGACTGTTCGGACGAAGAACTGCACCAAGCGATCGACGACATCGTGCGCGCCGTGCTGAACATGGCGAAAAAGGACGTAGGCGCGTTGATCGTTATCGCGCCGACCGCGCTGCCCGCACACATTATCGAGAGCGGCACCATGCTCGACGCCAAACTGAGTTGCCCGCTGATCGAGTGTCTGTTTAACACAAAGGCGCCGCTGCATGACGGCGCGGTCTTTATTCGCGGCAACCGCATTGTTGCGGCCGGCTGCTTTCTGCCGCTCAGCCAAAACACGACCGTGGACAAAGAACTGGGAACGCGGCACCGCGCGGCGCTCGGTGTGACCGAAAATTACAAGGTGCTGACAATTATCGTGTCGGAAGAGACAGGCGTTATTTCGGCCGCCATGGACGGCGAATTGACACGCTACTACGATGCGGCCATGCTGACCGATATGCTCGAACAGGTCTACGGCCTGAAAGCGACGGCAGAGGGCAAGAAAAAGAAAAAAAGCAGAGTGTAGGACTTTATAACGAGAACGGGAGGAACGCGGTCATGCCGAATACCGAAAAGAAAAAGAAAAATCGCTTTGCGCGCGCGTTGCATTTTATATTTATCCGCAACTGGGGTTTAAAGCTGACGGCCATCATCACCGCGGTCGGGCTTTGGGTTTTATCGGTGGGACTGTTGTAAATGGTCCCGATTTCTTACAAGGGCATTCTGCTGCCCGATCGGAAGATCGATTTGTATAAATGGGCGGTCGTCGCTTGCGACCAATACACGTCCGACCCGAACTACTGGAAACGGTTGGACGCGCTCGTCGGCGATGCCCCCAGCACGCTCAGAATGATTTTGCCCGAATGTTACATAAACAGCCCCGACTGCGAAACGCGTATCGGGGAGGCTGCGGCCGGTATGCGCGAGTATTTTGCCGCAGGGCTTTTCCGTCGGATCGACACGCCCGTTTTGACCGAGCGTACCACGGCTTACGGCCGCAAGCGCAAGGGATTGGTACTCAAGATCCGACTGGACGACTACGAATACGCGCCGGGCAATTACGCGCTGATCCGCGCGACGGAGGGGACAATCGCCGAGCGCATTCCGCCGCGCGTCAAGATCCGCAAGTTTGCCCCTTTAGAGTTGCCGCACGTCATGCTGCTGATCGACGATCCTGCGGATAAGGTGTTCGGCACGGTGCGCAAAGGTAACACGCTGTACGACACCGATCTCAATATGAACGGCGGGCATATCACAGGCAGCGCGGTCAGCAATCCCGACGCCGTTACGGTCGCTTTCGAGTGGCTCAAACGGCATTCCGAAATGAAGTACGGCCAGCCGCTGCTGTTTTTGGTCGGCGACGGCAATCATTCTTTGGCGACGGCCAAAGCGTGCCTGAAAGCCCGCAGAAAAGACGGTTTACCGGTCAGCGAGTATGCGCTCGTTGAGGTGGTCAACATCTATGACGAAGGGTTGGTGTTCGAGCCGATCCACCGTTTACTCGACGTGGACGGCGGTTTTATCGATGCGTTCCGCGCGTCGATCGCCGGCGAAGGACATACGCTGTTGTATACCCCGCGCGGCACGGTGAAGGTCTCGATCCCTTTGAACGCGGTCGAGGCGGTGCGCGTCAGCCAGGAATTTATCGACCGCTATTTGGCCGAACACGGCGGCGCGGTCGACTACGTACACGGCGTGTCGGAACTTAAAAAAGGCGCGGCTGCCGGCAAGATCGGCTTGGCAATGCCGGCGATTCAGAAATCGGAGTTGTTTCCCTATGTAGCTACGCGCGGCATTCTCCCGCGCAAAACGTTCTCGATGGGGGAAGCCGACGAAAAACGTTACTACATGGAGGCCGCGCGGATCGATTGCGGCGGAGGAGACTAGAGAAGTGAAAGTTTTAAAGTTCGGCGGGACGTCGATGGCCAACGCCGACAGCTTGCGCCAAGTGCGCGATATTGTTGCGGCCGATTCTTTGGCGCGTTTTGTCGTCGTGTCTGCGCCGGGTAAGCGCGCGGCCGGCGATACCAAAGTGACCGATCTGCTGTATGACTGCTACCGCACGCGCAGGGCGGGCGGTGATTTCGAGAAGGCGTTTGCCCGCGTCGAAAAGCGCTTTACCGATATTGTCGACGCGCTCGGTTGCGACGTCGATTTACAGCCGTATTTCAAGCAGATCGCATACGACATCGACGGCGGCGCGAGCGAGGACTATGCCGCCTCGCGCGGGGAATATCTTTCCGCGATCGTCATGGCCGCGTACTTGGGCTATACGTTTATTGACGCAAAAGACATCGTCAAGTTCGACGACGACGGCGCGTTCGATGCCGAACTGACCAACGAACTGACTGCGCGCGTCTTGCGACGCGTCGGCAAGGGCGCCGTCATTCCCGGCTTTTACGGCCAGACGCACGGCGGCATGATCAAAACGTTTTCGCGCGGAGGGTCGGACGTGACGGGCGCGATCGTTGCGCGTGCGGTCGGCGCGAGCGTGTACGAGAACTGGACGGACGTCGACGGCTTTATGACCTGCGACCCGCGCATCGTCGAAAATCCGCGCGTCATCGAAATGCTGACATATCGAGAACTGCGCGAGCTGTCGTACATGGGCGCAAACGTTTTGCACCCCGAATCGATTTTTCCGGTGCGCAAAAGCGATATTCCCATTCGCGTGCGCAACACGTTCCGCCCCGAAGCGCCGGGTACGATGATCGTCGCCACCAACAAATTTTTGAGCGGCGAATATACACGCCGAGCGAGTACGATCACCGGCATTGCCGGCAAAAAGAATTTTACCGCCGTACACCTCGAAAAGCAGATGATGAACAACGAATGCGGGTTCGGTCGGCGGGTGCTGAGCGTACTCGAGCGGCACAACATTTCGTTCGAGCATATGCCGAGCGGCATCGACACGCTGACGGTCATTTTCGAGGCGGCTTCCGAATCGGTCACCAACGAGATTTTGGAGGAGTTGCGGCTCGACTGCCGTCCCGACCGCATCGAGTTGGTGCGCAATCTGTCGCTGATCGCCGTTGTCGGTCACGGTATGCGCAGCAAAAAGGGTACTGCGATGCGCATCTTCCAAGGCCTCTATAAGGCGGGCGTCAATATCCGCATGATCGACCAGGGCAGCAGCGAATATAACGTCATCATCGCCGTCGAGGACGCTGATTACGAAAACGCCATTCGCGCCCTATACGCAGAGTTCGAGGAGCATGAAGAGTAGGCGTCTCCGCCTGTATCAGCAAAAATAAAAAAGTCTCCGACTGCTTTTTGTCGGAGACTTTTTGGTATTTCCGGGTCACATATGAAAAAACGGGAACACGGCGACGCCGCCGAAATAGACGCCTTGCAAGATCAGAAATGCGACCGTGCCTAAAAGCACGACCGAGGCGAGCGACACCGACAGGATCGAAGTGAAATACCGATTGCGCACCAGCTCCTGAATGCCGAACACGAACGCGACGATTTCAAACACGACTAAAGGATAAAACACGCAAGCAAAGGCGATCAGTCCCGACTGTACGTCGACGGCATAGGTGATCAGCGCGCCGAGTAGCAGCGCGCAAGCCAGTAGGCTGCCGGTCAGCGACAACCCGTTAAACAGGCGGTCGGCGTGCGAAGATTTATTTTCGATCTCGATCGATTGATTGATGTCGTTCAACAGTTTCATACCTATAGCATACAACAAAAGCGCGCCAAAGTCAACACGTTGACGGAAGCAATCGAATAGGGCAGGGCGCATTTTGTCAAAATACGGTCATCGCGCCGCGTTTTTGCCGCGCAGGAATAAGAAAAACCGCCGCCCCGTTATGTGGGCGGCGGTCGTCGTGATCGGAAAGGAAAAATTATTCCGCTTTCGGCTCTTCGGTTGCGGGAGCCGCTTCTTTAGCCGGCTCTTCTTTTTTCTTGGTCGTTTTCTTGGCAGGGGCTTTCTTTTCGGTCTTTTCGACTTTTTCTGCCTTTTCGGCCTTCGGGGCTTTTTCCTTGGTCTTCTTAACCGGTTTCTCCGCTTCGGCCTTGGCCTTTTCCGCCTCGATCTTGGCGGCCTGGCGTTCGGCGGCCTTGCGCGCGTTCTCCGCTTTGATGGCGGCGCGAGCCTCCTGCGCGGCGCGCGCCTTTTCGGCGGCGATCGTCTTGTTGTCCTTCTTGATGCTGATAACCAGCTTGCCCGACTTCACATCGGACAAACGTTTGGAAAGCGCCGACTTTTTGTTGGCGGCTTGGTTCTTGTGAATGACGCCTTTGGAGACGGCTTTATCGATGGTCGACATCGTGGCGGGCAACAGCTTGTCGGCTTCCTCGAGATTGAGGGTGTCGATGGCGTTGTTGAACTTTTTAATGGCGTTGTTCATTTGGGTGCGGATCATTCTGTTTTCGAGATTCTTTTTGCGGATGACCAACACGCGCTTTTTTGCGGACTTAATATTAGGCACAGTTTTTCTCCTTGTTCTAAATGTTTTTTCGCTAACTTCCTTATTTTATCACAGTTTAATTTGAAAAGCAAGTGATTAAAACAGAAATTTTTGCCTAAAATCTTATTATCTTTATCGACCGTTGTATCCGTGGGGTGCGGTCGGGTACTGTTTTGTCGGGAGAATCTATGTACAATTCGGATATGGCGGTCGAATTTGCGCCGTCTGTAAGCAAAAAAGTCGGGGAGCGTATCAAGCGTACCGACATCACCGTAGACGCTGCGTTGGCCGAAAAACTGGGAAAACCGGCCGGGCGCTACACGACCGTTGAGACCGATATCATCGTGCGCGGCGACCGCGGCGAATATCCGCGCCTCGTGCGCGCGCTGGCCGATGTGCTCAAGGAACTCAAACCCGCAAGCCACAAATGCCTGTGCGCAGGCCTCGGGAATCCGCTGATGACCGCCGACGCTTTGGGCAGCCGCTGCGCGCGGCGACTGATCGTCACGCGGCACTTGGCAGTAGACGACAGCGAGCTGTGCGCGATCACGCCCAACGTACTGGGCGCTACGGGGATCGAGAGCGCCGACATTGTCGCCGGTACAGCCGCCCGCGTCCGCCCCGATTTGGTGGTAGCGATCGACAGCTTGGCATCGTCGGCGACTGCGCGACTGGCCGCGGCGTTTCAGTTTACCGACACCGGGATCACCCCGGGCAGCGGGGTGGCCAACCACCGCACGCGGCTCGACCGCGATACGCTGGGCGTGCCGGTGTTGTCGATCGGCGTGCCGCTCGTCGTGTACGCCTCGACGATCGTTGCCGAAGCGGGCGGCGATCCCGCGGCGGTCGACGGCTTGATCGTTACACCCAAAGACATCGACGTTTTGGTCGACGACTGCGCCGAAGTGATCGCTGCCGCGCTCAACGCCGTGTTCGTCGGATAGAGTTGCCCGTTACAGCGCGAGAAAGCGCACGCGGCCGCGGCCGTCGTCGTTTAACAGCGCGCGCCGATCGAGCAACGTGCGCACGCGCCGCGCAATGCCGACGTTGCCGTCGAATACCGGCACGGTCTCGAAAAACTCTTCGACAAAAGCGCGCAAGTATACGTAATGCGTACACCCCAAAACGACGGCGTCGCAGCGGGGCGCGCCTTCGAGCGTGCGGAACGTCAGCGCGCGCAGGGCGTCGCGGTCGTGTATGCGGCTTTCGACGTCGGCGGCCAGCGTCGGCACGGTCAAAAGCCGAATGTCGACGTTGGGAAATTCGGCCGTCAGCGCGCGAAATTTCGGTTGCGCGGCGGCCGCAGGGGTCAGCATGACCAGTACGCTGCGGACGTTCGGCGCTTCGCAAGCCGGTTTTAAAGCCGGCTCCGCGCCGACGATCGGCATGTCGAACTGCGCGCGCAGCGTTTCGATCCCGGCGGCCGTAGCCGTGTTGCACGCCGCTACGATCGCTTTGGCGCCTTCGGCGATCAAACGCATGGCGCAAGCCTCTGCCCGCACGATGATCTCGTCCCGCGATTTGGTGCCGTAAGGCGCGTGGGAGAAGTCGGCCGCATAGAGGAAGTTTTCTTGCGGGAGAAGCTGTTGCAGGGTTTCGAGCGTAGTCAGCCCGCCGACGCCGCTGTCGAACACGCCGATCGGATTTTGTTTTAAAGCATTCACTCCATTATATATGCGCGCGCACGTGAAAATGTGCCGACGAACTGTAGACTTTTTGCCGCGATCGGTGTATACTCTACATATGCTGCTACATTCCTTGCAACCGATCGTCGACACGAACAGCCGCCTGCTTATTCTCGGCTCGATGCCCGGGCGCGTCTCGCTTGCCGCCGCCCAGTATTACGCGCACCCGCGCAACCGCTTTTGGCACATTCTGTTCGATTTTTTTTCGCAATCCTATTCGACCGACTATGCCGACCGCATTGCGCTGTGCCGCGTAAACGGTATCGCCCTTTGGGACGCGGCGGCCGTCTGTAGGCGCACCGGCTCGCTCGACGCGACGATGACCGACGTCATCGGCAACGACGTCGACGGACTGCTGAAAACGTATCCGCATATCCGCGCCGTCGTGTGTAACGGCCGCGCGTCGGAAAAATATTGCCGCAAGTTCAACGCGGTTCGTCCGCTGTATCTGCCGTCGACCAGCCCGCTCAATGCAAGCGTCAAGGACGTTGACGCGCAGTGGAAAGCGGCATTACACGACATACTATCCCGGTAGAAGAAGCATACTAACCGCGGAGGTGGGTAGTATGCCGATCAAAACATCGATCGCGTTCGGACTGGTGTATATTCCGGTTTCGCTGACGCCGGCCGTCAAAAGCCGCGACATCGGTTTCAATCTGTTGCATAAGGAAACGCATAAGCGCGTGCGATACGTAAAAACGGTGCCGGGGGTGGGCGAGATCGAAAACGACGAGATTGTCAAAGGCTACGAATACGAAAAGGGCAAGTACGTCGTGTTCGAGGACGAGGATTTTGAAAAACTCAAGTCGGAAAAAGACAAGACGATCGAGATCGAACAGTTTGTGCCGATCGCCGACATCGACCCCGTTCTGTACGACAAGGCCTACTATGTTGCGCCGACGGGCGGCGAAAAAGCGTTTGCACTGTTGGTCGGCGCCATGCAGCAGGAAAAGACGGTCGGCATTGCCAAAACGGTACTGGGGACCAAAGAGGCGGTCGTCGCGCTGTTTGCTTCAGGCGGTAAAATGCGATTGAACACGTTACACTTTGCCGACGAGGTGGCCGTCAACGCAGCGGCCGCGGCGACGACGCCGGACGAAAAGGAAATGACCTTGGCCAAAACGCTGATCGACAACATGACCGGGCGCTTCGACGCGCAAGCCTATACCGACGGCTACCGCGCGCGGGTGGAAAAAGCGATCGCAGACAAAGTGGCCGGCCGCGAGATCGCAACGCCCGACGAGGCGCCGCCGCCGCACGCGCTCGACTTAATGGAAGCGTTGAGCCGTAGCGTCGAGGCGACCAAAAAGACCGCCAAAAAAGCCGCGCCGTACAAGCGTGAGCGAAAACGGGCTTAAAAAGAGGACGGCGAAAACAATCGGTTGGGTAAATCGCTTGCTTTTTTCGCGTTCGGTGTAGTATAATAAAAAGTAATCAAGTTTGGGAATCCGATCGAGGCAAAAAGATAAGGAAGGACATTTACCGTGAGCAGATATTTTTGTGACAGTAACAGCGAGATCCCGTTCGCGCGATTCAAAGATCTGGGCGCGACGCTGATCCGAATGCCCTACACGGTCAACGGCGAAGAGCATTTTTACGACCTGGGCGAGAACACCGATACCAAAGCGTTTTTCGACGGGATGCGCGCCGGTGCGGTCGTTAAAACGCAAGCGTTGAACAGCTATGACTATATGCAGTATTTCGAGCCGGTGCTGGCCGCCGGCGAGGACATTTTATATGTGACGTTCTCCCACGCCATGAGCGGCACGTTCGCCGCCATGCAAACGGCGATCGACGAGCTGAAAGAGAAGTATCCGACCCGCACGATCACCACCGTCGATACATACGGGATCAGTATGGGCGCGGGTATGGTGGCCTATCATGCGGCGATTAAGCATAACGCGGGCGCGTCCGATGCCGAAGTCGTCCGCTACGTCGAGGATCTGCGCAAAAAAGTGGCGTGCTATTTCACCGTCGCCGACCTCGAGTATCTCAAGCGCGGCGGGCGGCTGTCGTCGTTCAAGGCGGCGATGGGGACGCTGTTTAACCTCAAGCCGATCATCATGACGAATGCCGACGGCGCGCTCGTCAACACCGAAAAGGTCAAGGGCAGAAAGAAGTCGCTACATCGGTTGGTCGAGTTTATGGACGAGGGCGAGATCGACGAAAGCTATCCGGCCGTTATCATGAACGCCGACGCCGACGAGGACGCGCAGTACGTCGCCGACCTGATCGGGGAAAAGCATCCGGGCGTTGAAATTTGGATGCAACCGGTCGGCCCGGTCGTCGGCTGTCACTGCGGGCCGGAAACGATCGGCCTGATCTTTGTAAGAAAGTAATATAGACGAATCCGCATATAGAGGTGCCTGTTTGAAACGACCGATCGCCATAGCGCTGTGTATACTGCTTATAAGTTCCTTAGCGGGCTGTCGGTCGGTCTACGAGGACAGTCGCGTCGTGTTCGACAGCGATATTTCCGTCGGCGTTCGCCTGTACGGGCGAAATGCGCAAGCCGCGGCCGAAGAAATGTTCGCGCTGTTCGACGATTTGGCGGTTTGCGCCGACGCGACGAACCCGGACAGCGAGATCGGCCTCTTTAACGCCGCGGCCGTAGGAGAAACGGTGGCCGTCGGCGAGACGTGCTATACGCTTTTGCGTAAGGCCGAAACGCTGTTTCGTGAGACTTTCGGCGCGTTCAACGTCGCGTTGCTGCCGCTGTCCAAACTGTGGCACGTCGACGCCGAAAGCATACACCGCTACACGCCGCTGTTCGGGCAAGAGCCGTACCCTTCGCCGGAGACGCTTCCGGACTATGATTCGGTGCAATCGGCGCTTAAAACCGCCACGCCGGACAGTTGGACGCTGACCGAGACCGACGGCGGCTATACGTTGACCAAAAACGCGCCTGTCGAGATCGATCTGGGCGCGGTTGCCAAAGGCTGGGCGGCCGACCGCTGCGCCGAGATCGCCCGCAAGTTCGGGCTGTCGGCGCGCATCGACGTCAGCGGCAATCTGTATTTGGTCGGAAAATATTTCAACGACCGAAAGGGTCGCGACGAGGACTGGTACGTCGGCGTGACCGACCCGCGCCCGCGCCCGGCTTTTGTGCGCGACTATGTGACGGTGTTGCACCATGCCGGAGACACGAGCATTGTGACGAGCGGCGACTACGAGCGATACTATTTTTATCAAAACGGTTTGGCTGTGCCGCACATCATCGGCCGCGACGGGTTGCCCGTCGGCGTTGCCTACGACGGCGAACGCTATGTCAACACCGGCGCGCACATCATTTCGGCGACGGTCGTCGGCGAATCGAGTCTGCTGTGCGACGCTTATGCGACGGCGGTCAGCGTCATGGGCATAGACGAGGGTATGCGGTTTTTAAGCAAAACGGGCTATAGCGCCTTGCTGTTAACCGACGACGGACGGTTTGCGCGTAGCGGTGTCGAGCTGGCCTACACGGAGGCGTATACGGGCTATAAGGCGTATACGGAAATCGAGTGGACCGCGTAAAGCTGGAGGCAGCGCGGCGCAGTAAGCCGTTCGGGTGGAGCGATCTCATCGTGTTCGCCGCGGCGATCGCCTTGACCGTTTTGGTCGTGTGGGGCGCGTACCGCCGTAAAGGCGCGTCTGTCGAAATCGTAGCGCCCGGCTTTTCCGCCGTCTATCCGCTCGACGCCGATCGCACGGTAGAACTGGAGACGCTGACGGTTGTCATCGAGGGCGGCAGCGTCTACGTCACCGCGCCCGCCTGCCCGGACAAGGTGTGCGAGCATACCGGCCGCATACGACACGAAAATCAGAGTATCGTTTGCCTGCCGAATCGCGTGACCGTCACCATTCGCGCCGACGGGGCGATCAACGGGAGTACCGGACAGAAATGACGACCAAACGTTTGACAAGAATCGCGCTGTTTACCGCGATCGCGCTCATCGCTTTCCTCATCGAGGCCGCATTCCCGCCGCTGTTCACGTTCGCGCCCGGGGCCAAGTTGGGGCTTGCGAATGCCGTCGTGTTCACCGCGCTCATTCTCTTAGGCTACGGCGACGCGCTGATCGTGCTACTGAGTAAATGTTTCTTAGGCGCGCTGTTTTCGGGCAATATCGCATCGCTCATGTACTCGTTGCCGGCGGGACTGGCGGCGTTCGCGGTGACCGCCGCGCTGTATTGTTTATTGTTCCCGCATATCAGTATCATGAGCATTTCGCTATTGAGCGCCGTCGTGTTCAACGCCGTGCAACTCGGTGTGGCGAGCCTGATCACCGGTGTCAATATCATGGGTGTGCTGCCGCTCATGCTGATCGCAAGCGTGGCGGCCGGCGTGGTGGTAGGTCTTGCGACCTGGCTGACCGTGCGACTGTTGCCGCCCAAATCGTATTTATAGCATCAAGGAGAGTTTACATTATGCAACCGAAATTTGCCGACAGAATGGCCAACATGAACGGAACGGCAACCCGCGAGATTTTTAAACTGCTCAGCCGCCCGGAGATCATTTCCTTTGCGGGCGGCTTACCGGCCAAAGAGTGTTTACCGTTAAAAGAGATTGCCGACATCACGCAAGAACTGTTGGCGTCGGCCGACGTTTCGCTGTTGCAGTACGGCACGACCGAAGGCTTTTTGTCGCTGCGGCAGCGGCTGGTCGAGTATGTGCGAGACGTCGGGATTACCGGGATCGACACCGATAACACGCTGGTCATCAGCGGCGGACAGCAGGGCATCGATCTATTGAGCAAGGCGCTGCTGAATAAGGGCGACGTCGTGTTGGTCGAAGATCCGACCTATTTGGCGGTGTTGCCGATCATCGATTCCTACGAGGGGCGCGCCGTCGGCGTCAAAGCCTGTGCCGAAGGCCTCGACCTCGACGATCTGGAGAAAAAGATCGTTGCATACAAGCCGAAACTGCTGTACGTTGTGCCGACGTTCTCCAACCCGACCGGGCGCACGTACACCGAAGAAAACCGCAAAGCGATTGCGAAATTGACCGCCAAATACGGCGTTATAGTACTCGAGGACGACCCTTACGGCAAGTTGCGGTTTTCGGGCAAGGCGGTGCCGTCGCTCAAAAGTTTCGATGCGGACAACAACGTGGTGTACATATCCAGCTTTTCCAAAATCATCTCGCCGGGCTTGCGCGTCGGCGTTGCGGTCGGCGACAAAGCGATCCTTCGTAAAATGGCAATCGGCAAGCAGGGCACCGATTTGCACACGTCCAACTTGGCGCAGAAGATCGTCGAGAAGTATCTCGAAAAAGGATATTTGACGCCCAACATCGAAAAAAGTTTGCCGCTCTATCTGCGCCGCAAAACGGCGATGATCGACGCGATCGAAAAATATATGCCTGCGGAATTTCGACACACCGACCCCGACGGAGGTCTGTTCATCTGGGGCGAACTGCCCGCCGGCGTCGACACGGTTAAGCTGTTGCCGGCCGCGCTCGAATGTAACGTCGCCTATATCCAAGGCCAAGTATTCTATGCCGACGGCAGCGGGCTGAACACCATACGGCTCAACTATTCCAACGCCGACCCCGAACAGATCGACAAAGGGATCCATGCTTTGGGAGATTTATTGAAAAAGAAACTAAGTGAGGTAAAATAACATGAAAAACGCACTCGATATTTTATACGAAAGAGGATTTATCAAGCAGACGGTGTACGAGGACGATCTGCGCAAGCTGTTGGACAGTGAAAGCGTCCCGTTCTATGTCGGATTCGACCCGACGGCCGACAGTCTGCACATCGGGCATTACATTCCCATTATGGCGATGGCGCACATGCAACGCGCCGGGCATAAGCCGATCGCGTTGATCGGCGGCGGCACGGCGATGATCGGCGACCCGTCGGGACGCACCGATATGCGCTCGATGATGACCAAAGAGACGATCGCGCACAACTGCGAGGCGTTCAGAAAGCAAATGGCGCGCTTTATCCGTTTCGAGGGCGAAAACGCCGCCGTCATGGTCAACAACGGCGACTGGCTGTTGGGACTTAACTACATTGACTTTTTGCGCGAGTTCGGCCCGATGTTCTCGGTCAACAAGATGCTGACGGCCGACTGCTACAAGCAGCGTCTCGAGAAAGGGCTTTCGTTCCTCGAGTTCAACTACATGTTGATGCAAGCGTATGATTTCTACGTCTTGTATAAGCAGCGCGGCGTCAAACTGGAGTGCGGCGGCAACGACCAGTGGAGCAACATTTTGGCCGGTGCCGACCTCATTCGCCGCAAGGACGGCGTCGACGCCTACGCGATGACGTTCACGCTTTTGGAAACGTCCGACGGCCGCAAAATGGGCAAGACCGCCAAAGGCGCGCTGTGGCTGGACGCGGAGAAAACGACGCCGTACGAGTTCTATCAGTACTTCCGCAACGTCGAGGACATCAAAGTCGCCGAGTGCATGAAGCTGTTGACGTTCATGGAGCTGGACGAAATCGAGAGGCTGACGCAGTACCGCGACGAGCGCATGAACGAGGCCAAAAAGCGTTTGGCCTACGAGGTGACGAAACTGGTACACGGCGAGACAGAGGCGGACAAGGCGCAGCAAGAGGCGCTTTCGGCGTTTTCGGGCGACGCCGAACACATGCCGCAAGCGGTCGTTTCTGCCGGCGTCGATACGCCCGTACCCGATATTATGGTATTAGCCGGTGTCGCCAAAACCAAGAGCGAGGCGCGGCGGCTGATCGAGGGCGGCGGCGTCAAACTCAACGAAACCAAAGTGACCGACGTGAATGCTACCCCCGCGACGTTGCGCGTGGGCAACGAATTTGTCTTGCATAAGGGCAAAAAGATCCATATACGAGTCACGTTGCAATGAGGGAATACCGCGCAGTCAAGGCGGGCGAGACGCGCACGACGATCGAAAAATCGGTCTTTCTCGCGTACACGCGGCCGATTGCCGACGAGGCGGAGGCACAGGCGTTTATTCGGGAACTGCGGGATCGGCACGCCGACGCGACGCACGTTTGCTACGGCTATGTAGCCGATCCGGCCGGCGCGATACACCGCTTTTCCGACGACGGCGAGCCGTCGGGAACGGCCGGTATGCCCATTCTCGAGGTCGTCAAAAACAACGGCTTGCGCTGTTCTCTGATTGCCGTTGTGCGTTGGTTCGGCGGGATCAAGTTGGGCGCGGGCGGCTTGACGCGGGCGTACAGCGGTTGCGCGGCGGCGGCCGTGCGGGCGGCGGGCGAGACGGTGTACCGCGAGGCGGACGCCTACGAGATCGCGACCGATTTCGCCGGGTGTAATAAAATCAAAAAAATACCGTCTCATTTGCTATGCAAAATCGACGCGATCGAGTATAATAGTACCGTATGCCTACAGGTGTACGGAACGGAAAACTTGCCGCAAGCGGTGGCTGAAGTAACGGCCGGCCGCGCGACGGTCGAACACAAAGGCAAGCGGTTTGTGTGTATCGACTGACTTTTACATCGAAATACATTTTCTTAAGGAAGTGAACATATGGAACTCGAGATCATCAAGACAAAGACCCCCAAACAGAAACCGCAAGGCAAATTGGGATTCGGCAAAATTTTTACCGATCACATGTTCGTGATGGAGTATCACAACGGACAGTGGGGCAACGCGCGTATTCAGCCGTATG
Source organism: Clostridia bacterium (assembly GCA_022791055.1). Taxonomy (GTDB): domain Bacteria; phylum Bacillota; class Clostridia; order Christensenellales; family Pumilibacteraceae; genus HGM11386. The sequence continues at coordinate 36,242 of JAAVYI010000032.1, read as the reverse complement.
CGCCGTTCACGCTCGACCCGTCGACGTCGGTATTCCACTACGGACAGGCCGTATTCGAGGGGACTAAAGCGTACAAGAACGACAAGGGCGAAATTCGCCTGTTCCGTCCGCGCAACAACTTCGAGCGCATGAACGAGTCGGACGCGCGCATTTGCATACCGCCGATCGACGTCGATTTCGTGTTGGACGCATTGAAGCAGTTGGTGCTTTTGGAAAAGGATTGGATCCCGACCGGCGAGGGCGAGTCGCTGTATATCCGCCCGACGGTGATCGCGACCGAGACCGCGCTCGGCGTACATGCGGCGCACGACTACATTTTCTTTATTATTTTGAGTCCGTCCGGCGCATATTACGCGCACGGATTAGAGCCGGTCAAGCTGTACGTCGAAGAACATTACGTGCGCGCGGCGCGCGGCGGCACCGGACACCATAAAGTGGTCGGCAACTATGCCGCGTCCTTAAAAGCCGGCGAAAAGGCGGCGGGACTGGGCTACGACCAAGTCATGTGGTTAGACGCCAAAGAACATAAGTACGTCGAAGAAGTCGGCTCGATGAATATCTTTTTCGTGCTTGACGGCAAAGTCGTCACTCCGGCGCTGCTCGGCTCGATCCTGCCCGGTATTACGCGCCGCAGCGTCATCGAGTTGCTGCGTAGCCGCGGCGTCGAGGTCGAGGAAAAGGAAGTTGCGATCGCCGATATTATCGAGGGCGCGAAAAACGGCAAGCTGACCGAGGTATTCGGCACGGGTACGGCCGCCGTCATCTCGCCGGTCGGCACGATCGGCTACGGCGACAAAGACTACCTCGTCGGCGGCGGCAAAATGGGCGAGATCACCCGTTCGGTGTACGACGAGTTGACCGGTATTCAGACCGGCAAGCGCGAAGATCCGTTCGGTTGGGTCGTGCGGTTGCAGTAACACGCGCGAAAACCGGGCAAACGAGCGCTGACAGAAGGAGAATAGACAAATGGCAGAAATAGATACCAAATGCGTGCAGAGCGGCTACGCGCCGACCAACGGGCAGCCGCGCGTCGTGCCGATTGCGCAAAGCACGACATTTAAATACGATTCGGCCGACACGGTGGGCGACCTGTTCGACTTGAAAGCCGACGGATTTTTTTACACGCGGCTCGCCAATCCGACGACGGCGGCGCTCGAAAACAAAGTCGCCGATCTCGAGGGCGGCGTGGGCGCCATGTACACGTCGGCAGGACAGGCGGCCAGTATGGTTGCCATTCTCAACATTGCCGGCGCGGGCGATCACATCGTTTCGGCGGCCAACATTTACGGCGGTACGTTCAATCTGTTTAACGTAACGCTCAAAAAGCTGGGCATCGAGACGACCTTTGTCGATCCCAACGATTTGGCCGCGCTCGAGGCGGCCATTCGCCCGAATACAAAAGCGATTTTCGGCGAGACGATCGCAAACCCCGCTTTGACGGTGTTGGACATAGAAGCGGTCGCAAACGTCGCGCACAAGCATAAACTGCCGCTGATCGTCGACAATACGTTCGCTACGCCGGCCATTTGCCGCCCGTTCGAGTACGGCGCCGATATTGTCGTACACTCGACGTCCAAATACATCGACGGCCATGCCGTCGCGCTCGGCGGGATCGTGGTCGACGGCGGCACGTTCGACTGGGCGGGCGCGGGGTATACGGGATTGAGCCGACCCGACCCAAGCTATCACGGGCTTTCGTACACCGAAACGTTCGGCAAAGCGGCGTATATCGTCAAGGCGCGCGTGCAACTGATGCGCGATATGGGGTTTGCTCCTTCGCCGATGAATGCGTTTTTGACCAATATGGGACTGGAGACATTGCATTTGAGAATGCAGCGACACAGCGAGAACGCGCAAAAAGTCGCCGAATTTTTGGCGGGGCAAAAGAAGATCGTTTCGGTCAAATATCCCGGTTTATCGGGTGACGCCGACTATGCGCGCGCGCAAAAATATTTGGGCGGACGGGCGAGCGGCGTCATCTCGTTTGAAATGTCGAGCCGCGACGAGGCCGTCGCCTTTATGAACAAACTGAAAATGATCGCGATCGTCGTCCACGTGGCCGACGTGCGCAGCGGCATTTTGCACCCGGCGTCAAGTACGCATAGGCAGTTGAGCGATGCGGAGTTGGTCGCCGCCGGCATCAAGCCCGGCACCATGCGGCTGTCGGTGGGGATCGAGAGCGCGGCCGACATTATCGCCGACCTTACGCAAGCGCTCGCATAAAACGGTATGCCGAAGTTGGACTATACAATTCAGCCGATCGCGGCCGCGACGGGCGCAGACGTAACGCTGTTCGATATGGGCGGCCAACTGGAAGGCGCGACGGGCGAGCCTGCTCCTTTTCGGCTGTTTTCCGAAAAGGAACTGGCCGCACTGCCTATATGCGACGAGGCGAATAACGTCACCTATTTTGCCGTGCAGACGCGGCCGATCCGTATCGGCGCGATCGTCGGTTGCGGCGAAGTCGGTCTGATCTGCGCGCGTTTGGCGGCGCGGCTGATCGAAAACGAGTTGGCGCACACCGTCGACGACAACGAGCGTATGCGCTTACTACTGTGCGGTGAGGCGACCGAAACGCAGATCTTGGCGCTCAAAAGCAATTTCCGACAGGCCGACTATTACATGATGGCGCTGTTTTGTCCGCCGAATAAGCTGCCCGCGCTATTGTCGTTCATGCAAGCGTTCAAGGAAGAAAACGACGTTTTGGTCAAAATGGACGGCGGCACGATCGCCTATGCGCGCGCCTGTTCGGCCGACGACGAATACCAGTCGGCCAACGAGTTCGCAAACGTCTTGCGCGACAATCTGTCCGAAGAGTTGCCGTTTCCGATCAAGATCTGTATCGGCGACGCCGTGCATTCGTTCGAGCAGCTCGAGCCGGCCTATTCGCACGCCGTGTTTGCCTGCCGTTACGGGCAACTGGTCGACCCGTCGTCCGACGTGTATTCGTACAAGGAATATGCGCTCGTCAAAATGCTGGCCGAAGTCAAGACAGACACGTTTGCGCGCTATGCCTCGTCTCTGATCGACGACAGTTTCCGCGCGGTGCTCGCCGACGAGGAACTGATGACGACAGCCGAAATGTTTATGAAAAACTCGCTCAATATTTCCGAGACAAGCCGCAGCATGTACATGCACCGCAACACGTTGATCTATCGCCTCGATAAGATCGAAAAGGCGACGGGGCTGAATATCCGCCAGTTCAACGACGCGTTCACATTCCGCTTGATCCACTTGATGTACAAGCTCAACGACGTGTGAAAGCACAGTCATCGCGTGATACGGGCTACGTTTGGCAATTCGGCTCGGGTTGCGTAGGAAGAACTACGCGCCCGTCGCCGACTTACCAACTGTTGCCCGTCTGACGCGCGACTGTGCTTTCACAGAGAGGGACATCGCGGGAAGCGGGCGGCGCTTTCGAAAATGATTTGTAACAAAGGAGTAACCGAAATGGACGTAAAAGCCGAAAGCCTCAAGCGGCACAAACAGTGGCAGGGGAAGATCGAGATCGTGCCGCGGTGCGAACTTTCGACGCGCGACGATCTTTCGACCGCCTACACGCCGGGCGTCGCGCAGCCGTGCCTGGCGATCAAGGACGACCCGGAGCAAGCGTACACCTACACACGGCGCGGCAATCTGGTCGCGGTGGTGACCGACGGCAGCGCGGTGTTGGGACTGGGAAATATCGGGGGCTTGGCCGGTATGCCGGTCATGGAAGGCAAATGCGCGCTGTTTAAGGCGTTCGGCGATGTCGACGCATTCCCGATCTGCCTCGCTACGCAGGACACCGACGAGATCGTTTCTACCGTCAAGGCGATCGCGCCCGGTTTCGGCGGCATCAATTTAGAGGACATCTCCGCGCCGCGTTGCTTCGAGATCGAACGGCGCTTGATCGAAGAACTGGACATTCCCGTATTTCACGACGATCAGCACGGTACGGCAGTCGTCGTACTGGCCGCTCTGTACAATGCGTTGAAACTGGCCGGGAAACGGATCGACGCTGTCAAGGTTGCGATGAGCGGACCGGGCGCGGCAGGGACGGCGATCGCCAAATTGCTGTTAAAGGCGGGCGTGCGCGACCTCGTAATGGTCGACTTCGACGGTATTCTGTATCCGGGCAAACCGGGCATGGATTGGGCGAAAACCGAACTGGCCGAAATGACCAACCCGCGCAACGTGCGCGGCGGCTTACATGAGGCCATGGCGGGCGCCGACGTATTTATCGGCGTGTCGGCCGGCGGGATCGTCAAGCCCGAAATGATAAAGAGCATGGCCGAAAAAAGTATCGTGTTCGGTATGGCCAATCCGGTGCCGGAAATTTATCCCGACGAGGCAATACGAGCCGGCGCGTTCATCGCGGGATCGGGACGCAGCGACTTTCCCAACCAGATTAACAACGTGTTGGCGTTCCCGGGGATCTTCCGCGGCGCGCTCGACGCGCGCGTCAAGCGCATTACCGACGACATGAAGTTACGCGCAGCGGCGGCGCTTGCCGCACTGGTACCCGAAGGGGAGCTGACGCGCGACAACATTATTCCGAGTGCGCTCGACAAAAGCGTGTCGGAGGCGGTCGCCAAAGCTGTTGCCAAAGCGTAAACAAAAAATCTAAGATAAAATAAAAAACCGCGCCTTTCCGAATGACGGGAAAGGCGCGGTTTTTTATTTACCGTGTTTATGTATGCGAGCGTGTATTTTGCGGACGCGAAAAATATTTTAAAAGCGCGCCCAAAATTTCGTTGGATGCAATGTCGCGGATCGGCGCAAGCCCGGTCGGCTTGGGGCGCGAGGTGTTCATCAGATTCATCAGTTGCATGATTTCGCCCGTCTTTTCGTTCTGCGGCATCAGTGCGGAAAGAAGTTGCGACTTGTCGGCGTCCTTGCGCATCAACAGCGGCAGGATAGAATTGAGATCCATAAATTTTTACCGTCCTTTACACTATACAATATATGCCGGCATATACATAATAGTACACAGCGAATCGGGAAACGAAGCCCGTAAGTCTTTCGCGGCGCATTTCACGGCATCTTGCGCCCCTATCTCGGCCGACGTAGGAACCCCTACGACGACCTCGATAGGAACACGATCTACCGCAAACTGCGCCGCGAAAGGTGCAAGGCAGTTTTGGCGGACAAAATCGAGCAGATTAGCGGCTCGAATTTGCCGCCAAAACCTTACGGATTCATTTCCCGCTTTGCTACCCGTTATACGGTTGACATCGGGTACGAAAAATAGGAGGTACATATTTTATGCGACAACTGCGCAACTTTAACGGCAGAAGAACGGGCGGCGACGAGCGCTCTAACGAGGCGATCGTCAGCGAGGCCATGCAAAAGTACGGCAATCTGAACGAAAACGAGCTGATGAAACAGTTGCAAAACAAGGTGGAAGAAAGCAAGCGAAACGGCACGTTCAACCCGGGCGAAGTACTCGAGTTTGCCTCGCGCGTTTCTCCCATGCTCGACGAAAAACAGCGGGAAAAACTGGCCGATCTGTTGCACGCGATGGGCTGCGAATAGGGCGTGCAAGACTACATACTGTATGCGGCCGATCCGTTCGGCGCAGCCGCCGCCTTGCCGGCGGGCGCCGTGGTCGGCGTGTATCCGTTCATTTCGGCCGTCGGCGTGCGCGGTACGGCGACCGACGTCCGTTCGGGACGGGTACGCGTCAGCGAGGTCGGCGGCACGGCGCCGCTGAACGGCACGCACGGCGGCAAAGGGGTGACGGTGGCCGTCATCGATACCGGACTCGAGCCGCGCCTCGAGTTTACCTTAGGGCGAAATCGCATTCGCGCGTTCGTCGATTTTGTCGAAGGAAAAACGTCGCCGTATGACGACAACGGACACGGCACGGCCGTAACCGGCATATTGGCCGGCAGCGGGCTTTTGACGTGCGGCGCAGTGCGCGGCGGCGCGTATGCGGCCGACATCGTTGCGCTAAAAGCGATCGGCGCCGACGGCGAGGGCAGTGCGTTCCGTATCTTAGAGGCCATGCAATGGATCTATTCCAACCGCAAAAAATACAATATCCGTGTGCTTAACCTCTCGTTCGGCGCCGTGCCCGAAAGCCGTAACGATCCGCTTGTCCTAGGCGCCGAAGCGCTTTGGGACGCGGGCGTCGCGGTGGTGGCGAGCGCCGGCAACTTAGGCCCGAAAGGCGGGACGATTCTGTCGCCGGCCGTCAGTCCGAAGATCATCACCGTAGGCGGTGCCGAAGGTTTGGGCGCGGCCGATTTTTCGTCGCGCGGTCCGGCCGGACTGTTTCATAAGCCCGACCTGCTCGCCCCGGCCGTCGACGTTATTCCCGCCGCCGACCCGTATGCGCCGCAGTCCGGCACCAGTATGGCCGCGCCGCAGGTGTCCGCCGCGGCCGCATTAGTGTTTGAGTCGCACCCCGACTATACGCCCGACGCAGTCAAGGCAACTTTATTGAAAGCCTGCCGACCGCTCGACTGCGACGCCGATACGTGCGGCGCCGGCTTGATCGATTTTTCGACCCTGTAGCCGCCTATGACGCGATTTCCCGCACGGCGCGCAAAAACATATCGGCCTGTGCGAACGTCGTCTCGTATCCGAACGAGGCGCGCACGATGCCGCGCTTTTCGGTGCCGAGCGCCTTATGCGCCAGCGGCGCGCAGTGTAAGCCGCTGCGGACGGCAATGTCGTATTCGCTGCTTAAAATGTCGGCCACGTGGTCGGACGCATAGTCGCGGATATTGAGCGCGGCAATACCGCCGTGTACCGCCGGCGTGTAGACGGTGACGCCCTCGATTTTTTTCAATTCCTCGAGTACGTAGTCGGTCACCGACTGAATGCGGCTGCGCAGGTCTTGGCTGTGTTCGGTTACCCAGTCGATCGCGGGGATCAGCGTGGCGATCGCCGGCAGCGGCAGCGTCCCCGACTCGAACCCTTCGGGGCGGTCGTGCGGTTGGTACACGCTCGACGACAGCGTACCCGTGCCGCCGTAGCGCACAGGGGTAAGCGGTACGCGCATACCGGCGTACAGAATGCCCACGCCCATCGCTGCGTGCAGCCCTTTGTGCGGCGCCACCGCCAGCATATCGGCGTTTAACTCTTCGACGTTGACCGCCGTATAGCCGACGCTTTGCGCGCCGTCTACAAGCAGCATGGCGTTGTATTTGTGCGCGATCTGTCCGATCGCCGCAACGTCTGTAACCGCGCCGGTCACGTTGCCGATATGCCCGGCCGCTACCAAATAGGTGTCGCTCTCCAACGCCGCGCGCACGTCCTCGACGTGGATCAGCCCGTCATCGCGGGGCGGCACGACGGTCAGTCGTATGATGTCCTCGCGCTTTAGTTCAAACAGCGGCCGCAGCACCGAATTGTGTTCAAACGCCGTTGTCACCACATGACCGCCCTTGCGTACCGTACCTAATATGCCTAAGTTGAGCGCGTCGGTGCAGCCGCCGGTAAACAGCACATTGTCGGGCTGTCCGCCTAAAAATGCGGCCATATGCTGCCGCGCCCGATACACCAACATGCCGGCCTTGAGACTGGCCGAATGCCCGCTGCGGCCGGGATTGGCGCTCAAATATTCGAGCGCGTTGGCCGCCGCGCGAATGACCGCTTTGGGTTTGTATGCCGTAGTTGCCGAATTGTCCAGATAAATCATCGTTCACCGTCCCGAAATGCTTTCATATACTGGTAGGGGAAAACCTCCGATACCGAAGCGAATACGCCCTCGTATAGGAGCGCCCGCACTACTACAATATGCCCGTCGAATCGGTAAGATTCGACAAAAAGGCAAAAAAGCAAAGGATGAAGGCTATGCGATACATTTTTTCATTCCGGTCGCGCAATGCGGCCTTGCGGTTTCGCGACGATCTCTACCGCAACGGCGTATCCTGTACGCTGATCAACACGCCGCAGGAAGCCGGGGTAGGCTGCGGTTTGAGCGTGCGCATCGAGGCGTCGCAACTGACCGCGGCAAACCGTGTACTCGGCATCTATCCCAATGCGTATTACGCCGGCACGTTTGAACTGAACGTCAACGGCTACGTCGTGCGACAGCTCTGACGCGCCTACAAAGCCCCGGGCAAAAACCCGAAACCGATCCGGTGTTTCGGGTTTTTGTCATAGGCAAAATTTGCAAAAAGTATTTACAAACGCCCGACTTTGTGGTATACTGGTAGAAAGAAACTAATTTTTTGCCTAAAAGGTGGAAGTTTGAAAGTACATTCATCGCGTGATACGGGCTACGTGCGGCAAGTCGCCTCGGTCATGTACGGGGGTGTACAATCCCGTCGGCGACTTGCCGCCTGTTGCCCGTCTGACGCGCGACTGTACTTTCAAAAGCGTTTTGTGACAAGGAGGTCATGGTCATAACTATGACGGAGAAACTCAAACTCAATATCGGCCGCACCGTTTTGGTGGGACTGGCGTTCTTTACCATTACGATGTTTTGGCAAGTGTACGACAGCCTGATGCCGCTGTTTTTAAAGGACTTCGACCTGTCGCAAACGCTGATCGGCTTTGTCATGGCGCTCGACAACATTTTGGCGCTCGTGCTATTGCCGTTCATGGGACTTATGTCCGACCGATTCCCGATGAAACTGCGGTCGAAGTTCGGTCGCCGTATGCCGTTCATCGTGTGCGGTTCGACGTTGGCCGCCATGACGCTGCTGCTCGTCAACTTCGCGCACAACGAGCGGTTGCTGTGGTTGATGTTGACCGCCGCCGCGTTCATGCTGGTGTTTATGTGCCTGTACCGCACGCCGGCCGTCGCGCTCATGCCCGACGTGACGCCAAAGCAGATCCGTTCGCAGGGCAATACCGTCATCAATATCATGGGTACGGTCGGCGGCGTCATTACCCTGCTTTTGATGCAGTTCTTACTCAAGTACGAAACGCGCGAAGGCGTCAAGTACATCGTCGGCAACAACTGGCTGATCATATCGCTGATCGCTTGCTTTATGTTGGCGGCGACTGTGGTGATGCTCTTTAAGGTACGCGAAAATAAGTTCGTCGAGGAGAAACTGGAGACGCTCAAAAGTTTGGGCATATCCGAGGACGAGGACGCCGACGACCCCGAGGACGCCGATTTTGCGACAAAGCGCAAGGTGTTCGGCGCGCTCGACCGCTCGCAGAAAATCAGCCTCATACTCATCTTGAGTTCGGTCTTTTTATGGTACATGGCCTATAATGCGGTGACGACGCACTTTTCGGTGTTCTCGACCCGCATTTTGGGCATCGAGTTCACCATGCCGCTGCTCGTCGCCAACGCCGCCGCATTTATCATGTTCGTGCCGGCCAGTATCATCGGCAAAAAGATCGGCCGCAAGAACACCGTTTTGATCGGCGTCGGTATGCTAATCTTGGGCTTTGCGTTCGCCACGGTACTGATATTTTCGGCAAGTATCGAGGCCGTCAAGATCGCCATGTATCCGACGTTCATCTTAGTCGGCGGCGGCTGGGCGACGATCAACGTGCATTCGTTCGTCATGAGCGTCGAACTGGCCACCAAAGAGACGACCGGCGTCTATACGGGGCTGTACTATACGTTCGTTTCCTGCGCGCAGATCGTCACGCCGATCTTAGCCGGCGCGGTCATGGACTATATCGCGCCCGAAGGCCTGTTGCCGTATGCGCTGATATTCTCCGCGCTCGCCTTTATGACCATGTTCTTTGTCCGCCACGGCAACGCCAAAGTGCAAGAAGAATCGCTTGTCGACACCACCGGCGACGCCTTGCCGAGCGACACCGAAGAGGGATAAGAATCAGAGTAAAGAAAGGCACAGCAACAACCCACATAAAAAAAGTCACGTTTTTTACGCGTGACTTTTTTCTATGCGGAACGATCGAAATTTTAATAGGCTTTGCCGAAGTAGATCTTGTGCTTGGCTTTCTTGCCGCAGCAGACGCAGGTTTTGCCCAAAGTCGACTGGTCAAACGGCATGTTGCGCGAGGTCGCCTGAAACTGCTCTTTGATCTTGTCCTCGCAAGCGCGGTCGCCGCACCAGTCGGCTAAAGCCCAACCGTTTTCGACGGCGGCGCCCAACTCGTCAAGGGTGGAAACCGGCTTGATATGGCTGTCCATAAAACGCTTGGCGGCGGCGAACATGTCGTTGTGTACGGTGTCGAGCACGTTTTTGACCGTTTCGGCAATGCCCGATAGGGGGAGCGTCGTCTTTTCGGTCGTGTCGCGCCGCGCCGCCGTGACAACGCCGCCCTCGAGATCGCGCGGCCCCAACTCGAGCCGCAAGGGAACGCCCTTCATTTCCCATTCGTTGAACTTCCAGCCCGGGCTGAAATCGCGGTCGTCGAGCTTGGCGCGAATGCCGCTCGCGTTCAGCGTGTCGGCAAGCGCTTTCGCCGCGTCGAGTACGCCCGGTTTTGCGGCGGCGATCGGCACGATGACGACCTGTACCGGCGCCACGCGGGGCGGCAGTTTGAGACCGCGCTCGTCGCCGTGCGCCATAATGAGCGCGCCGATCAACCGCGTCGAAACGCCCCAGGACGTCTGGTACGGCATTTTGTGCGTGCCGTCTTTGTCGAGAAATTTGATGCCGAACGCATTCGCGAAATTCTGTCCCAAAAAGTGCGTCGTGCCGGCTTGCAAACTCTTGCCGTCGAGCATCATCGCCTCCATCGAGTAGGTGGCGACCGCGCCCGCGAATTTCTCTTTCTCGCTCTTGCGCCCGGTCAGCACCGGCATCGCCAACACGTTTTCGGCAAACTCCTTGTAAACGGCGAGCATTTTGAGCGTCTCTTCTTCGGCCTCTTCTTGGGTGGCGTGGACCGTGTGGCCCTCTTGCCACAAAAATTCGCTGGTGCGTAAGAACGGCCGCGTTGTCTTTTCCCAGCGCACGACGTTCGCCCACTGGTTGATGAGTACCGGTAGATCGCGGTACGACTGGATCCACTTGGCGTACATGTCGCAAATGATCGTCTCGCTCGTCGGCCGAATGACCAGCTTTTCGGTCAGTTCCGCGCCGCCCGCGTGCGTCACCGTCGCCACTTCGGGCGCAAAGCCCTCGACGTGTTCGGCCTCTTTCAACAGATACGAATACGGGATCAACATGGGGAAGTATGCGTTGACGTGGCCGGTCGCCTTAAACCGTTCGTCAAGCGCCTTTTGAATGTTCTCCCAAACTGCATAGCCGTAGGGGCGAATGACCATCGTACCCTTGACAGGCCCGTAGTCGACCAACTCGGTTTTGAGTACGACGTCTGTATACCATTGGGGAAAATCGGAGTGAATGTCGGCGATTTCCCGAACAAATTGCTTTTCCTTTGCCATGATCTATATATCTCCTTATTTGGCGTTGAATTGTCGATTGAGTTTTTCGAGCGCGCGGGTCAGCGGTTTGAACGCGACCAGCATGAATATGAGCGTGCTGACTAGGTGCAACCCGTAGAACACCAGTCCCGCGACGTAGGTCGGCCAGAACGGCAGCCCCAAAATAAAATGCGACGTCGCCGTCGTCAGCAACCCGAAACAGGCGGTGAAAATAAGCGCTACGAGCAGATACGGCGCGTCGGTCTTGACCCCGGCCAGTTTCAAGGAAAAACCGGCGGTCGTAAGCAGCGGCCAATATATGTAATAGGCGAGAATGACGTCGAGCGACGGCGGATACAGCAGCATATCGCAGGTACAGAATACGAGCGCCGCCGCCACCGCGTCCGGACCGAACACGAACGCGTACACCAGTAAAAGCGTGGTGACGATCTCGATGTTCGGCACAAACGACAGCGCGAACTTTCCGCCGACCAGGGTCGCCGACATCACGGCGACAAGCGCTACGTGTTTCGACGCCGACAGCGTGCCTTTTTTGATACGGGTACCCGTCACGGTCGCGCACGCACGCCGCGCTCAACGACGGGAAACGTTCGCCGCACAGCCGGCAAAACATTTTTAAAGAATTGTTTGTTTTTTGCGCGCATACTATAATATTATAAAGCGACAGCCCGACGGTTGTCAAGTGATTGGCTGTCGGCGTCCGATTTTTGCGCGTCGGCGATGTGGATAAGTCGAAACTGTGCTTGCCGCCATGCGCATATGCGTTGCGCACAGCGTGCGGCAAAAGGGCATAAGAGAAAAATGTAAGCAGAAAATTCGGCCACATGACGCAAAATACTTGACATTTCGACGGGGGGGGGTATAATTATATATACTCCCCTATAAAATTATATATTATTAAGAAGATCGTGTGGCGGCGACACGCAATATCGCTGTACGTGCAAATTTGGTTTTTTGATTGACGACGGGGTGTTGACAAACAAAATTCGAAAGGAGGTTGCTGCGTTGAAGTCGGTGAAAAGAAGCGCAAAAGTGTTCTTCGGTTTTTCATGCTTGCTTTTGGCAATCTCCATAACATTCTTTGTCTATTCGTACGCCGCATACGTCTCCGAACGTAAGACCGCGGCCGATTCGAGCGTGGCCAAAATCGAGTGCAGCATCGACGTCGATCGTCGGAAAGGCTCGTTCATCAATGCGCCGTTCTTGCAGCAAGTGCAGGGCGATACGCGCGTCATTCGCATGAACGACTGGTCGGAATCAACGTTGACCGTGCGCAACAACGGCCGCTACGGTTTGAAATACAGCTACAGCTTCGTATTCTATCTGCCGACGCCGTTCGTCGATCGGGTCATGTTTCAAATGCTGGAGCATTACGACCCGACCGATGTGCGCGAGGACGAGCCTGTCCGCTTGCAAGACGCCAAAAAAGCCAGCGCGATGTACTGTGTCGATATAGCGACCGGCGCACTGGCGAAGGTCACTTCGATCGCCGACGGCGGCAAAGAGTTGATTATTGAAAACGACTATGCGGAATTACTGGACACCGAGCGCGAACTGAAGATCGATACGGCTACGTCGACCGCGGTCTTGCAAGCGGGTACGCAAGCGGCCGCCGTCGAAAAAACGTTCGGTGCGCAGTACTTAGAGTCCAAGGACGGCGTGATCGCCGGCAAATTCGCTTGCCCCGTTACCGTCACCGATACCGAATCGTTTGCCTATTACCGCGTTACCGTCAACCTGCTGCTCGACGCAGACAGCAAAAACGAGTACATACTCGAAGAGGGCAAATCGAAATCGTTTGAACTGCGCACCGTTCTGCTACATGCGCTCGATCCGCAGATATTTGCGGGCTATAAGTGGAGCAACGAGAAATACGCCGATCAGACCCCGCAAACGCCGACGGACGATTTCAAAGTCCGCTGGAACGCCGAAAAGACGGCGTTGGAGATCGCCGAAAAAGCGGACGACAACTATCACGCCGTGGAAATCGGCACATGTCTGGGCGTTTCGATGCCTTGCCGCGTCAGCGCGGTATTTACGCAGGAGCAATAAATAAGATAGGGCGGGCACTCCCGCTACAAGCAAGCAAACAGGAGACACTACGGAGTTTTGCGCAAAGCGGATAACAATCGCATACATCTGTATTCGGCGGTAACGGCAATCGGTTTGGCGGTGGCGCTTTTGGTGCTGTCCATGTCGTTGCTGATCACGCGCGCAAAATACGTCGCAGAGGTCGGCGGCGGCTCGCTCGACTACAACACGCAGCAAGCCTACGAGGTCGAGTCGCAGAGCGAACTGATCAACGCCATCAAAAGCGGTTGCGACTACGTGCAACTGTCGAATAAACTCAAAGGCCCGATCATTATGACGGGCGACGCGCTGGATCTCAAGAACGATCTGACGCTTGACTTGAACGGCAACGAGATCGAGCGTAACAACCGCAACAACCTTTTGAATGTGCCGACCGGCAAAACGCTCAACGTCGTCGACACGGCGGGCGGCGGCGGTCTGTACAACCCGATCGGCAGCGTGCTGAACGTCACCGGCGGAACGCTCAACGTATTCGGCGGCGTATTCGAGAGCGGCCCCCGCCCGAAAGAGTATTTCTCTACGCTGTGCGCGAATACGCAAACCGAATCGCTTACGCCGTCGCAGGTCGAGACGTTCACGCACGGCGACGTGATCGACGTCGGGCAGGTGTTTACCGTCAATGCCGACGGCACGTGGACGCCGCAAGCCAAGGCGCAGCCGCGCCCGGCCGTGCGCAGCGACGGCAACACCGGCAACATCTATTTCGACGTCGATTACAAAGGCGGCGGCGCAGAGACGCTGATCGAACGCGACACCTACGGCTATGTCGCCGTCGCCGGCGAGACAAACGACCGCTTTACCGATTTCAACGTTGCCGACGCGATGCGCGCATACGGCTACTACGTCAAAGCGGCTCGGGACGGCAACGGGAAAGTCGTCAGCGGCAGCCCGTATACAGGTACATACAACGCAGACGGCACGCCGACCGATTTGACCGACCTGGTGCAAGTCATGTTCTTTTCGTATGATAAAGACATTTTGTATTCGGGCGAGGGAAACCCCGCCGGCGTGCCGAACTACGCCGCCGTGTCCATGCAAAGCGGTAATTTGACGGTAGACGTCAACAGTACGGCCGGGGCGGCGCGCACGTCGCTCGCCGGCAGTTTCTATTCGTATTTCGGCACCTGGCACACCTCGTGCATCTATATCACCGGCGGCGTTATGACCGTGTCGACGACCGGCGAGTTTGCTACCGTCGACCCCGACGACCTGCCCGCCGTACAGAAGGGCGTCGAGACGCGCAGCAATTCCGCCAAATTCAGCGAGGGCGCTTGTATCTTAAGCGTCGGCCGCGACGGCACGCGCGCGACGGGCGGCAAGTTGCAGCTCAACAAATTGCAGTCGGCTACTGCGTATAACGGCAGCGTCATTTCGGTCAGCGACGGCGAAGTTACGCTGCGCGACGCCAACATCACCAAACATGCCACCATTTCGCATTCCGACGACCCGTTCGCCGTTGCCGACTCGGCCGGTAACGGCGCGGAACACGGCGGCGAGTTTCCCGCAGACCGACAGTACCGCGATGCGGCGGTATTCGTCAACGGCGGCGCGCTCGAGCTGATCGGGTCGGTGCAAAACGGCAATAAGACGGTCAATATCGAGGTCAACAAAGACATCGGCAAAGGCCTCGACAAGTACGGCAAGGAAAACATCAATATCGTCGGCGTCGGCAAAACCGCGCTGTACGGCGACGTGCCGCAAACGACGTTCGGCATTCTGGCGCGCGGGCGCAGCGACTCGGATACGGCCAGCAGTATGACCGGGGACAATGTCGCCGTCAATATGCACGGCGGCCATTCCTACGGCGTGTTCGGCACGCGCGGCGAGATCTCTTTGACCGACGGCAGTATCACGCTCGACTCGGACAGCTATTGCTACGGCGTGTACGCGATCAATAAAACGAGCGTGAGCGAGCTTTTGCCGGACGGCACCACGGTCAGTCGCGCCGTTAAAATCAATTTGCACAATACCGACGTGACGATCGGCGGCGTCAAGCAATACCAAGCGACCGATATACCGACCGAAACGGAGTGGCTGAACGCGCAAGGCGATCCGGTGTCGGCGGGTGCGACGGACGCGATGCGCGCGGCGTCGATCGGCGTGTATCTCGACTCTTCCGAGTATGCGGGCGGGGCGGTGCTGATGGATCGCTCGAACATTCGTTCGCAGGAAATGGGCGTCGCCGTGCGCGGCGGTAACTTGACGTTCCGCGGCGGCGGGGCGATCGCCGCCTACAATGCGTCGGCCGTATATCTGGGCGACGGCAACATCGATTTCGAGGCCGGACAAGATGCGGACGGCAACGAGAAAGTCGGCGTAAACAATGTCGACAACTATACAGTCACAAGTTTTATCAACCGACTGGGTACGGGCAGCACGACGTGTTCGATCGAAGACGCCAACACGGCCGACAACGAGGCGATACGCGCAGGTAAGCACTGCTATGAGATTTACGTTCCGTGGGACGCCGCCGCCGATTCGATCACGCGCTACGAAAACGCAAACGGCATTCGCGTGGTCGGCGGCCGGCTGAAGGCCTCGGGCAAACTGACGGTCAACTTCCGCGGCCTGTATAACGACAACGACAATATCGAGATCGCAGCGGTTGCCGATAAGGTCTACGGCAACGCAAGCAATTACGGGCGGCTTGTGGTCAAGAGTTTTGCCGTCGCTTGCGTGCAGAGCGGCGAAAACCGCGACGAGTTCGAAAATATCAACCTGAAATACGCCGATATTACCGCCAGCGTGGGCGGCGGCGTCAAGGTGCAGGGCGGCAAAATCGTCTTGGGCGACGATAACTCGACTTTGCAAGACATTACGGTCACTACCGCCGGACACGTGCACGGCACAAAGGAATACCGCGTAGGCAATACCAACGCGAACACCAACCACGACAACTGGCGGTTTTACGCCAACTACGGCGGCGGCCACGCCGTTCTTGCCCGCAGCGGCAGTATCGAGATCTACCACGGCACGTACACGGCCGCATATTGCAACAGCGTGTCGGCGTCCAGTAACATAGGGGATGTTTTGCCGACGATCACCATATACGACGGAAATTTCGCCGGCAACCTGACGCATTCCGCCGGCGTTACGCCCGGCCTGTCCGTTGCGACCGGCGCGATGAGCCACTACGGACTCAAGGTCATGGGCGGCGCAAAGATCCGCATCGAGGGCGGGGCGTTCGACGGCAAAAACGGCGCGGCGATGATCCGCGGCAATTCCGAGACCGACCGGGCGCTTGTCGAAGTGTGCGCCGGCACGTTCGGCACCGAAAACAGCCAGGACGGTATCAATGTCTTGGACTTCAGCAGCGTGCATTTCGGCGCGTACACCGAGACGGAGTTACTGACAAAGGGCTATTCGTCGGCGGCGCAGCGGCAACAGGCGATCACCGTCCACGCGGCGCTGTTCCCGATTTCGGTCAACTCGTTGTTAAACGATTTCGCGGCCAATCAGATCGGCGTGTACGTGCATTACGGCAGTTACTTGATCCACAACTGGTGGTTCGTCAGCGCGTGGTCGGGAAAGCCTATTCCGCTCGGGATCGGAACGGTCGAGGGAAACACCGAAAACGTGACGTTCCGCATTTTCGGGCTGGATGTAAACGATACGGCGAACGTGAATAACAATGTCTATGATCAGCCCGTGCCGACGAACGGTCAAACGGTCAACGGCGTATGGGTGACGCCCGCCGGGTGGTTGCCGAATAATAAGCGAATCCGTGCCGACGTTTTGAACGGGATCGCCCACAGAGACTGCTCTTTGTCCGCGCAAAAGGTCTACTATCCGGCGACAGCCTGACGAAAAAAATCGAGCGGTCATTTCCGATATGTCCCGCTCGCACAAATAAACAGTCTATAAAATTTCCAAAAGGAGAAGGAAGAAACATGGAAGAGAGAAAGTCCGGTAAAAAGACGCGCGGCATTATCATCGCCGCCATGTTGGTGTTGCTGCTTGCGATCGGCTGCCTGTGCGGCATCACGTTTGCCAAGTACGTCACAAGCAAATCCGTCTCGACGCAGTCGGCCACCGTTGCCAAGTGGGGTTTTGTCATCAGCGCGAACGCCAACGATTTGTTCGGCAAAGAATATGCGGTTACGGGCGAAGAGACCTTGGCCAAAAAAGTTGCCGACGGTAGCGGCGTTGCCGTTGTTGCCAAGAAAGCGGCTGTTGCGCCCGGGACGACCGGAGAAATGACGTTCAGCATTGTCGGAAACGCCGAAGTTCCGGCACAAATTAAAATTACCGCCGGCGCCGACGTCAAAGAAGTCGCTTTGAAAGGCACGGACGGAAATCCTGTTTGGTCGCCGGTAAAATGGACGATTTGGTCCAGCGCGGATGGCACGACCTACACCGAGATTAAAGAAGCCGGCGCTGAAGGCGACAAAATCACGGCGGACGGCACGCTTGCAACCGCATTGGCGTTGGCGAGCAAGCAAGGCGGAACAATAGCAGCCTCGACGACCGAAACGAAGAAATATTTTAAACTTTCCTGGTCGTGGGCGTTCGACGGCGCGACGGCTAACCCGACGAACGGCAACAGATACGATACGCTTCTCGGTTACGCGGCCGCAGGCGACAAGGACTATACCGACGCAACAGTATCGACCGCTGAGGGCGGCGCGATCACGGTCGTTGACAAGAGCGTCAGCCCAGAGGTGACATACACAGCAGACACGACGATTTCGTTTAGCCTGACAATTACGGTTGAACAGGTGCAAAAAACTGCGTAATACGGAAAAAGACTAAAAACAACTCCGAAACCGCTCCTCTTACAGTGGGGAGCGGCGACGGATTGTGTTGTACACGATCCGTCAAAAAAAGAAAGTCAGGCAATATGAGAGAGACGTTCGAGTATAATTCCATATTGACGGCGCGGGCGTTTACCGACACCGACAAATTCCAACGTGCGCAACATGCGCGCGTACTTTGCGATGCGTCGGAAAAGTGGATCGGCAGCATATCGGACGCAGGGCTGTACGATTTGTTCGGGAACGAGATCGCGGCGGTTCAATCGGAAGAGA
This sequence comes from Clostridia bacterium, assembly GCA_022791055.1. GTDB lineage: Bacteria > Bacillota > Clostridia > Christensenellales > Pumilibacteraceae > HGM11386. Next base: position 17,867 of record JAAVYI010000032.1, on the reverse strand, counting down.
CCGGGGAGAACAATATCCGCACGGTCATATATACGTCCGGGGCGGCGACGTACCGATTGACGGGCGACGAGCTGTACGACGGACACGGCCGTTTTTTGGGGCGAATTCGGCGGCGGCAGTTGAACGTGCCGCGCATCGTCGTTTTAAGCGCGCTGTCGGCGCTGCTGATCGCGGCGATCGTGCTGATTGCCTTGACGGGTATGCCGACCCCGGTGGTCGTCGGTCCTCCGGAACCGGATGTGCGGCCGGTGATCGAGGTGCGGGACGACGTCGGCGCTTGGGACGCGCAAGAGACGATAGCGGTATTCGGCGATTCGGTGTTGCCGGGGAGCAGCGGCGAATACGGCTTTATTCTCAACAACCCGCACGACCTTGAAATTGCCTACGAGTTTTATTTGGAGCCGCAGTACGAGGGGAACGTCGTGCCGGCGTTTCCGATTCTGTTCCGCTTGCGCATGAACAACGTTGTTGTGCAAACGGAAGAATGGAAAACGATCGATCGGTTGCGGCTCGACAGTATGGTGATACTGCCCGCAAGCAGCCAGTCGTTCACGCTCGAATGGCAATGGCCGTTCGAGAACGGATCGGACGAGAACGACACGTTGATCGGTGCGGACGGCGGCAAAATTTCGATTGTGCTGCATTTGTCGGCACAAGCGAGGTAGCGATGGAAGAAGAAGTAAAGACGTCGGACGAAACGACGGTCATCGAACAGGATGCGGCCGAAAAGAGAAAGCGCGCGATCATAAAATGGGTGCGGTGGGGCTTGACGTGTGTCGGCGGCGCGATCGTGCTGTTTCTGTTTTTCGTAGCGGTGACACTGGCCGTGGACAAGTTCGCGCGCAAGTCGCCCGTACCGTCCTTTTTCGGCACGTCGACGCTGATCGTCACGACCGGCAGTATGGCGGGAACGATCGAGGACGGCGATTTGATCATCGTCAAAAAAGCCGATGATTTCAAGATCGGCGACATTATCACGTTTTTGCCGCCGGGCGACACGGTGCCGACGACGCACCGCATTATACGCATTGTCGGCGACAAGTACTACACCAAGGGCGACGCCAACAACGCCGAGGACACGCACCCGATCGGGAAAGAGAATATTGTCGGCAAGGTGACGGGGACGGTGCCGCACGTAGGCCTTTTCTTCCGTTGGCTGAAAGACGAGTTCGGCTGGGTGTATTTGGTGGCGATCGTCGGCGTCGTGGTGGCGGGCGTGGTGCTGTTGAAGCAGTTCCCCGTCGGGAAAAAGGAGAAGCAATGACGGCAGCGGCTACAAATCTATTGTGTTCCGAGTGGGGCGTGCCGGTCAAGGTCGTGCTGATTGTGATCATCTCGATCGTTCTTTTAGAGGTTGCCGCCCTTTTGGTGTGGGAACTGTTTTTCGCGCACGGCCGTTCGACGCGGCGACCGGTGCAAGCGGATGCGCCGATACAAGAGGCGGCGGCCGCCGTCGACGAGGAGCCGCCCGAAGAGGAAGAACCTGCGGGCGAACATGCGTTCGAGCCGGACGAGGCCGCGACCTTCGAGGACGACGACGAGGCCGATTCCGGTACGATGATCGTCGGCGACACGCGCGTTAAGGTGCGTTATGACCGCAGTTTCACCGCGACGCTCATTCAGGCGGAAGACCTGCTAAAAGGCTTTTACAGCGAGCTGCGCAACGAACTGTTGTGCTACAAGTTCAAGCAGCGCATGAGTTGGAGCAACGAGTCGTGGTATATCGGGCGCAAGACGTATGCCAAATTCGCCATTCGCGGCAAAACGCTGTCGCTGTACTTAGCGCTCGATCCCAAGGCGTTTGAAGGGACGAAATACAACTATCGCAACGCTTCGGGTACGGCCAAGTACCGTGACGTGCCGATGTGTCTGAAGATCCGTTCCGACCGCGGCGTGCGCTGGGCAAAAGAGTTGATCATGGCGGTCGCGGCCAAGGGCGACCTAAAGCGCGAAAATTTGCCGAAAGAGAACTTCCGACCCGACTACCGCGACACCAAATCGCTGGTACAGGAAAAGCTGATCAAACTCCATTACATAGCCAGTCCCGACAAGTCCCAACAGGACCTCGAGCGTGCGGCGGCCGCGTCGCTCAAAGTGCAGGACCAGACGCCGCGCGACTTTATCACGCGACTGATGCGCGCCGACAGCGAGACCAAAGCCCGTTACAGCGCAATCAAAAACGAGCTGTTGCGTTACGGCATGAAACCGCGCATGAGCCAAGGCAACGAGTCCTGGTATATCGGCCGCACGACGTATGCCAAGTTCGCCATTCGCGGCAAAACGCTGTCGTTATATATGGCGCTTGATCCGAAAGAGTTCGAGGGGACGAAATACAACTTCCGCAACGCCGCCGATGTCGGTAAGTACGAGACCGTGCCGATGCGCGTCAACCTCAAATCGGAACGCGCCGTCAAATGGGTCAAAGAACTGCTGGCGCACCTGGCCGAAAAAAAAGGGTGGGAGCGTATCGAACGCGTCGAAGAGGACTTCCGCTACGTCGAAAAGAAGGCGAAACCCGCCGAGCTGGAAAAGCGCGCGACCAAAAGCACAAAGCCGCGTGCCAAAAGCGCAAGCAGTACCCGCAAGCCGAAAACCGTCAAGGCCGATACTGCGGTAAAAGAAAAGGCGGCGCAGGACGGCGCGAAAGACGGCGCGCAGGGCGAGGAGAAGGACAGCGAGAAGGGCGAGGAGAACGAGAACAAATAAAACGATTAACAAAAAAACCGGCGAACGACACTTCGTCGGTTTTTTGCGTATTGAAAAGCCAAGGCGCGCGCTATAAGCCTTTTGTCATTTTCGACCGCAGTCGAGGAACACCCGACCATTTGTCATTCCGAGCGAAGCCGAGGAATGTACGAAGGCGTATCTCCATAATAAAGACACGCAGTAGAATATGCTTGCTCCCGATGCCTGCGCTTATAAAAACCGCGCGAAGATAAAGACGGCGGCCAGTCCCGGGACGCCCAGTGCGCCGGTCAAAAGCGCGTTGAACGGATTGAGCGGCACGATCGCCACGTTCGACAGCGACAACGCAGCCAACACGGCCGCGCCGGTCAGCGAATTGACGATAAACCCCGTTAATGTCCCCGGTTTGATTTTTCGCACGAGCGCCAGGACGACGACAGCCGCAAGTCCTACGGCAAAGGCGAGTAGAATAGGCCAGACTTTCATACGCTACTATATGTGCGGCTTGTCCGAAATATGCGTCGTTTTGTAAAAATCGCGGCGGCAAGGCGGCGGGCGCTTACGGGCGCGACGTTTGCATTCCGTTGCGTAACGGGCGCGCATTCGTGTTGACATTACGCGGCGCTTGTGGTATACTGAATCAGTATAAAATTTTGTGAGACGGAGACCGATAGAAATGGAACAGATGCAACAGTTTTTTTACGATTACGGGTTGTGGGTGGTGATCGCCGCCGCAGCCGTCATCTTAATCCTGCTGTTTATATTGACGGCAGTTTGCAAGTCGAGACACCGACTGAAGAAACAGAACAAACAGCTGTCGAAGAACAACGCGCAGTATTCGCGCGAGATCAACGACTTGCGCTATCAGAACGAGCGTATGCAAGCCGAAAAGGCGCAAGCGGAGACCGAACGGCAAGAGGCGCAAAAGACGCAAACGGTCAAAACGGTTGCCGTGCCGAAGAAAGCCGAAACCATGCAAACGCATTCGTTCGACGGACGCCTGGCCGCGGTCGAAGAGGACGACGAGGACGAATACGAGGTGACGGCCTCGTTCGACGACGCGCAGCAGAAACCGCCGGCCGCATATTCGGTCAAGTACGACCGCGCGAAAGGTTCGTGGGTGATCGCGCGCGCCGGGCAGCAGCGACCGGTGCGGCGTGTGGCAACCAAGGAAGAGGCGCTCAAAATCGCGCGCGAGTTGGCCAAAAAGACAGGCGCGGGGCTGTACGTACACAAGAAAGACGGTAAATTCCAAAAGGTATAAATCGAACAGGAAAGAGAACAATGGATAAGAATTTTTTATTTACCAGCGAAAGCGTGACCGAAGGGCACCCCGATAAGGTGTGCGACCTGATCGCAGACACCATACTCGATGCGGCCATAAAAGGCGACCCCGCCTCGCGCATTGCTTGCGAAGTATGCGCGACGACCGGTATGGTAATGGTCATGGGCGAGTTTACGACAAGCGAATATATCGACATTCCCAAGCTGGTGCGCGGGGTGGTGACGTCGATCGGCTACGACGATCCGACCGTCGGTTTTGACGGCAAGACTTGCGCGGTGCTGACCGCGATCGACGAGCAGTCGCCCGACATTGCTATGGGCGTCAGCCGTGCCGAAGAGGCGCGCGAGGGCGCACAGAACCCGGCCGACGAGATCGGCGCGGGCGATCAGGGCATGATGTTCGGCTATGCCTGTAACGAAACGGCCGAATTGATGCCGCTCCCCGTCATGCTGGCGCACGGGCTGACGCGGCGGCTGACCGAGGCGAGAAAGGCGGGCGAACTGAAGTACCTGCGGCCCGACGGCAAAGCGCAGGTAACGGTTGCTTACGAGGACGGGCGACCGGCATATGTCGATACGGTGGTTGTGTCGACGCAGCACGCGCCCGACGTCGACGAGGCGACGTTAAAGCGCGACGTGCGGGAAAAGATCATCGCCAAAGTCGTGCCGAAAAACTTACTGCGAAAAGACACCAAGATCCACATCAACCCGACCGGCCGCTTTGTCATCGGCGGACCTGCGGGCGATACCGGCGTCACCGGGCGCAAGATCATCGTCGACACCTACGGCGGCATGTGTCCGCACGGCGGCGGTGCGTTCAGCGGCAAAGATCCGACCAAGGTCGACCGCAGCGCCAGTTATTACGCGCGGTACGTGTGCAAAAATATCGTTGCGGCGGGACTGGCCGACCGCGTGCAATTACAGGTCGCCTATGCGATCGGCAAAGCGTCGCCCGTCTCGATCAATATCGATACGTTCGGCACCGGCCGCGTCGACGACGCGCGCATACTGGCCGCAGTCAACAAGGTGTTCGACTTCCGGCCGTACTCGATCATACGTGCGCTCGATCTGCGGTCGCCCATATATGCGACGACGACCAACTACGGACACTTCGGCAAACCCGGTTTGCCGTGGGAGAGGACCGACAAGGTCGACGCGCTCAAAAAGGAGTTATAAAACGGATTGACGGTACAAGGTGAAATCGACGAAATTCGTTTCCGCAACGACGAGAACGGCTACACCATACTGGTTCTCGACCATGAGGGCGAGCCGCTCGTTTGCGTGGGGACGCTGCCGCCGGTATCGGAAGGCGAACGCCTGACGCTTACAGGCGATTTTACCGTGCACCCGCGATTCGGAAAACAGTTTAAGATCAAGACCGCCGTCACCGAAACGCCCGAAACGCCCGACAGCCTGATCCGCTATTTAGGGAGCGGCGTCATCAAGGGCGTCGGGCCGAAACTGGCGTATTCGATCGTCGAGCGGTTCGGCGTCGACACGCTCGATATTATGGAGAACGCGCCGCAGCGGTTGGCGTCGATCCGCGGCATATCGGTCAAAAAGGCGATCGAGATCGGCGCGGCCTGCCGCGAAAACCGTGCCGCACGGGAAAGCGTAATGTTCTTAGAGAGCAACAATATTTCGCTCAATCTCGCGCTCAAAATCTTTCGACAGTACGGCAACGACACCGTGGCCAAGGTCAAAAGCAATCCGTATCGGCTGATCGAGGACGTCGACGGCGTCGGCTTTTTGACCGCCGACCGCATTGCGCGCGACATGGGGATCGCGGCCGATTCGCCCGCGCGGTTGCGCGCCGGGCTGATTTACGTGTTGCGTACTAGCGGCGAGGTGGCGGGCAACACGTATTTACCGGAGCAGGCCGCTTACGAAGAGACGGCGCGGCTGCTCAATGTGGACGAAGATCTGCTTGCGCCGATCGCCGAAGAACTGATTTTAGACCGCCGTTTAAAGCGCGTTTCGATCGACGACGAGGCGGGGCTGATGACCGTGTCGGCGTTCCGCGCCGAACAGTCGGCGGCGCAGTCGTTGGTGCGATTGATCACGCAGGCCAACCGTCTCGGCGAGGACGTGACCGACGACGTGGCCGAATTCGAGCGGGTGCACAAAGTGCAGTTCGCCGCCCGACAGGCCGAAGCGGTGCGCTTGGCGCTCAATGCGGGCGTGGCGATCATCACCGGCGGACCCGGCACCGGCAAGACGACGATCGTCAAATGTATCCTTTCGATTTTCAAAGCGCGCAATAAAAAGGTGCTGCTGATGGCGCCGACCGGCCGTGCGGCCAAACGCTTGGCCGAAAGCACGGGCGACGAGGCGAGCACCATTCACCGCGCGCTGGGCAGTTTGGAAGAGTTCTCGACGCTTAAATGCGACGCGGTCATCGTCGACGAGTTTTCGATGGTCGACGTGTATCTGCTCGATATGCTGCTGGGGAAGATCGCGCCCGGCACCAACATGCTGATCGTCGGCGACAAGGATCAGTTGCCGAGCGTGGGCGCGGGCAACGTGCTGAGCGACATGCTGTCGAGCGGACTTATCCCGTCGGTCACGCTCGACACGGTGTATCGACAGGCCGACGCCGGGCTGATCATCGAGAACGCGCACCGCGTCAACCGCGGGCAAATGCCGATCTTGACGCGTAACGATTCCGATTTCTTTTTTTCGCGCAGCACGTCGGCGGCCGCGACCGCGCAGACCGTCGTCGACATGGTGTCGCGGCGGCTGCCGAAGTACTTAGGGTGCGACCCGTCGCGGGTACAGGTGCTGTGTCCGATGAAGAACGGCGACGCCGGCGTCGTCAACCTCAACCGCCTACTGCAAGACGCTGTTAATCCCGACCGCGGGCAGGGGCAGATCGGCGGCGAAGTGACGTTTCGCGTCGGCGACAAGGTGATGCACACCGCCAACAATTACAGCCTCGAGTGGCGGCGCGGCAACTACAGTTCGGAGTCGGGCAAGGGCATTTTCAACGGCGATATGGGTACGGTTGCGGCGGTCGATAAGAACACCGGCGAGATGACGGTGACATTCGAGGACGGCCGCACGGCAGTGTATACGGCCGACCTGCGCAGCCAGTTGATCCCGGCCTACGCCGTCACTGTGCACAAGTCGCAAGGGTCGGAGTTCGACGCGGTGGTATTGCCGCTGACGGGCGGCAGTCCGATGATCATGACGCGCAATCTTCTGTACACGGCGATCACCCGCGCGCGCAAACTGGCCGTGCTGGTGGGCGAGGAGTACCACGTGCGCCGCATGGTCGAGAACAATTATATTGCCAAGCGGTACAGCTGTCTCAAATCGTTTTTGCTGACCGCATACAAAAAAGACAGTCTGCTTTACGGAGGGAACGGTGAAACGGAATGACGTTGACAGACGGGTGCTGCTGATCACCCGCGTCGTACTCTTTATCGTCGGCGCCGTCGTCGGATGGCTGGCGATGTGGCAGTTTTTGCTCGCGTTTCCCGCCGCCGTGCGCGACGGGCTGAAGGTCGTATTCGAGATCATTGCCGCGGCGGTCATCGCCTTTGCGCTGATGCTGTCGGCGCGCCCGATCATCTATTTGGGCAAGCTGATCGCCGTCGGCGTGGCGCGACTGGCCGCGCGGCTCAAGCCCTTGGAAGTCGTAGGCCTGGTGTTGGGCATTGCGACGGGCATGATGGTCGCCTTTCTCGCGTACGTGCTGATGAGCCTGTTTCTCCCGATCATCGCCGTGCGCGTGGTGTTGACCGTGCTGGTCGGGTTCGGCGCTTGCGTCGGTGCGTCGGTGGCGTTTGCGCGCGGTCTGACCGCGCCGCCCGAGGAAGAGCCTGTTTCCGGCGAGCGCTATCACGGCTGGATTTTGCACGCGTCGGCGTTTTCTTCGGAACGACTGCCGCATATGCTCGAATGGATGGACGGCCCTGTGTACGTGCTGGGGCGGACGATCAAGACGCTGATCGACAGCATGGAAACCGACCCGGACGCGCTCGCGCGCTATAAGGAGCTTTCGACGCAGGACGCATTTCGTCAACTGGAGTCGCCGGAGACCGACGAGACGCAGGCCGTAACGCGGTTGGCGCTGACCAAACGTCTGCGCATTGTCGCTGCGTCGCCCGATCAAGTAGCGAGTGCGCCGCTCGTCAAAGTACTGTATCTGGACGCACTGTAAGCCGAAAAACTTGACAAGCCTGTAAAAAACGGCTACAATAATAGATAGGAGTTTTTCGATTCGATGTACGTAAAAACCGGTCTTGCGCTTTATAAGAAAACTGCGTTGTCGTTCGGCGGGCTGTTCAGCGCGTTCGAATGCTTTTTCGCTGTCTTTCTGTTTACATATCTGCGCATGTTGGTACCCGCTTACGCCGCCGCACTGATCGCCGGGATCACCATGACGGTGTCGGTTGTACTGATGCCGATCGCGCACAGCTTGATCAACCGTATTCGTTCGGTTCTTTTAGGACGCTACCACGGCGCGCTGATCGTTGCGACGTTACTGAGTTCGCTGTTGTTTTGCTTGCTGTTCACCATTCCGCCCACTGCATCGATGGCGTATAAGGCGTCGATTGCGACGGTGGTGCTATTGTTTTTATCGTTCTCGATACAAATTTTTTCATACTGCGTCTTTTCGATCACTGTGCGCGTTACCGACCACGGCGACCGTTTGGTACCGCTGTTGCAATCGACGGTTTCGCTGCTGTCGGCGGCCGTCGTCATCGTGCTGACGCTGTTCTATTTCGACTATACGGCGGCCGGCATCGCCAAGATTGCCTATATCGTCAGTATTTTTATTCTGGCGGCCGGCTGTTCGGTCTACTTTTCGACGTACACCGTCATCCCCAAGCTGATCAAAACCGAGCCGCGGGCATTTCGCGTGAAAGCCGAATATGCGCGCTTTTTCCGTTTGAAAAAGGCGGCCGCATTCGCTTGCGCCGGGCGGTATTTGAGCATGACGGCCATGCTGACCGTCTGCCTGTCGGTCGTGCCGGTGGTCGCACTTTGGCAGTTGCCGGGCGAAGGGCTTTGCGCCGCGCTCGCCTCTGCCGCGTTCGGCGCCGCCGCGCTGCGGTTTGTCTTTTTCCGCGGCCCTGCCGAGCCGTCGCACTACCGCATTTTTTCGCTCGTCGGCGCGTTGGTGTTTATCGGCGGCGTGGCGGTGGCGACGCTGCTGCCGCTTTGGATCACGTTGCCGACACTGTACGCCTATTTGGCGCTGTGCGGTTGCGCGTGTCTGTGCGGCGCGGGCTATGCGTTAGTCGGCACTGCATATACCGGCTATATGGAGCATACGTATTCGATCAGCGGCGTGACGCGCGGCACATATAAATGCCTCAAAGGCATGTTGACGACGGCGGCAGTAGCGACCGCAGTGGTCATTCTGTCGGTATTCGACATCGTATCCGGCTCGACCGTGTTGGCCGTGGGCATCGCGGGTACGGTCGCGGTCTGTTGCATTGCCGGCGCGGCGCTAAGCGTCAAAGGAGAGCAGCTTGGTAACATTCAAAAAAGTTGAAGGTGAAATACGCAAGCAGGCGGAGACCTATTTGGGCGCGACGTTTCCGCCCGAGGTCAACGTCTATGCCGCCGTCGAGGCGGAACTTGTCGGGGCGGGCGCACTGACGCTGTCGGGGCGGGCGATCCGATTGCTCGACTGGAAAGCCGAACCCGCTTTTGCCGAATTTACGTTGCGCTCGCTCGTGTTCGTTGCAAGCGAGACCGGGCTTGCCGTCGAGGGCGTCGAGCCGCAGCTAAGTCGATTCGGCTTTGTCGAAGAGAACGGGATCTACCGCGCATCGAGCCGCGACATCAAATTCCCGTGCGAATGTAAATAAAACGGAAAACAAACGAAAGGAGAGCGTTATGAAAAGCGACATCGAAATTGCCGAAAGCGTCCGACTCAAGCCGATCACCGAGATCGCTGCCGCGGCCGGAATCGACCCGGACAGCCTCGAGCTGTACGGCAAGTATAAGGCTAAAGTGCCGACCGCCGACACGCGCAAAGGCAAGCTGATTTTGGTGACGGCGATCAATCCGACTGCGGCCGGCGAGGGCAAAACGACGATCAGTATCGGCCTTGCCGACGCGATGAAACGGATCGGCAAAAACGTGTGCTTGGCTTTGCGCGAGCCGTCTCTCGGGCCGGTGTTCGGCGTTAAAGGCGGCGCGGCCGGCGGCGGATATGCGCAGATCGCGCCGATGGACGACATCAATCTGCACTTTACCGGCGACTTGCACGCGCTGACGGCGGCCAACAATCTGCTGTCGGCGATGATCGACAACCATATCTATTTCGGCAACAAGTCGGGGCTTAAGCGCATCACGTGGCGACGGTGCTTAGACTGTAACGACCGCGCGCTCAGAAACGTTGTCGTAGGCCTCGGCTGGAACTGCGTGCGCGAGGACGGCTTTGACATCACGGCGGCGAGCGAGGTGATGGCGGCGCTGTGTCTATCTAAAGATATGCCCGATTTAAAACGCCGTTTGGGGCAAATGATCGTCGGCTACGACGGCGATGAAAAGCCGGTGACGGCGCACGACTTACAGGCCGAAGAGGCGATGGCGATTCTGTTAAAGGACGCGATCAAGCCCAATCTCGTGCAAACGCTCGAGGGGACGCCTGCCTTTGTACACGGCGGCCCGTTCGCCAATATCGCGCATGGGTGCAACTCGGTCATCGCTACGACAACGGCGCTTTCGCACGCCGACTACGTGGTGACGGAAGCCGGATTCGGCGCGGATTTGGGCGCGGAGAAGTTCCTCGACATCAAGTGCCGCATGAACGGCTTGAACCCGTCGGCCGTCGTCATCGTCGCCACGGTGCGCGCGCTCAAGAACGCGGGCGGTGCGAAAAAAGAGAGTTTGGGCGAGGAGAATCTCGACGCCTTGCAAAAAGGTCTGCCGAACTTATTGAAGCATATCGAAAATATTACGCAAGTGTTCGGCCTCGATTGTGTGGTCGCCTTGAACCGCTTTGCTACCGATACGGCGCGTGAGATCGACACGGTGATCGCCGCCGCGAAAAAGGCGGGTGTGCAAGCGGTTTGCGCCGATTGTTTTTCCAAAGGCGGCGCGGGCGGCGAGGAAATGGCGAAGTTGGTCACAGAGATCGCCGACGCGTCCAACAAAACGTTGCAGTTTGCGTATGACTTAAACGACAGCTTAGAGGACAAGATCACCGCTGTGGCCAAACGCATTTACGGCGCGGACGGCGTGACGTTTGCGCCCAAGGCCAAGAAAGCGCTTGCGGCGCTTAATCAGTCGCCGGCAGCCAAACTGCCCGTTTGCATTGCCAAGACGCAGTATTCGCTGTCCGATAATGCCGCGCTCACCGGCAGACCCGTCGGCTTTACCGTCACCGTGCGCGACGCCGTGTTCCGTGCCGGCGCGGGCTTTACCGTCGCCATGGCCGGCGACATTCTGCTGATGCCGGGTCTACCGGTCGAGCCGAACGCGCAGAAGATGACGATAAATAATAGTGGCGTCATTCGCGGCCTCTTTTAGTTTGACGGCGCATACGGGCACGCATAACGGCTACGTGCGAGACGAAAGCGCAGTCGAGTAGGTTTAACTACACTCCTTTGCTTTCGTCTCGCCTGTTGCCGTTCTTCGCACCCGTCTACACCGTCAAACGACCGATACATGCGCGCACCACTCTCCGCGTTAAAAGCGATGCCAGCTGTTGCCGTTCTTCGTACCCGTCTACACCGTCAAACGACCGATACATGCGCGCACCACTCTCCGCGTTAAAAGCCGCTACGCCGTAAACGGCTTGTAGTTGCCGGAATGTCATTGCGAGGGAGCGGAGCGAGTGCGGCAATCGCTTGCAACAACTTGCGAACAAAATCGAGACTTACAAAAATACGGAGGCATATATGCCCAACTTTATCGAAGAGATCATAGAAGACGATTTGGCGAGCGGACGCGTGCAAAGCGTTGTCACGCGTTTTCCGCCCGAGCCGAACGGATATTTGCACATCGGCCACGCCAAAAGCATATGCTTGAATTTGGGGCTTGCCAAGAAGTACGGCGGCGTGTGTAACCTGCGGTTTGACGACACCAACCCGGTCAAAGAGGACGATGAATTTGTCAATTCGATCGTCGACGACGTCAAGTGGCTGGGGTGGAACGGCAAGGTGCTGTACGGATCGGATTATTTCGACGTCATGTACGAGTGCGCCGTCGGGCTGATCCGCGACGGCAAAGCGTATGTAGACGACATCACGCCCGAACAGCTTAAACTCGAGCGCGGCACGCTGACCGAGCCGGGAATTGACAGCAAGCACCGCAACCGCCCCATAGAAGAAAGTCTCGCCTTATTCGAGAAGATGAAAGCGGGCGAAGTGGCCGAGGGCGCGCTGGTGCTACGCGCCAAGATCGATATGAAAAGCCCCAACATCAACATGCGCGACCCGATCATCTACCGCGTCGTACACGCAGTACACCACCGACAGGGCGACAAGTGGAAGATCTATCCGATGTACGATTTCGCGCACCCGATCGAGGACGCCGTCGAGGGGATCACGCATTCGATCTGTACGCTGGAGTTCGAGGATCACCGTCCGCTGTACGACTGGGTACTCGATAACTGCAAGCTGCCGAGCCGTCCGCACCAGTACGAGTTCGCGCGGCTGAACATCGAGCGCACGATCATGTCGAAACGCTATCTCAAGAAACTGGTCGACGACGGCGTGGTCGACGGGTGGGACGACCCGCGTATGCCGACGATCGCCGGGCTGCGCCGGCGTGGCTATACGCCCGAGGCGCTCAGAGATTTCTGCGAGCGTATCGGCGTCGCCAAGGCCAACAGCGAGGTCGAGGCGGGGCAGCTCGAAAGCTGTATCCGCGATTATCTCAACGAGACCGCGCCGCGCGTCATGGCGGTACTCGACCCGTTGAAACTGGTCATTGTCAACCGTCCCGACGACTATTTCGAGGTCGTCGACCTGGACAATCACCCGCAACGTCCCGAAATGGGAAAACGCAACTACGCGCTCGGCAAGACGCTGTATATCGACCGTGCCGACTTCTCGCTCGACCCGCCGCCGAAATATCACCGCTTAAAGCCCGACGGGGTCGTCCGTTTAAAGGGCGGCTATATCGTGCGTTATAAGGGGTGCGACGTCGACGCGGCCGGCGTGCCGCAAACGGTGTACGCCGAGATCGTCGAGGGGACGCTGGGCGACAATATGGGCATCAAGTGCAAGGGCGTCATCCAGTGGGTCAACGCCGCGCATTGCGTGGACATTGACGCGAGACGCTACGACTATCTGTTGCTGCCCGTCACCGACGGCGTGACCGATTTCAACGAGCGCATCAATATGAACTCGCGCATCGATTTTAAGGCCAAGGCCGAAGAATTTGTTACGTTGCCGTCGGTTGACGCCTTCCAGTTTATGCGCATCGGCTATTTCACGCGCGACAGTAAAGACAAAAAGGTTTTTCACGAGACCGTCAGTTTAAAGGACAGTTTCAATAAATAAAGACGGAGTAGGAGGATACCGGTGAAAGTATTATTGACCGGAGGAAGCGGATTCCTCGGAAAGAGTTTTTACGAAAAGTATAAGGGGCGTTACGATATTGCCGCGCCGCGCGCCGATCAGCTCGATCTGACCGTCGTGCGCGAGGTCGTCGACTACTTCAAAGAACACCGTTTCGATGCGGTACTGCACTGCGCGTCCGTTCCCGAAAACGAGGCCGGCGCGGTCGACAACTTGATCATGTTCAAGAATATCCAGTATGCGGCAATCATCGGCGGCGTCAAAAAACTGCTGATCGCCGGCGACGTGGCCGAGTTCGACCGCAGCAAGCCAATCGTGTCGATCGAAGAATCGACGTTCGGGCAAAGCATTCCGCAGGACACCTACGGATTGGGGCGGTATCTGATCAACCTGCTGGCGTCGAAAGACAAGATCAGCACCAACTTGCGGTTCTTCAACGTGTACGGCCCCGGTTCGTATGCCGAACAGAATATCATGAGCGCGTTGTCCGCGCGCGGCGTGCTGGGTAAGGACATCGAGCTGCCGCACGACAGACGTTTGGGCGTCATTTACATAGACGACGCAGTCAAAGTCATGGCGGCGTTTCTCGACAACGATTTCCCCAAAGGCGATTACAATGTCGTTGCCGATAAAAGCGTCACGTTGCAAGAGGCGGCGGCCTGCGTCAAGCGCGCGGCCAAGCGCGACGGTAAAAACATTCGCGTAACTATCGGGGAGACGGTCGCGCCCGAATGTACCGGCAGCAATGCGAAATTGCTTTCGGTGTTGCCGACGCTCAAGTTTACCGCCTTTACCACCGGCATGAACAAGACGTATCAATATCTCGACATGCACAAAGGCATGTGCCGCAAGAGGCGCAAATGAAGTATCGAAACGTCATTTTCGACCTCGACGGCACATTGTTCGACAGCTTCGAAGGCGTGGGCGCATCGATCGTGTACGCCTACGAGCAGTTGGGCGTGGCCGTACCCGACGAGCCGACGCTTAGGACGTTCTTGGGACCGTCGCTCTATGACAGCTTCGGGCGCGTGTCGGGTTTCGACGACGCGACGCGGCGGCGGGCGATCGAATTATATCGGGCTGTATACAACACAGAAAACTACAAGCGGACGAAATTCTATCCGGGTATGCGCGAACTGGTCGAAACGTTAAAAGCCGCCGGCATTCGCGTGTGCGTGGCGACGTCCAAACCGGCAAATATCGTCGCGGTGCTGTTTAAACACATGGGGATCGACAGCCTGTTCGACGCGGTGTTCGCGGCCGACCCGTCCGAAACGGGATCGGACAAGCGGGCGCTTGTGCAACGCGCGGCCGCGCTCGCGTCGCCCGCCGTCATGGTCGGGGACCGCAAGTTCGACATGCAAGCGGCCGCCGCCGTCGGGATCGACGCGATCGGCGTGACGTTCGGATTCGGATCTCGCGAAGAGTTGGCCGCATTTCGGACGGTTCTACTGGCGGAAAACGCCGAACAAATCGCCGCGTTCATTCTGAACGGTTGACGCGCGTCCGAAAAAGCGGTATAATTTTTCTGCCGTAAGAGATCGTTTCGCTTGGGCGGTGGCAATGATACTGCGGATCGTCGTTAGAGCTGTGACAAAATGCCCGAGAGGAAATGAGAGCGCACACTCTTTGTCACCCTCGGAGCGTAAGTGGAGGGGGCTAGCGTAGCGAATCCATTATTCTATACGCCTTCGTACATTCTTGCGTACCGCTCGGAATGACAAAAGGTCTTTACTGCTTCCCATGAGATTTTGCCACAACTCTATTGCGAGGAGCGAGGCACGAGCTACCGCGGCAATCTTTCATTTCGAAAACGAAATCAAGTTTATCGGTAAACTTTAAGGAGTAATAAACACACTATGAAAAAATTGACCAGCAATCAACTGCGTACCCGTTGGACGGAATTTTTTGCCGAACGCGGCCATGCCGTCATTCCGTCGGCGTCGCTCATCCCCGAAAACGATCCGACCGTACTCTTTACCACGGCCGGTATGCACCCGCTTGTGCCGTATCTCTTAGGCGAAAAGCATCCTGCCGGCGTCAGGCTGTGCGACGTGCAAAAGTGCGTGCGCACCGGCGACATCGACGAGGTGGGCGACGCCAGCCATTGCACATTTTTCGAGATGCTGGGCAACTGGTCGCTCGGCGACTATTTCAAGCAGGAGATGATCGGCTGGAGTTGGAAGTTTCTGACCGAGGAACTGGGAATCGATCCGCAGCTGTTGTCGGTGTCGGTGTTTGCCGGCGATGACGACTGCCCGCGCGACGAGGAAAGCGCGAACCTGTGGGCGCAATGCGGAATTCCGAAGGAGCGCATTTTCTTCCTGCCGAAAAAGAACAACTGGTGGGGGCCTGCCGGTGTGACCGGACCTTGCGGGCCGGATACCGAAATGTTTATCGACACGGGCAAGCCGGCTTGTTCGGCCGACTGCTCGCCGGCTTGCGATTGCGGCAAGTATCTCGAAATTTGGAACGACGTTTTCATGCAGTACAACAAAACGGCTGACGGAAAGTTCGAGCCGCTTAAACAGAAAAACGTCGACACAGGCATGGGCTTGGAGCGCACGCTGGCCATTTTGCAAGGCGTCAAAACGGTGTACGAGACCGACGTATTTCAGCCGATCATCGCCTGTATCGAAAGCCTGTCCGGGAAAAAGTACGGCGCGGACGAGGAGACGACGCGCGCCATTCGCATCATCGCCGACCATATGCGCACGTCGGTCTTTATCTTGGGTGACGAGCGCGGCGTTACGCCCGGTAACGTCGACCAGGGCTATATTTTGCGTCGTTTGATCCGCCGCGCGATCCGCTACGCCAAGCAACTGGGCATGAACAGCGGGGATTTGGCGCAAGTGTGTTCGACGGTCGTCGACGTGTACCGTGACGCCTATCCCGAACTGTCCGCCGGCCGCGAAAAGATCTTGGAAGAGATCAACCGCGAAGAGGAGCGCTTTGAAAAAGCGCTCACGAACGGCATTCGTGAGTTTGAAAAGCTGTGCGGCTATCTGGTCGGCGATACAGTCAGCGGCAAAGCGGCGTTCAAGCTGTACGATACCTACGGTTTCCCGATCGAAATGACCGTCGAACTGGCCAAAGAAAAAGGGCTGAAAGTCAACGTTGCCGACTTCGATAAAGCGTTCGCTGAACACCAAGCCAAAAGCCACGCGGGCGCCGAACAGAAGTTCAAAGGCGGCCTGGCCGACAACAGCGAGGCGACGGCACGTTTGCATACAGCCACGCACCTCATGCACCGCGCGCTCAAAACGGTTTTAAACGACGAGAACGTCAACCAAAAGGGGTCGAACATCACCGAGGAACGGTTGCGCTTTGACTTCACGTTCGGTCGTCCGATGACGCCCGAGGAAGTGCAAGAAGTCGAGCGTTTGGTCAACGAGGCGATCGCCGCCGACGTGCCTGTCGTTTGCGAGGAAATGACGGTTGACGAGGCCAAAGCGCAGGGTGCGGTCGGCCTGTTTGCGTCCAAGTACGGCGAAAAGGTCAAAGTGTACACCATGGGCAAATTCTCCAAAGAGATTTGCGGCGGTCCGCACGCCGCCCGTACCGGCGAACTCGGTCACTTCAAGATCCTCAAAGAGCAATCCTCTTCCGCCGGCGTCAGAAGAATCAAAGCGATTTTAGAGTAAGGAAAAGAGTAAAATCGGTTTTTGGGGGCGGGCTAAAAGGATGTTATTCTTTTGCAAAAGATTGCAAAACATTTCCTCGGCCTTTTGCGTTCTAAAGGAAAGGGAAGTCTTTTACAAAAAGACCGAATAACAATCCTCACCTTTTGCCGCCAAAAGGCCTAGGCGGATGCAAGGAGGAGGGCGCGACGCTCCCGAAATGCCCAGTGGGCATTTCGTAGCCAAAGCGCCCAATTTGTAATTGCGACCTGGGGTTGCAAGGCAACCACTTTCGACGGTGTCCCTCCTCCTTAACCAGTACCGCAACGACGACCAGCTTGCAGCATAGCTGCTGCGCCGCTCATGTAAAAAATGTCCCCCGGACATTTTTTGCGGCACACAGTGCCGCCGCGTCGCGCCCTACGGGAAGCGAATCTAACGAGTTCGCACAAACCGACCATTTGTCATTTCGACCGAAGTGGAGAAATGTACGAAGGCGTATAGAATAATGGATTCGCTACGCTAGACCCCTCGACTTTCGCTCCGAGGGTGACAAACGGATAATATTGATATTTGACCGATAAAGAGGATTCCAAAGACTTAGTCTTTGGCAGTTGCGAGGTGGGTGTCAAGAGGGAGGGACACAGTCTGAAGTGTCCCTCCCTTTTGCAGTTTTCGCCGAGGCCTTTTGATGTCAAAAGGCCGGGGATTGTTTTTCGTTCTTTTTCAAAAGAAAAGCTGCCCTTTTTGCCGCCAAAAGGTAAGAATTGTTTTGTTGTCTTTTTCT
>JAAVYI010000031.1 GCA_022791055.1 Clostridia bacterium | reverse complement strand
GCGGCTTTGGTTTGGGACTTGCCGTTGCCAAAAAGATATGCCAAAAGTCGGGATGGAAAATAAGCGTCGAAAGCACGCTTGGCGAGGGCAGTAAGTTTACCGTTGAATTTTAGAAAGTCGCTTTCTACAAAACCTGTCATAGTGATAAAATACATAGCATACCACAGTAGTGTAATGAGTGGTATTGTACCCTTTTGAAAGGGTGTGCCGAACGGATAACGGTTATGAGTTTGGCAGATTCCGCAATGAGCGACAGCTCATAGCGGAAGGTTTGGGCAGTATAGCCGCCCGTGCCTTAGCTTACGGAAAGGGCGTAAGTTTTGTTTTGTTACGCAAAATTCGTAAGCCGTGATAGGCTTTACGCTCAATGGAAAAAGACAATGAAAGAGTTAAACGTAACCTTCCGAGAGAAGAAAAAGTCCGTTGCTTTCGAAGGTATGCTTATAACTTCGGACACGGCGTTCTTCGACGATGACGAAACCTACAACTGACACAAGCAACTAAACCAAGACAAGAGAAAAGGCGTGGCTTCACGCCACGCCTAATTCTCGTTCGCCTACGGCTTACCTAATATTCCCTATGGGAATTACGGTAACGGTCGGGCGCGCTTATTTTTGTGCCGGCTACGGGGAACGGCGAAAAATTTTTGCGGAAAAAGTCATTTGTTTTACATGCGGGAAAAAGTGTGCTACAATA
The DNA here is from genome assembly GCA_022791055.1 of Clostridia bacterium. GTDB lineage: Bacteria > Bacillota > Clostridia > Christensenellales > Pumilibacteraceae > HGM11386. The sequence goes on along the minus strand of JAAVYI010000031.1, from coordinate 42,587 downwards.
GGAAACATGAATATTCGACCGTTGTTTGACAAAAAAACCGTATTTTCCGCGGAAGTGTTTCCGCCCAAAAAAAGCGGCGCTATGGAGGGCGTTATTCGCGCGCTCCGAAAAATCGCCGCGCTCGACCCCGATTTTATTTCGATCACCTGCGGCGCGGGCGGTAACGGCGGCGCGACCACGTCGGACGTGTGCAGCGTGGCCGTCGACGCGTTCGACCTAAACGCCGTCGCGCATTTTACCTGCGTCAACATGACGAAAGCGCACTGTGTCGAGGAATTGGAAACGCTCGAAAGAAAGGGTATCGACAATATTTTGGTGTTGCGCGGCGACGTGGGCGAGCAGTCGCGTTTTTTCGATTTTCACCACGCCGACGAACTGGCCGCATTCATTTTAAAAACGTACCCCGCGTGCAACCTCATCGGCGCGTGCTATCCCGAGGGACACGTCGAGGCGGACTCGCTCGAAACCGACGTCGACAACCTCAAGCGCAAGATCGACGCAGGCGTTACGCACCTGATTTCGCAACTGTTTTTCGACAACGCCAAGTTCTACCGTTTCCGCGAACTGGCGGCAAAACGGGGGATCGCCGTGCCGATCGAGGCTGGGATCATGCCGGTCTTAAACGCCGCGCAAATCAAGCGCATGGTGTCGATGTGCGGGGCGTCGATCCCCTATGAACTGTCGCGGATCATCGCTCTGTGCGGGGACGACGGCGCGGCCATGGAGCGGGCGGGCATCGACTATGCGGTCGGTCAGATCGAGGACTTACTGGCGCACGGGGTCGACGGCATTCATTTGTATTCGATGAATCGCGGCGACGTGGCCGAAACGGTGTTCGGGAGGGTGCGCGCATGAACTTTTTTAAAAAAGACAGCGTTTTCGACGGCGCGATGGGAACAATGCTGCTGGCGGCGGGACTGCCTACGGGTATGCGCACCGAACGGGCGAACGTAGCCATGCCGACCGCAGTCGAAAAGATTCACCGCGCGTTTGCCGAAAGCGGCGCCGACTATATCACGGCCAACACGTTCGGCGCCAACGCGGCGGCCGAATCCGATTTCGCCGACCTGATTACCGCAGGGATTCGACTGGCGAAAAAGACAAAGCGGCCGGTCGGTCTCGACGTCGGCCCGATCGGCGTGGCGGCCAAAACCGCCGATTTCGATACCCTGTACGCGCTGTTTAGAAAGTCGATCGAAGCGGGCGCAGCGGCGGGCGCGGACTTCATCATTATCGAGACGATGACCAATTTGGTCGAGCTGCGCGCGGCGCTGCTGGCCGCGAAAGAGCATAGCCGCCTGCCGGTCGCAGCAACGATGAGTTTCGAGCGGTCGGGGCGAACTGTGTACGGGGTGCGCCCCGACAGTTTCGCTTGCATTGCGACGGCATTGGGCGCGGATGCGGTGGGCGCCAACTGCTCGACCGGCCCGGCCGATATGGCGGTTTGCGCGGCGGACATGCTGCGCGCGACTAAATTGCCGATCATCATGCAACCGAACGCCGGACTGCCGATCATACGCGACGGCGTAGCGTTCTACGATATGACGCCCGACGCCTTCCGCGAAGAGGCGAAAAAACTGAAAGCGCTCGGCGTCGATATTTTGGGCGGCTGTTGCGGCACGACGCCCGACTGTATCGCCGCCGTCAAAGCGATCAAAGCCGACGGCCGTCCGACGGTCGACGTCGGCGCGCTGTGTTCGGGCGCAAGATATATTGTGCCGACCTACGCGGTCGTCGGCGAGCGAATCAACCCGACGGGCAAACCGAAATTTCGCGCCGCACTGACCGAAGGGCGGTTGGAGTGCCTCGACGCGCTGTGCCGCGAGCAAATGGCCGACGGCGCGGACTTACTCGATGTCAACGTCGGTGTGGCAGGCTTTGAGCGTGAGTTGATCGAAAAGGTGCTGCCCAAAGTCGCCGACGCATCACCGTTGCCGCTGGTACTCGACAGTTCGGACGTCGCCGTACTGGAAAGGGGGTTGCGCCTGTATCCCGGGCGCGCGCTCGTCAATTCGGTGTGCGGCAAGGACGCCGTACTCGACAGCGTGTTGCCGCTCGTCAAACGCTACGGCGCGGCGGTGGTCGGATTGACGCTCGACGACGACGGGATCCCGGAGACGGCCGACGGGCGCATCCGCATTGCCGAAAAGATCTTGCGGCGGGCGGCCGAACACGGCATTGCGCCGCACGACGTGTACATCGACGCGCTGACGCTATCGGAAGCGTCCGTACCGGGCGGCGCGGCGGTCACGCTGGAGACGGTCGAGCGGGTCAAGCGTTTAGGCGCGCGCACGATCTTGGGCGTCAGCAACGTCTCGTTCGGAATGCCGCTCCGCGAGGACATCAACGCGGCGTTCCTCAACTTGGCCCGCGCAAAAGGCTTGACGCTGGCCATTATCAACCCGCATTACGCAGCGTTCGAAGGGAGCGCGGCCGCGACCGATTTTTTGTGCGGAAGACTGTCCGCCGAGGATTTTATCGCAAAAGCGCAGGGCGTGACGGTTGCGCCGCCCGAAACGGGGCGCGCGTTGACGCTACGCGAGGCGGTCGTTGCCGGCGACGCAACGGCCGCGGCATTGGCGGCCGAATCGCTACTCAAGGAATTGCCGCCGCTTGCCGTCGCAGAACGGCAGATCATACCCGCGCTCAACGAGATCGGGGACGGATATGCAAAAGGCGAACTGTTTTTGCCTGCGCTGATTGCCGCGGCCGATGCGGCGGAAGCAGCATTCCGATTGGTGCGAGAAAAGTTCGACGGCAAGCGCGGCGCGGGGACACTGGTCATTGCCACCGTCAAAGGCGATATTCACGACATCGGCAAGAACATTACGGCGGCGGTCGCGGCCAGTTACGGGATCGAGGTCGTCGATCTCGGCAAGGACGTTTCGACCGAACGCGTACTCGAGGCGGTGCGCGCGCATCTTCCTTGCGCCGTCGGGCTGTCCGCGCTGATGACGACGACGGCCGCGAATATGGCGGAAACCGCCGCGGCGGTGCGCGCCGCATTTCCCGACGTGCCGATCCTGTCCGGCGGCGCGGCGATCACCCCCGAATTTTGCCGCGAGATCGGCACGGTGTACTGCGCGACGGCGACCGACACCGCGCGCTGGCTTGCCGACTACTTCAAAAAAAGATAGCCGCCTGAAAAGAAAAGAGAATTTGCGTTTAAACTTTTTTACAAATATGCTTGCGTAGCGCGTGCGCCTGTGGTATACTGAAAAAAACTGCGAAAGGAGGGGCGCCCCCATGCGAATGCTAAAAATATCGGCGATAATTTGTTGTATTTCGGCGCTGTTTCTGTTCGGCTGCGCCGCTCCGCTTGCGCCCGACGCGCGGGAAACGGCCGTCGCGGCGATCCGAATGCTCAACGACGTGCAGGCGGTCACGCTCACAAACGACAGGCAAAGACTTGTCACCGAACGCAAGGCGCAGCGGCGCGACGTGCGGCTGTACGAGGGCGACGCGCTTATCGTGGAACTCTCCGACGCGCTGTATCTGTCGGGCGAGTGCGTGGCGCCGCTGTCGTTGCCGCTATTGGCCGACGTCGAAACGCTACTCGATTTAGAAGAAGTGACCGTTTCGGGGGACGCGCATACGGCGTCGATCACGTTCGACGGCGCAACACGTCTGAACGCCGTCATTAAGGCGCTTTGCGAAAACCGCAACGCCCGTTTGGGGGCATGTCTCGACGCCGTGCTTAGCGAGGCGTTTCCCGAAAGCAGGCCGACCGCGCGGCAATATAAGGACGCCCTGTGCGACAAGTTGCAAGCGGCGGGAACAGAACCGCTGGAGACCGTACTCGAACCGGGAATCTTTGCGCTCGCCGACCGTCTGGCGGATAAAAGCGAGAACGCGGCCGCAATCGCCGCATTTTTGCGCGAACACCGCACGTCTACCGTCAACGATACTTTTCTCGATCTATTGGAGTTGCTGTCGCCCGGCGGCGATCCGGTAAAACCCGAAACGGCGGTCAAGGTGCTGCTCGACACTTTCTATTCCAAATATCTCAATTCCAACAAATACACGCTCAAAACACTTTCGGAAGAATTCGGTTTGCCCCTGTACGCATTTGCCGAACAGCTGGCGATGCGGCAAACCGCAGTCGAGGCGGCGACGGTGCAACTGTCTTTGACACTAAACGATATAGGCGTTCCGACCGAAGGAAAACTGACCTGCGCACTGCGCGCCACCGGCTGGCCGAATGCCGAAAACGGAATCTTAGAAAAAACATATTCGATCGACGGCATGATCGCTATAGAACAATAAGTAAACATACACGCATAAAATCGAGGTTCGCCTCGATTTTTTGGCATGTCCGCAGACCATTCGGCATAGGTATAAGAGAAGAGGTGACGGAATGCGCGACTTTTATAATCTGACGGAAGCCGAAACGCTGGACAAGCTCGGGAGCGACGCCGACAAAGGGCTGAACGAACGCGACATAGAGGCGGCTCGAAAAAATCACGGAGAAAACGTACTCAGCCGCAAAAAACCGAAATCGCTGTTGAAACGCATTGTCGGCGAACTGACCGAACCGATGATGCTGATTCTGTTGGTCGCGTTGGCGATCACGCTGACCGTCAATATCGTCACGGCGGTCAAGGGCGCGGGATTCGACTGGATCGAACTGGTCGGCATTACGGCGGCGATCGCAGTGTCGGTCTTTTTGTCGGTGTTCATGGAGGGACGCAGCGCCAAAGCCTATGCCGCGCTCAAAAAAATCGGCGGCGGGATCCGAGTCAAATGTATTCGCGGCGGAAAAAGCCGCTTGCTCGACACCGCCGAACTGGTGGTCGGCGACGTCATCGAGATCGCGGCCGGCGACAAGATCCCGGCCGACTGCCGACTGCTGAACGCGAACGAACTGTATGCCGACGAATCGCCGCTGACCGGCGAGAGTGCGCCCGTCCATAAACGCACCGACGCGATTTCCGATGAGGCGCCGCTGGCCGAGCGTAAAAATATGGTGTACAGCGGTTGCTTCGTCACCGAGGGAACGGGACGCGCCGTCGTCACCGCCGTCGGCGACCGCACGGAGCTGGGGCGTATCGCCGGCGGCCTCGAAGAAGGCGAGGAAACGCCCATTCAAATCAAACTCAGAAAGCTGGGCAAGCGGATTGCGCTGTTCGGTTCGCTCGCGGCCGCCCTGGTGTTCGTCGTGCAACTGGTCAAACTGATCGTGCGCGGCGGCGTGACGTTCGCCGGCGTAAGCGATATTTTCATCACGTCGATCGTGCTGATCGTTGCGTCCGTGCCGGAGGGGTTGCCGACGATTGTCGCCGTATCGCTTGCCTTGAACGTCATCAAAATGGCGCGCGAAAACGCGCTTGTCAAAAAAATGGTGGCGTGCGAAACGGTCGGCTGTATTTCGGTTATCTGTTCGGACAAGACGGGTACGCTGACGATGAACAAAATGAAGGTGGCGGAAATCGTCGCCCCGAACGGCCGCACCGTCCCGCCCGACGGGGCGCTTGCCGAAAATATTTGCGTCAACTCGACGGCCGACCTCGGCGACGGGGGCGCGTTTATCGGCAATCCGACCGAATGCGCGCTGCTGTCTTGTGCGGCCGACGTCGGCATCGACTACCGCCCGCGCCGAACGGGCGCGACACAGCGTTTTCCGTTCAGTTCCGATCTAAAGCGTATGACGACGGTAGCGGGCGGGATCGCGTACACCAAGGGCGCGCCCGAAACGGTGCTTTCGCTGTGCGACATGACGCCGCGGCAACGGGCGACGTTCGCCGCGCAGATCGAGACGCGGCAGAGTAAAGCCATGCGCGTGATCGCCTTTGCGCACAAACCGTTTGCGGGCGGCAGTCGGCAGGACGCCGAACAAAACCTGATCTTCGACGGATTCGCCGCCATTTCCGACCCGGTGCGCCCCGAAGTGTACGCCGCCGTGCGCTGTGCGCACGAGGCCGGGATCGACGTCAAGATGTTGACGGGCGACAACGTCGTCACCGCGGCCGCCATTGCCGAAGAACTGGGGCTTGCGCACAACGGCGACGGCGTGTATTCGGCGCGGCAGATCGAGGAAATGACCGACGCCGAACTGACCCGCATGTTGCCGTCGATCCGCGCGGTGGCGCGCAGTACGCCCGCGACCAAACTGCGGGTGGTCAAAGCGCTCAAAGCCGCGGGCGAGGTGGTCGCGCTCACCGGCGACGGGATCAACGACGCGCCGGCGATCACGGCGGCCGACGTCGGCATCGCCATGGGGTCGGGCACCGAGGTCAGCAAGCAAGCGGCCGACATCGTGTTGCTCGACGACAGTTTCAAGACGATCGTCGGCGCGGTGCAGTGGGGGCGCGGGATCTACGAGAACTTCCAACGCTTTATTCTCTTTCAGCTGTCGGTCAACGTTGCGGCCGTCGCCGTCGTCATTCTGTGTACGCTGTTCGATCTGGCGACGCCGTTCAACACGCTCATGCTGCTGTGGATCAATCTGATCATGGACGGGCCGCCCGCGCTGACGCTCGGACTGGAAAAGATACGCGGCGACATCATGCGCCGCAAACCGACCCGCCGCAACGCGTCGATCGTCACCAAGCGCATGTTTGTGCGCATCTTCACCGTCGGCCTGTTCATGGCCGCCACGCTCATCTTGCAAATGCTGTTCAACTTCATGCGCATCGTGCCAGAACAGGAAAAAACATTCGTGTTTACCGTGTTCGTGCTGTTTCAGATCTTCAACGCCTTCAACGCGCGCGAGTTGGGCGAGGACAGCCTGTTCAAAAATCTGCTGTCGAATAAGCCGATGCTGTGCGTTATGGCCGCCACGCTCGGCTTGCAGGTGCTGATCACCCAGTTCGGCACGCTCGTGTTCGACACCGTGCCGCTCGGACTGACCGCTTGGATGAAAGCGTTTGCGCTCAGCCTGTCGATCGTCGTCTTTACCGAAGTGTATAAAGTGATCATGCGACCGGTCAAAAAAGTGTATTTGCGCCGTAAAGCCGTTGCCGCATAAAAGAAAGCAAAAAACCAAGGTTTCGCGCCTTGGTTTTTCGATCGCTTTGGTATTTCTTTTGCGTGCCACACGTTGCGTCCGCCCTAACGGACGAAAGTACGTCTAATTTTCTAAGCCAAGCAGATAGTCGGCGGTGACGCCGAGATACCGACATAAGATTACCAGCCGCTCCAAGTCGGGCGTTTGTTTTCCCGAGAGATAGCGAGAAAGCGTTTGTTGCGGGATCCCGGTCGCTTGCGCCAACACTCTTTGCGTCTTGCCGGCGACACACTCCTGTAACCGTTCGGTAAAAATCTTCATACATACAGTATACCCTAAAATGGGTAGACCTGTCTTGCGTGACTTAAAATTGAGTAACCGTATGTTCTATGTCCGCACAGTCGCCGCAAGCAGAGGACGGGCCGAAAGGGTAGCCGAAAAGCCGCGGGATCATGGTCTCTCGCGGCGCAAGCCTACGGCCGTATGGGCGCTAATCTTCCAAGCCGATCAAATAATCGGAAGAGGTATCGAGAACACGGCAAAGGACGGCCAACCGTGCCAAGTCCGGCATCTGTTTCCCTGTCAGATAACGGGATAAAGTTTGCTGCGGAATGCCCGTCGACGCAGCCAGTTCCTTTTGCGTTTTCCCGGCGGCTAATTCTTGCAGCCGTTCCGTAAATATCTTCATGCACAAATTATACTCTAAAGTGGGTAGCCGCGTCCTGTGTCACTCATAGTTGAGTAAAATTTTGCAATGCGGAATATGGATTCGTTGCCTCCCGGTCGTCCGCAATTAAAAAAAGTATCCACCCGTAAACAGATGGATACTTTTACAAAGCGACCGCCGCAGAGTTAGGCATAGGGGGGGAGACGAACTCCATAAGCCTTTCGCGGCCACGCGGTCGATTTTACCGCCAGAACCTTATGAGATCGTCTCCCCTATGTCTATGCGACCGATTTTTTAGGGTTACGTAAGACCGTCAAAATAATGCTTGCGACAAAATTGAGAACGGAGAACACGACCAGCACGATCGGCATAGCGGCAATATGGTAGGACAGCGACTCCGGCAAGTTGATGACTTGCGCGGCGATACTGCTGGCGAGCGCGCACGTGACAATGACGAAAATCATTTGGGCGAGCGCGATCGCTGCGAGTACGCCGTCCCAGGCAATGTGCGGGGACGACCGGTCTTCGGCCAACGCAGTGGCTTGTTTGCAGATTAGTAACGCGCCGATGGCAATGAAGGCAAGGTTCCAGAAGAAGGACATCCAACCGATAACTTGAAACGCCGGTAGGTAGGAAGCCGAGGCTGAGAATCCGGCCAAGGCAGACGGCGCAAATTTCTCGGAAATGACCAGGGAAGCTAAAGGCAAGTCTTTTATCCCCAGGGCTGCGGTTGCCATTTCGTCTATATAGTCGATCAGCCGCAGCGATGTGTCGATGTCGACATGGTCGAGTTGCGCAATGATGCTCGTCAGATCTCCGGCGCCGTATAGTGTGGTTATGGTATCCGGCTGCGTTTCGCTACATAGACGGATCGTATAGGCGTTCGCGGCGGTCACGGCGAACAGAACGATCACCACAGCCAGGCCGATGGCTTGCCGTAGCGTCGGCATGAGGTGAAACGATTGGCGCTCGACCGCATAGCGGCAGGCGATCATGCCGGCAAGACAGCAGGCGGATATGATCAAAATAGTTGCGGCGCAACCGGCCAGCGTCTCCGCCGCAATCGGCATAAAACACAGTGGCAACGCAAAGGTCAAGCCGAACGCCCTTGCGCCGCGCGACGGTTTGGCGTCTCGACGCATCGAATATTGAATGGCGCGGATTGTTTCCAGAATCAAAAAGCCGATCGTTACACCCCAAATGCCCAACTGTAACAGGCCGAGCAGGACGATCGTCAGCGTAAAAGAAGCGCTTTCTGCCGACTCTTCGGTGATCATGAAACGAATCACGCCGTACCGCTCCAGCAGTTTTTCGGACGTCTTGTTGAAATCGGCGTGCTTTACGCAGTAATCGAGGTAATCGGTCAAGGCTTTTTCCTTCGAGGGCGGGTCGATCAGTCGGAACATGCCGCAGAACAAATCGGTGCCGCGTGCGGAGACGCTTTCCCGATAACCGAGTTGGGTCGTGGGCATGCGAAACATGCCGAAGAAACTGACAATGAAAATGGCCACCAGCGCGGCAACCGACACCCACCGACGAATCAGCTGATAAATAAAGGTTTTAACGTCCGAAGGAGCGGAACGCGTAGCGGATATATGCGGCTTTGTGCGGCCGAGCGGGTTGCCGCAGTCGGGACAAAACCGACTGTCGCCTTCGGTCACGGCGCCGCAGTGCGGACATTTCCTTTGTCCGTTCGTGCCGAATCCGCACTGCGGGCAAAACGGCGTCTCATTCGGAACGACCGCCCCGCATTCGGCGCAAACGGTGCTGCCGTCGAGCGGCATACCGCAGCCGGTGCAAAAACGCGCGTCGTCTCGAACTGCCGCTTGACAGCGCGGACATGTGTTCAATAAGGACAGTCCGCACTGCGGACAAAACGCCGAATCGCTCGTAACTTCGGTTTGACAGTACTTACATTGCCTCATACTTCCTCCTCATGGATCGTATCTTTTGCTGACCATTCTAATAGTATAGCTTATCTTCACCGAATTTGTCAAGAGAATCACCTTTAGAAACACGCGAATACAAATAGAGTCTGCGTTAGAATGCGGCAAATACAGTAGCGCCCCATATTCGATCGATAGAATAAAAATTTCGGCCGCCCCAAATAAAAGATTTGACAAACCGCCCCCAAACAGGGTATAATAAAAACGATCGGGCAAGTCCGACCGCAAATACACGCATTCGCGCAACCGCGCAAACTATGCGGAAGTGGCTCAACGGTAGAGCGTCAGCTTCCCAAGCTGAACGTTGCGAGTTCGAATCTCGTCTTCCGCTCCAAAAAACAAAAAAGGCTTTCGAGGGTTCGGAGTCTTTTTTATTTTTGGGTTTTTGCAATATCATTATAAAAGGACGGCGGCGAAACGAAAAGGCAAAAAGGCGTGCAAGCGCTTGAAAAATCGGGGGAAGTGTGCTATACTGGCAGTAGATATATTTCGCAAGGGCGCGGGATAAATACGGCAGGGGCGTAAAGGCGTATGGTTTGCACACTCAAGGACATCGCGCGCGCGTTGGGCGTGACCGTCAACACGGTTTCGCACGCGCTGGCGGACAAGGACGATATTTCGGTCGAGACCAAACGAAAGGTGCGCGAAAAAGCGGCCGAACTCGGGTATGTCATCAACCGCAGTGCGCAGTTTCTGCGTACCGGGCGCACGCGGATCATCGCGATCGTGTACGACGACTACACCAACCCGTACTATTCGGTGGTGACGGGGTTGATCCGGAATGCGGTCGAGGCCTACGGCTATAATATTTTGATTGTCACCGATACAAACGATGCGGCGCTACTGCGATACAAGACGGTACAGAACGTGCTGAGCACCGGCGCGGACGGCATCATTTCCTTTCTCGACGTCGAGCCGCAGGCGGTCGAACTGATCCGCGCGTCGGGGAAAGCCTTTTTGATGCTCGGGCGCAACAGCGTCGACCGCACGATCGATTGCATGACCGTCGACGACGAACAGGGCGGCTATCTCGCCACGCGACACCTGATCGACAACGGCCACCGCGACATTCTGATGTTCGGCGCGGCCGCAGACGTTTCGTGCGTACTGCAACGCCGCGCCGGATACCGCCGCGCGCTGAACGAGGCGGGCATTGCGTACCGTGACGAATACGTGCTGTATACGGCGCACGACGGCGTATATCACGGCACGCAAATGGTACATATCGCCGAAGAACGCGGCTTGCCCTATACGGCGATCTTCTGCTTCAACGACCTGCTGGCGTTCCAGGCGATCGCGGGGCTGAACGAAGTCGGCAAGCGCGTCCCCGACGATGTTTCGGTCGTCGGCTACGATTACATCGAATCGCATCTGTTTCTGCCGATCGGGCTGACGACGATCGACACCGACAAGCCGAGACTGGCAGAAGCGGCGGCGCATGAAATGCTCAAAAAACTGGCGCATACAAACATAAAAAGCAACCCGCTCGCGGCGCCCGCGCTCGTCCCCGGAAGAACGGTGCGTAACATTCGCGGGGGGGGGTAATATTGGATAAATTGCAAGTCACCGATACGGTCGTCTGTCGGTGATTTTTTTATATACGCGACTGTCGAATGCCCGAAACGGGAATACTTGCTATTAGGCATAGGAGAGTCGAGCCCATTAAGGTTTCGGCGGTAAAATCGAACGATTGGCCGCGAAAGGCTTATGAAGTTCGTCCCCCCCCTATGCCTAAACGGAGGTAGATCTATGGCGGAAAAGTTGGCGGCCTATCGCGGCAAGCGTGATTTCGGGAAAACGGCGGAGCCGCGCGGCAGTCGCAAAAAGCGCGCGCGCGAGGGCGGCATTTTTGCCGTGCAATACCATGCGGCCACCGGGTTGCATTACGACCTGCGGTTGGAGTGGGGCGGCGTGCTACTCAGTTGGGCGGTGCCGAAAGGCCCCTCGCTCGACCCGCGTGACAAGCGGCTTGCCGTCAAGGTCGAAGATCACCCGATCGAATACGCTGCGTTCGAGGGGACGATTCCCAAAGGACAGTACGGCGGCGGCACGGTCATGCTGTGGGACGAAGGCACGTTTCGTCCCGACAACGATTTTGCGGCGGGACTGAAAAGCGGGTCGCTCAAATTCACGTTGTATGGGCGTCGCCTGCAAGGCAAATGGGCGTTGGTGCGGATCAAGGACGACGCGGACGAGCGGCAGGACAACTGGCTGCTGATCAAAGAAAGCGACGAATATGCGCGCGACGACGCGGGCATCGCGTCCTATAAAACGGGGGTGCGAAGCGGCCGCACGTTCGACGAGATCGCAAGCGGCGCCGACCCGAAGCCCCGCAAGAATCCGATCAAACGGGTGACGCCGCAGCTGGCCAAACTTGCGGACGAGATCCCCGTCGGCGAGGACTGGCTGTTCGAGATCAAGTACGACGGCTATCGCATTCTGTCCTACAGCGAAAACGGCGGAACGCAACTTTTGACGCGCAACGGCATCGACTTTACCGATAAGTTTGCCGAGATTGCCGACGCGATCGATCGGCATTTCGGCGGGCGACCGGTCATTCTCGACGGCGAAATGGTGATCGCCGACGCCGACGGAAAGACCGATTTTCAGGCGTTACAGCAATACGTCAAACAGCCTTCGGGCAAGCGGTTACAGTACATGGTGTTCGACATGCCGGCGTTCGACGGCGAGGACTTGCGCAAGCTGCCGCTCGTCGAACGCAAAAAGCGGCTGGAACAGCTGTTACAAAACGCGCCGCCGTCGCTGTCCTATTCTGCGCACGTCGTCGGCCGCGGGCAGGAAAGTTTCGAGGCTGCCGCCGCGTTGGGCTTGGAGGGCATTGTCGCCAAGCGCGTCGATTCGATATACCGCGGCGACCGCAACGGCGATTGGCTCAAACTCAAGTGCTATCGTCGGCAGGAGTTTGTCGTCGGCGGCTATACGCGCACCGTAAAAAAGGCGGCCGGCGTGAGCGCACTGCTGTTGGGCGTGTACCGCGGCGATCGTTTCGAGTATATCGGACGCGCGGGGACGGGGATCGACCGCCGCGCCGCCGCCGAGCTGTCGGCTGCCTTTCAAGGGTTGGAAGCAGACAAATCGCCGTTTGCAAAGCCGCCCCGTAAGCGCGCGGGCGAGCAGACGTTTTGGCTGAAGCCGCAGCGGGTGGTCGAAGTGCAGTTCGCCGAAATCACCGACGAATTTCGTTTGCGGCAGGCCAGTTACAAGGGCTTGCGCGTCGATAAAGCGGCGCGCGACATGGTCGTCGAGCGCACGCCCGCCGACGCGACGGAAGTCTGCGGGGTGGAGATCAGCAGCCCCGATAAAGTCGTATACCAAAACCCGACTGTGGTTAAGCGCGAAGTGATCGCGTATTACGCGGCGGCGGCCGAACGTATGTTGTCGTATATCGGCGGCCGCGTGCTCAGCGTGGTGCGCTGTCACAAGGGCGTTTCGGCGGCCTGTTTTTTCAAAAAGCACCCGACCGCCGCGCACGCGGGAATGCGCATCGTTCCGGTCAAAAACAGCGAGGGCGAAACGTCCGACTATTTTTGCATTGTCGAGCCGAGCGGCCTGATCGCCGAGGCGCAACAGGGGTCGCTCGAATTTCACGTGTGGGGCAGTCGCGCCGACACGCTCGAGTCGCCCGATATGTTGGTGTTCGACCTCGACCCCGACGAGGGGCTGCCGCTCGATCGGGTGCGGCAGGGCGTGCGCGACCTCAAAAAGTTGCTGACCGAACGGGGGTTACAGTGTTTTCTCAAGACCAGCGGCGGCAAGGGCTATCACGTCGTCGTGCCGCTCGAGCCGAAAGCCGATTGGACGACCTTCCGCGCCTTTGCCCGCGAAACCGCATATCTTATGGAAAGCCGTTGGCCGGATCGCTATACTGCCAACAGCCGTAAAAACAAGCGCGGCGGCAAGATCTTTATCGACTGGGGCAGAAACACCCGCGGCGCGACCGGCGTAGCCCCGTACTCGCTGCGCGCCCGCCCCGGCGCGCGCGTCTCCATGCCGATCGCTTGGCGCGAATTGGACACCGTTGCGCCCGACGGCATCGATATTTTCGAGGCGCAAAAGCGACTCCAACGCGCCGACCCGTGGAAAGGCTTTTTCACCGTCAAACAACGGTTGCAATAAAAAACGCGAAAGCGTGCTTTCGCGTTACAACGTTCTATAAAAGCGGACTAGATCCGCTTTTTTTGCATAAGAGAGGCGATCGTATCGAGCAGTCGCGCCACATCGATCGGTTTGGACAAATGCGCGTTCATGCCCGCCTCCAAAGAGGATTGTCGGTCGCTTTCGAATGCGTTGGCCGACAGTGCGACGATCGGCACGCCCGCCCGCTGTGGGTCGGACAGTTTGCGGATCTCCCGCGCGGCCGACCGTCCGTCCATGACCGGCATTTGAATGTCCATAAGCACGAGCGCATACTCGTCGGGCGCGGCGGTACGCACCTTTTCGACGGCAATTTCGCCGTTGTGCGCCGTGTCGACCGCAAAACCGGCGTCTTCCAAGATATCGGTTTCGATTTCGAGATTGATCTCGTTGTCCTCGACGACTAAAATTTTCAGCCCCGAAAAATAGGCGGCATCCGCCGCGACCGTTTGCGCCCGCTCGTCTCTTAGGCGCAGGCCGACCGTCACGGTGAACGTGCTGCCTTGTCCGGCGCGGCTTTGCACGTCGATGCGCCCGCCCAGCGTTTCGGCGGTGCGTTTGGCGATGGTCAGCCCCAGCCCCGTCCCGTATACGCCGCTTGCCGTCGTGCCGTTGACCCGCACGAACGGTTCGAATATGTTTTCGAGCGCCGCCGGCTCGATGCCGACGCCGTTGTCCTCGACGGTAAAGCAATAGGTTGCGAACGCGTCGGACGGGTGTTTTTGCTCGACCGCCGCGACGCGGACGGCGCCGCCGGCGGGGGTGTATTGCACGGCGTTAAGAATGACATGATACAACACGCGGGACAGCTTTTCTTTGTCGGTTTGTACGGCGCGATGCGTAACAGCCGACGTTTGTATCGAAAAATCGAGCTGCTTGCGTTCGGCTTGCGTCCGTATCGTCTCGCATACCGCGTGCAATACGTCGATGACGTCGCAGTCGGCCTCGTTCACCTGGCGCGACCTGTGGTACGACAACTCCAAGACCCGTTCGACAAGGTCGAAGATCTGCTGTCCCGCTTCCTCGATGCGGTCGAGATACCGCTCGACGGCGTGCGCGTCGCTTACGTTCTTTTTCGCCATGGCGGAAAATCCGAATATGGCGTTGAGCGGGGTGCGCATGTCGTGCGACATGTTGGACAAAAACGCGTCCTTGGCGTTGTCGGCCAGTCGCGCCGACTTGAGCGCGTCCTCGAGCAACTGTTTTTGCTTGAGCCCTTGCAAAATTTCGACGTCGACGTTGCGATACCCCATGACGACTTGCGCGTCGCCGACGCGGGCAAGTCGCAGTTGCAAGTACTTGGTTTCGTTGTTTTCGACACACCGATAATTGACGTAGTACGTCGGGCTTTCGGTCAGTTTCGCGCGGATATAGGCGGGCGCGGTCTGCTCGGCAACGGCGGCGCGGTCGTCGGGGTGTACCCATACGTTTACATAGTCGGCGACAAACCAAGAAAAACCGCGCAGTTGCAATTTGCAGTCGAACTGCCGTTCGAGGCGACTGCTCAACCGATACGGCAGCACCGTGTCGGCATCTAAGTCGGCATACAAAATCGAGTCGTAGGGAATGCTCAAGCCCTCGATGACTTCCAGTCGCTGTAGATGTTCCTGCCGGATCAGCTTGCGCTCCTTATCGTACTCTTCGATGAGGTTTTGCAGTTTGCGATCCTTTTCTTTGCCGGCGTGGATCAGTTCGGTCTTTTCGGCCAGCCGTCGCGTCAGTTTGTCGGTCGCGTCGCTGATGAACACATAATACACGTCGGCAGCGTTTTCGCGCGGAACAAAGTGGCCGTAGTCCTCCACCCAGCGGGTGACGCCGTTCTTGTCGGTAATGCGGTATTCGACATAATCGAGGTTGTCGCTGCTTGCGGCGATCTGTTCGGCGATACTCTTTTCCACTTCGTCCAGGTCGTCGGGGTGTACCATGCCGGAAAACGTGTTGCCGGTGAGCGCTTTAAACTCTTCGGCTGTCGTACAGCCGAAAATACCGTAAACGGCGCGATTGGCGTATATGATCTGTTGATCGTCCGCGCGGTAGATCAAAAAGCCGCCGGGAATTTCGTCTAGAAATTTCTTGAACGGTACGCCGATGCTTTCGGTGAAAATGGGTGAAGCCCGGCCGTCTAATAGCGTAAGCAGTTGCTCGATAAAGCCGTTGTCCGTCATACCGTCCCTCCCTTGTTTCTTCCCGATATTGTAGCACATTGCGGCCGCATTGTCAAACCGCTGACTAGGTTAAATATATATCCAAGCGGTCGGCGTACTCGAGCTCACGGCGCGCGAGAAACAGCCCGCCCGTGCGGTACGGGCAAGATACGCGCTTGCCGCCGCAGTCTACGGAAACGGTCTTGACGCCCGCACGATTCGATACGTGATAGACGAGCATGTGCATTTTGCCGAACAGTCGGACGTCCAGTGCGTCGCCGTCGCAATCGCTCGGCAGCACGGGGTCGAGCAGAATGCCGCTCTCGCACACCGTCAACCCGTACACGTCTTGGATCAGCCGCGCCAGATAAATGCCGCCGCCCGACGAGTACACGCGCCAACCGCCGCGTACCGGGATCGCGCCGTCGCGCACGGCGGCAAAATCGCGCGCGAATCGATAGCGATCGTCGAACGCGGCGTCCGAACTGGAAAAATAGGCGTTCGCCTGTCGCGGCAGCGCGTTGGGGACGACCTTTTCGATCCCGATCGGATTGACGACTAGAAGTCCCCGATAGGCGGCCTCGGCGTCGCCGAGCGCGGCCATCGCCTCGACGTAGCGAATGTGCGCGTGCGTGTACATCAGCCCGATCTCGCGGCCGACGTTGGCGGCCTGTTCGGCGCGCGCGAACAGCGTACTGACGCCGCCGGCATAGCGCGCGGGCGCGTCCGTCAGCCGAACCCCGTCGGGACACAGCAGCCGCCGTTCGATTTGTTCGGCGTTGCGCCGTGCTTGGCCGTGATCGACCAGCCCGGCCAAAATGCTGCGGGTGAGCGGCAGCAGCCGCAAGCGGATGCCCGTTTGCATGTCGTCGGGGTGCAACAGCAGTTCGAGTTCGTCACCCTGTTTGCGACCGAAACCGGCGATAACGCCGTCTTTAATAAGATGCGAAAACCCGGCGCGAATGCGTTTTGAAAGCGTTCGGCACGCGCGGCCGAACGGGGCATAGGGGGCAAGGGCGGCGAGCGTCTCGTAGGCAAGCGCCATCGTCCAACTCGAAACCAGCGTTTCGCGCATAGCCGGGTCGGCCGGTTGCAGGGTGTCGTCCCAGTCGCCGCCGGCATAGGACACAAGGCCGCTTGTGTCGACGCGTGTTTCGATGTGCGCGAGCGCGCGCCGCACGTGCGCGGAGACGGTCGCGGCCTTACCTGTCCGAAAAGGAACGCGCATGGATAGGATCGACAGATCGTTCGAGCGAATTAGGTAGTCGCCCAGGCTTTTAAGCGGCCAAAACACCACGTCGCCGTGACAGTCGTCGGCCGCATACGGGTAGCCGTCGAACATGAACCATTGCGGCCACGTTCCGTCGGACGACTGAAAACCGAACACGTGCAAAAGGATCGCGCGCACGGTGTCGAAGCGGCCGACCGCGAGGAAGAACTCGATCGGCCCCTGGCAGACGTCGCGCGTACCCCAGGCCGCGCCGCCCGTCTGCTCGAGGCCGTGCGGGGCGGCATAGTGGACGAGCGCGTCATGGCCGAATCGGTACAGCGTTTGGTTCCATTTGTCGGCGTCTTTTCCGCGAAACAGCATGTGCCGCAGCAAATCGTCGTACCAAAGACTCATGCGTTTTTCCGCCGTCTCGAGCGCAATCGGCTGTGCCTGTTTGGCGGCGACGGTCAGCGTAAAGGCCGCCGCCGTTACGGAAAGCGTAACGAGCGTGCGGTCGCGGGGTTGGGCGTCGTCGAAGAAAATGCGGTCGTCGCCGATCGTGCAGTCGGCGTCGAGTCCGACCGTATAACTTAGCCCCGGCGCATAGCGCGCGGTCGGGGAATCGGGGTGCGGCGTAAAGCGCAGCGTGCGCCGCTGCTTTGTAAGCGAACACGGCAATTCGCCGAACGCGACGTGCAAGGCGACGATCATGCTATAGCTGCGGCCGATTTTGCTGTCGAGCCGCGTCACCGCTTGTCCTTCGGAAACATAGGTGACGACGGTCAGCTCGTCGTCGTCGAGCTTGTACGTCCAGCGCGCAAACGAAAGCCCCATTTCGAACAGCGTCGGCAGTCGCAGCAGACGAAAGCGGCCGCCCGTCTCGACCCAAATGCGCAGTCCCTCGCTTTTGGTCGCGTCGAGAAAGCCGCGCGGTTTCGACAGCAGCGCATTCGACGAGGTGTTGCCGATCGCCGTTTGCGCTTGGAACAGCCCGTACATAAAGCAGGTCGTCGTCATGACGTTTTGCGGCACTGCGGCAAGGTCGAACGGCGCGAGCAAAATGTGCCCGTGCGGCCGAAGGACGGCAAGCTCCTTGCGCCTACCGACGGTATGCACGTGCCGCGCGTCGAACGTCGACCACAGCGCGCCGTCCGCGCTATATTCGGGTAAAAGGCAGTCGCGCGGGAAATCGGCGTCGGTGTCGGGGCGGCCGTTTAAAGGTGCGCCGAAACGGGGAGAAAGTTTTAACGGCGGTTTCGGTACGGCGGTCGGCGCGGGCAAGTCGGCAAATGCAGCCAACACGCGCGCATATTCGGGCGGCGTGTCGAGCGCATGGGGACAGTCGAGAACCGTATGCCCGAAAAAGCCGAACGTGCGTTCGCCGTCGAGCGTAAACGCTTCGGCTTCAAGTGCGATAAAAGCCATTTCGTATTGATGATTGACGTTCGGCAAATGCGCGTATAACAGCGCGGGCGTGTCGGTCGCGCGGTACATCGAGCCGAAAAATTGCAGGCCGTCGGTCGAATACCCGACGGCGCGTATACCGATCGCGCCTTGTATCAGCGCGGGATTGCCGCTCGACTGCCGCAGATTCTGCCGCGAGCCGATCGCAAACCCGTAGTCTGTGTCGAACACCGTATGCCCGAGATACTGCGAGGCGTACAGCTCGTTGGCGCGGATAAACGACGTATCGCCGACGCCGGTATCGAAGGTGTACAGCGCATCGAACTTGCCCGACCCGATAAGCGTCAGCCGATAGTACCAAGTATCTTCGGTCACGAGAAGTTGCAGCGCGTATTTTGCCTGTCCGATCTGCCCGCTGTATACCGCACCGCTTTCGTCGGCGGCAAACTGCGACGGCGAGCCGCGTCCGTTGAGGCGCACGACCTCGACAATCTTGCCGCCGTCGTAGCGGCGTAAGTAGATCGCCCCGACCGCGCCGACGCGCGCGGAAACAATAAATTGATTGAACAACACCGCGCCGCGGCAAATTTGTTTGACGTCGCCGGTCGGCAGCAGTTCGACGGCTAGATCGCCTTTACGGAGTACGGTATTTTCGTCCTCATGGGGGAGAAGTTCGATGGTTTGCATACGGTAAGTAGTATCGACCATTTTGGCGGCGGCTAACCGTACATATTCTATAGGATAAGCGGGATAATAAAAACAGCTATGTCTCGCACCGACGACAATTTGCAAAGCGAAATGCGGGCGTCGTTCGATTTTTTCCGCGACGCCGTCTCGACGCACCCCGACGGCTTCGGCTTAACGCGCGATCGCGCGCCGCGCTATCCCGATTTCTTTTCGATCGCGGCGACCGGTTTCGGCTTGGCGGCGCACGCGCTGGCGGTCGAATGCGGTTGGCAGACGCGCGCGGCCGCAAAGAAAAGGTGCGTCAAGACGCTCGAAACGTTTTTGCATTTGGACAACTACCGCGGCTTTTTTCGGCATTTTTACCACGCCGACGGTCGGCCGTATCCGTTCGAGTATTCGACGATCGACACGGCGATTTTTCTTTGCGGCGCGCGGGTGGCCGGCCATTATTTCGGCGGCGCGGTGCAAGATCTCGCCGAACGCCTGTTTGCCGCCGTGCAGTGGTCGGCATTTCTCGACGGCGACGGCATTTTCCGCATGGCCTATGACGCGAAACGCGGCTTTTTCGCGCAGTGGGACGCGTATGCCGAACAGCTGATGCTGTATGTGTTGGCCGCCGCGGCCAAGGCGACCGACGCGCGACCGTATTATACGTTTTGCCGCGACTTCGGCTGCTACAAAGGCATTCGGTTTTGCTATACCTGTACCGGCGCGCTGTTTGCCCACCAGTATTCGCATTGCTTTATCGACTTTCGTTTTCGCCGCGACCGGCTAGGCATGGACTGGTTTGAAAATTCGGTGCGCGCCTCGAAAGCCGCGCGGCAGTTTTGTATCGACACCGCCGACGTGCACCCGACCTACCGCGCCGACTGTTGGGGGCTGACCGCCTGCGACACGCCCTGGGGCTATCGCGGCGACCAAGGCTCGCCCCCGTACCGCCCGGTACGCCCCGAACACGGCGGCGGGTTTGCCGGGCGTTCGCTCGGCGTCGTGGCGCCCGCGGCCGCGCTCGGCTCGATGCCGTTTTTGCCCGACGAAAGCCGCGGCGCGCTCGACTATTATATGTCGTTGCCGAATGCCCGCGGCGCGTTCGGACTGGTCGACGCGATCAGCACCGAGCGCGACTGGTACGCAAGCGACGTTTTGGGGATCGACAAGGGGATCGGCCTGCTACAGGCGGCGAATGCGTTGGACGGCTTTGTGTGGCGATACTTTCACGACGAACAAATCGAAACCGCGCTCGAGCGACTGGGCATTTGCCGAATAGGGGAACAATAGCCTGCGATTGCTTCGTCGCAAGCGAAACGATCTCTTACTTGCCGCAAATGCCTTTACAAGCGGCGGCCGAACGTGTATAATAAGGATATGGCAGAAGAGAAAAAAATTCGGATCGGGAGGGACAGCTTTCGCCTTGTCGACGCGCCGATCACCGGGATCGCCGTCGTCGTGCTGTTTACGCTCGGCGTCATCATGTTGCCGCCCGAATGGTTGGGGGATCTTTTGACGAACGACCCGACCGCGTCGCCGCTGCTCGGCGGGGCGCTGCTGCGGCTGCTCGGATTCGGTGCGCTCCTTTGGCTACGCTTCGATTTGGGACTGACGTTGCAAAAACCGCGTTTTTTCGAGTGGCTGCTCGTCGCGCCCTTTCTCTTGATCGCCGTCAACAATCTGCCCATTTTGGCGTTGGCGCAACACAATGCCGCCGTCACGCAACCGGCGTGGGTGGTGTGCGTCTATGCGTTTTGGTGCCTCGCGGTCGCGCTGATCGAAGAAACGGCGTTCCGCGGTCTGGTGCTGCCGCTGACGCAGCGCGCGCTGAAAAATAAAAAACGCCGTTCGCTTTGGACGGTGCTGGTCAGTTCGGCGCTGTTCGGTTTAATCCATTTGGTCAACCTGTTTTCGGGCGCGGCGCTGCCCGTACTGGCGCAGGTCGGCTATTCGTTTTTGATCGGCTGCGTGTGCGCGGTCGCAACGCTGCGGACACGCAACTTGACCCCGGCCGTACTCTTTCACGCCGTGTACAATTTCTGCGGCTTGCTGATCCCGACGGTGGGCGAGGGCGCGTTATGGGACCTGCCGACCGTCGTCGTCACCGCCGTCTTAGCCGTCGCCGCCGCCGTCTACGTCCTATGGGTGCTGCTGAAAACGCCCGATCGGGATCTGCTCCCCGTGTGTCAATTAGAAGAATAAAAAATCGAGGTCGGCGACCTCGATTTTTTGCAATCGGTTTGTTTTATCGCGCAGTGCAACGACTTGCGCGCTTATCTTAGCGTGAGGCGAAAGGCTATGCCTTTTTAAAGATATAGCGGAAGGTCATGGAAACGTGTTGCGCTGCGCTGCCGACGACCGTAATATCGAACGATTCTTCGAGGACGATTTCAAAACCCGATTCGGTTTCTTTTCCGTAATAGTCGATTTTCATATCGGTGACGTTTATGTAGCCGCCGCCGATTCCGTCGTACATCGACTCCATGCTGTTTTTCAGCGACTGTATATAGTCGCCGGCTAATAGATATTTGTCGCCGTCCTTGGTGTACGTCATCGTTCCGTCGGTCGACTTGTCGGAGGAAAGCACCCATTTGATTTTTTTATCGGTGATTTCCAGATACGAGTCTTTGTACATGGCGGACATGCCGGCGAACATGCCGTCCATGTCGAGAATGCCGCCGAACGGGTCGTCCTCGTCCTGCGATGTATTGTCGTCGACTTTTGTTTCGACAAAGTCGTAGCGCGTAGGTTTTTCGCACGCCGCGAACACGCAAGCGCATAGGACGGTCAACACGGCCAAACAGCCGACGCTAACAATACGGAACAAACGGTTTTTCATTTCTCTTTCTCCTTGTAATAATGTAGTCAATTTATCTACATTATATAAGTAGAAAACTACTTTGTCAAGCGGAATCAAGTAGTTTTCTAGTAAAATTTTCGTATGAGCGATTTTTCGGAAAATTTGAAAGAACTGCGGGCGGAGAAGGGTATTTCGCAGGCGACGCTGGCCAAAGCGATCGGCGTTACGCAAAAAGCAATCGACTTTTGGGAAAAAGAGATCAACGAGCCGAAAGCCAGCTATATCATTGCGTTAAGCCGATATTTCGGCGTGACAAGCGACTATCTATTGGGGATCGAAATTTGACGCGGCAATTCTCGGATTGCGGGTGTCGAACGCTTGACTTTTGCCGCCGCGCCCCGTACAATACCGTTATAGTATTTTGAGGAGAAACGAACATGGATTTCAATCGGGAATGGGAGAGAAACGGTAGCGTGGGAACGGTCCCGGCACACGCATATTTTATACCGTTTGCTACAGGCGACAAAGCGGGCGGCCGTGAACAATCGTCGCGGTTTATCGATTTAAACGGCGAATGGGAGTTCAAGGCGCATAAGACGATCGACAGCGTCAAAGTCGGCGAGGCCTTGCCCGACCGTATGCCTGTGCCGGGTTGTGTCCAGATGTACGGCTACGACACGCCGCAGTACACCAACGTGCGTTACCCGTTCCCGTATGCGCCGCCGTACATATATAAAGAAAATCCCGCATTCCACTACCGCCGCACGTTCGACTTACGTTGCGCGAGCAACGTGCGTTTGGTGTTCGAGGGCGTCGACAGCTGTTTTTACGTGTTCGTCAACGGCGTACGCGTCGGCTTTTCGCAGGTCAGCCACCGTATCAGCGAGTTCGATTTGACCGGATTCGCCAAAGAGGGGTTGAACGTTCTCGACGTCGTCGTCTTAAAATGGTGCGCCGGCAGTTATCTCGAGGATCAGGACAAGTGGCGGTTTACCGGCATTTTCCGCGACGTCTATCTGTTGGCGCGCGCGGCGGGCGGGATCGAGGACTATAAGATCGACACCGACGTTACGGACGGCAAGGGTGTCGTGCGTGTGACCTTAGAGCGCGGCGGCGCGGCGGAAGTCGCGTTCAACGGCGAGACGAGGCTCGTCAAAGCGGGCGAGACAGCCGAGTTTACCGTCGAAAATCCGCGACTGTGGTCGGCCGAATGTCCCGAACTGTATCCGCTCGAACTGCGGGCGGCCGGCGAAGTCATTTACGAGCAAGTCGGCATTCGCAGCGTCAAGATCGAAAACGGCGTCTTTACCGTCAACGGCAAGGCGGTCAAATTGCACGGCGTCAACCGCCACGACTTCCATCCGTCGAAGGGCGCTGCCGTTTCCGCGGCCGACATGCGGCACGATCTCGAGTTGATGAAAGCGTACAACGTCAACGCGCTGCGCACCTCGCACTATCCGTCCGCGCCCGAACTGTATCGCATGGCCGACGAAATGGGCTTGTACGTCATGAGCGAGACCGACATCGAGTGCCACGGCGTTGTGACGGTCGACGGCGACTATAAAAGCTCGCTGTATAATACGCTGGCCGAAAGCGATCTTTTTACCGACGCGATTTTGGAGAGAAATCAGCTCAACTACGCCGTCAACAAAAACCGCCCCTGCGTCGTCATGTGGTCGCTCGGCAACGAGGCCGGCTACGGCAAAAACTTCGTGGCCGCGGCGCACTGGTTGCACAGCCACGACAGCCGCCCGGTACACTACGAGCAACACGTCAACATTGCGGGGACGGAGGCATACTATTCCGATCCGATCGACGTGGCAAGCCGCATGTATCCGACGATCGAGCATATGCGAGAGATGCGCGCCGACCAAAAGGAGATGCGGCCGATCGTGCTTTGCGAGTACTGCCACGCCATGGGCAACGGCCCGGGCGACCTGGTCGACTACTGGGCGCTGATGAATAGCGACGACCGATTTGCCGGCGGCTTTATATGGGAATGGGCCGATCACGGACTGGAATACAAGGGCAAGAAATTCTTGTACGGCAGCGACTTCCCCAACATGAACGACGGCAATTTCTGTATCGACGGGCTGTTCGCGCCCGACCGTGCGGCCAAACCGGGTTGCGACGAGATGCGCGCCGTCTATGCCGACGTGCGTTTTGTGCGAGACGGGGACGGATACGCTATCGAAAACGGCTATTTCTTCAAGACCGTCGAGGGGACTGTTGCCGTGACCGTCAAGACCGAGGGCAAAGCCGTCTACACCGCCGACGTACCCGTCACGCTCGCGCCGGGTGCGCGCGCGGCGATCGAAGTGCCGCAAATGTCCGGCGACGGCTATACCGCCGTATATTTCAACCTGTCGGGCAACGCGACGGCTAGCGGATTCTTTACGCTCGAAGCGCGCCGCCCGTTTACCGTCGAGGAGCGCGCGGCCGCCGTGAAAACGGGCAAGAACGGATATAGCGCGACTTACGGAGACGTCTCGATCGCCGTCGATAACGCAGGACGGCTGACCGCGATCCGCAAAAACGGGGTGCAGCTTTTGGCGCGGCCGCTCGAGATTGACGTTGCGCGCGCGCCGATCGATAACGACAAGGAGGACCGCGCCCGCTGGAAAAATATCGAGGCCGCTACGGCGCAAATGCGTTCGCGCGTGACCGCCGACGCGTCGGGCATTTCGGCGCGCGGGTTTATGGCCGCCGACTGCCGCCGCTCGATCCTCGATTACGAAATAACGTATGCGTTTACCGACGAAGGACTGAAAATCGATCTCGACTACCAAATTCCCGAATACGTCGGCGACCTGGCGCGTGTCGGTCTGCGGTTTGCCGTCCCCGACGCTTACGGCCGCATTCGCTACCTCGCCTATGAGGGCGAAAGCTATATCGACAAGCACGCCGGGTACGTAAAAGACGTATTCGAAAAGGACATAGACGCGCTGTACGTGCCGTATGTGCGGCCGCAAGAATGTTCGTCCCGCTATGCCGCCGATTTCTTCGAACTGATCGGCGAACAGTCGTTGTCCGTGACTGCCGATAAGCCGTTCTCGTTCTCGGTGTTGCCGTTTAGCCGCGAGCAACTGGAAAAGGCCAAGCACGATTTCGAGCTGAAAAAAGACGGCCGCCTGTACGTGCATATCGACGAACGCATGGCCGGCGTCGGCTCGCACGCGTGCGGCCCGAAATTGGCCGACGAGTACCGCGTCAAGGGCAAAGGGAGAATTAGGGTTTTAATTCACTTTTGAGAGAAACGCCCTGTAGGGCGGGCGGTTGTTTCTGCCGAAATTGCGATTCAAAAGGTAACAAAAATGAAAGGAATTTGCCACGGTCGAACGGTTGCAAAACGCGTGCGGCCGTGGTATACTTTTAGCCATGGAACAAAACGGAATACAATACTTAGCGGCGTTAAGCTATGCCGCTATCGAACGGGCGGACTTAACGCGCAAGCAAAAGCGCGATCGGATCGCGTCGGTGTACGCGCTGATCGGGCTGATCGACGATGCCGAATTTTTGATGCCGTCGGAAATTCTGTACCGCTATGCGCTGTGCTTTAAACTGCCGCTCGATAAAGTGGGCGATCTTGCCGCCGACATGAAACCGGGCGACGTCACCGAGGGCGGCGCGGTGCTGGTCGAAGAACAGGGCAAACGCTTTTTCAAGTTCGACGTCGGCTCGCCGCTGTGGGAGACGCTCAAAGATAATTTGGACGAGGAGGGACGGACGCTGCCTCGCGTGCTGTCGGCCTACGAGATCGCCGACGCCGTGACGGCGTTAGGCGGCGACGCGCTGTGCGCGATGTGGTACGTGTTTTTTCCGTACTGTATGCCGCACGTGCCGTTCGACCGCATTCGCTACGACACGTTGCGGGCGCGACTGTCGGTCGAGGCGGTGTTCCGCGAAACACTCGACAGCCGCTACGCCGGACTGATTTTCGACGACGTGCAAGAGGCGCAGCTTACCGGCCTCGATCCCGCCGTCATAGAATGGTACCGTCCGTACATAGACTATAAACTGGGCGCCGACGAATCGGGGCAGATCCGCGCGGTCGCGCAGATCAAAAACAAACTGGCGCTCAGATCGTTCGACGAGGCGGCGGCGATGAGCGAAAAACTGCTGCCGCTGTTCCCGCACGACGCGCAGCTGTTGCTGTTGCATATCGCGGCCAAAACGCAAAGCGTCGAAGGCAAGGACCGCGCCGAGCGCGCGGCCGTGTTGACCGACACGCTCGAGCTGATCGACACGGCGGCGGGCGCGTTCCCCGAGCAAGCGGTGTATCTCGGATACTATCGGGGCTTGACGCTGTTGGGGCTGGGGAAGGCGGCGCTTGCGCGCGAGCAGTTCGACGCCTGTCTCGAACTCGACCCCGCGTTCGAACCGGCGCAGATGATGCTGCGCGGTATGGAGAAACTGGCGAACGGGGAGACGGACGCGTAAAAAGCGACCGCGCAGCAGGAAAAATTGCGCGCCCAAACCGCAAGCATTTTGTCAAAATAACGGCGAATATGCATGATTTGCGGGAAAACATTTGATTTTATGTGCGCATTGTGGTATACTACCAATACGAACGATAAACGAGGTAATACATGGACGAGAAAATCGAAACATACGACGTCGAACCCGGGGAGATCACTTTTCGGTCGGTCGGTCGGTTTATAAAAAGATGCTGGCTTAGGACGGTCATTTATATTGCGGCCGCCGTTTTGTTGGCGACGTTGGTTCTTGTGCCGCTCAAATTCATTTTGCGGTCGGCGCCGACGGTTTCGACGCGGCTCGAATTTGTGTACGAAGGCGTCAATTCGGGGCTTGACCCGGCCGGCGGCACGTTCGAAAAGGACGCGATCCGGTCGGCCTCGGTCGTTTCGAGCGCGATCACGCAGGCGGGGCTGACGTCCAAATTGACCGACGTCGACGCAGTGCGCAACGCGATCGTCATCGGCGATGTGTATACGGCCGAATATCTGTCGCTCAAAGAGTTGGCCGACAAGGGCGATGCCGACGCGATCAAGCAGCTCGCCGGCTACACCTATCACCCGACCAAATACGACGTCTCGCTCGGCAACTTGAAAGCGCTGGGACTGGAAAAGCAGGAAGCGATTTTGTTGGTCGAAAAGGTCGTCAAAGCCTACAAAGAGTGGTTTGCCTCGCGCTACACGCAGAAAAATATTTATTCGACGTCGATTTTCGCGCCGCCGGTGTCGGAAACCAACATGGATTACCTCAGCTACTACGATTTGTATACCGGACAGCTGACCTCGATGTCGACCTATTTGCAGCAAATGACGGAAAAAGATGCCTCATTCCGCTCATCGGTCACCAACAAGACGTTCAGCGACTTGATCCAAATGTACCAGGCTGTCGATAGTTCTTACGAGACGTTCAAGTCGTATATCGTCTCCAACAAAGTGTCCAAAAATCTGACCGTCACCCGCAATAATATCGAAACGACGGTCAAAAAATACGAGAACAGCAAAACCAGTCTCGAACAGACGAGAAAGGCTTTGCAGGATCAAATCAGCGCCTACAGCCCGAACACGTCGACCTCGACGAGCAACGGCACCACGACGGTCGTGCAAACCTACCCGCCCGAATATCATAAATTGCAGACGCAGCTGACGTCGTGTATTCTTGAGTTGGCGACGGTGACCAACGCTTTGGCCGAATACGAGATGCGCGCGACGGCGTTTAGGGCGGACGACGTGGTCGATCGGCCGGACGACGATCCGCTGATCACGTCTGCCGACAATATGTTGGCCAAACTGCGCGCCGATTCGAGCGCGCTGGTCGTAGCGATCAACGACACCGTCAAGGACTTCTTCGATTCCAAATTGCTGTCGAACGCCGTGCGCGTGGTACAGCCCGCGGTGTATGTGCGCGTGTCCGCCTCGATCCCGACGCTGTACATTTATATTGCGGCGATCGCCGTCGGCTTGATCGCGGCGCTGATCGTCACGCAAGTGCAGTACAAGCGCGGCGCAAAAACTGTCGAAGAGACGGAATCGCAGCCGCAGGAAACGAAAGAAGAGCAAGCGTAACAGTCAATACAATACGAAACGGAACACCCTAAACCGAAAGCGACAACGCTGACGGCAAAGGCAACGGAACGGATCGACTTTTGCGACAATAGGGACGCCGTGCGCCCCGGTCGCCGAAACCTCCTTTGCCTTTTGGGATATAAGGAGGTTTTTTCTATGCAAGAGCAAACGCGACTGGCGCATGTCGCCGTCATGGTGCGCGACCGCGCGAGCGCCGAAAAAGTCAATGCGCTGCTGTCGGCTTGCGGCGATTACGTGGTCGGCCGCATGGGGCTGCCGTACCCGCCGAAAAACACGCACATCATCAGCGTCGTACTCGACGCGCCCGCCGACGTCATCAATTCGCTGAGCGGAAAACTGGGGACGCTGCCGGGGGTGGCGGCGAAAGCCATGTTCGCCAAAGACGGCGGCGTATAGTACGCCGCATAACGGCTACGCTTGGCAAGGCGATTCGGTTACGTAGATAGAACTACGCGCCCTCATCGCCTTGCCAACTGTTGTCGTTCTTCGCCGCACTCTGCGCCGCCTTGCGTCCGGCGGCGTATAACGGCACGCTTAAGCCGTTTCCCCGTCAAAAATGGAGTCCGTCATTGCGAGCGAATGCGAAGCAATCTCTGACTTGCGAAACGCAAACCGCAAGAGATTGCCGCGGTCGCTACGCTCCCTCGCAATGACAAATAAAAGGGGTGGCGCGACAGCACTGTAGGGCGGGGCATGACAAACGCCGAAAAATAAATCGATCAAAAAAATCATATAAGGAGAGTATACTTTATGAAACGCATATGTAAACTTTTTTCTTTGATACTCTGTCTGTGTCTGTGCTTGCCGCTTGTCGCGTGCGGGTCGAAAGCGTCGACGACGGACAAACTCAAAGTATTCGCGCCCGACGGTGCGCCCGCTTTGGCGCTTTCGGGTATGCTCGCGGAGGACGGCGACAAGTACGATTTCACCGTCGTCGCCTCGAGTTCGATCGGCTCCAAGCTGGTCGACGGGTCGGCCGATCTCGCCATTGTCCCGACCAATGCCGCAGTCAATCTGTACAATAAAGGAAAGGACTACCGCATCGCCGCGCTGGCGACGGTGGGGAATCTCTATCTGATCGGCAAAGGCGACTTTACGTTGTCCGACCTTACGGGCAAGACGCTCGGCGTGTTCGGACAAAACAACGTGCCCGATCTGGTATTGCGCGCGCTGTTAAGCGATAACGACATGGAAACGGTCGTTTCCGACGAGGCGGCAGCGGGCAAAGTCGCGCTGCGCTATTTCGCCGACGGCCCCGCAGTCATGCAAGCGATCAAAAAAGGCGTCGTTCCGTTCGGCCTGTTGCCCGAGCCGGCCGCGACCGCCGCGCTCAAGAACATCGAAGGCGCAACGCTGTCGGACGTGCAAGCCGAACGCCAAAAGATCACGGGCAGCTACGGATTCCCGCAAGCGGTGTTGGTCGTCAAGGGCAGTCTGCTCGAGGATCGCAAGGCGGACGTCGACGCGTTTTTGACCCGCTATGCTACGTTGGGGACATGGGCGGAAGAACACCCGCAAGAGGCCGTTGCCGCCGTGTCGGCGCACATGGCCGAGGGCGTCGAGGCGAGTATCAAGGCATTGACCAAAGAGACGGCAAAGCGTTGCAATATCCGCGTCGACCGTATCGACGAGACCGCCCGTAACCAAGTCAAGTCGTTCATGCAGGACATCATCGATTTGGGGCTGAGCGAAAGCATCGGGGGCAAACTGCCGGCCGATACGATTTTCTATCACGCGTAACCGATGCGCCGCAAACTGTTCAATCTACTGTTTCCGATCGGTGCGGTGGCCGCGCTTGTCGCCATATGGGCGATTGCGGCGGCCGCTGCCGGCGATCGGCTGATTCTGCCCTCGCCCGCAGAGACGGCGGCGGAATTTTTCCGCATGATTGGCGGCAAGACGTGCGGCAAGTTTTGGGCGGCGTTCGGCATGACGTTGGTGCGCTCGCTGCTCGCCTACGTATGTGCGGGGGCGGCCGCGTTCGGATTCGCGTTTCTGTCACGCAACGAGTACGTGCGCCGCGCGCTCTACCCGATTTTCAGCGTGCTGCGCGCCGTGCCGACCATGGCGGTCATTTTCCTCTTTCTCATTTGGGTGCGCGCGCGTTGGTCGCCCGTGTGGGTGGCCGTCACCGTGCTGCTGCCGACCATGTACGCCGCATTCAACCAAGCGTTCGACGCGTTCGACGCTGGGCTGGAGGAGATGAGCCGCGTCTACCGCGTGCCGCTACGGGTGCGCTTGCAAAAAATGTACGTTCCGCTGCTGCTGCCGCCGCTGATCGACTCGCTTAGCTTTCTGTCGCTGTCGATCAAACTGGTGGTCGCGGCCGAGGCGCTCGCCATGACGGCGACGTCGCTGGGCGCGCTGTTGTATAACGCCAATATCACGTTCGAGACCGCGCGGCTACTGGCGGTCAGCCTGGCCGCAGTGCTGGCCGGGTTTGTCATCGACGGCCTGACGTTTACCGGAAAGAGGTTGCTGCCGTGGATATAAAGTTCGAGAATATTCGTAAATGCTACGGCGAACCCGTCGTGTACGACGGGTTTTCGCTGATCGCCGAAAGCGGTAAAGTCACCGCGCTGTTAGGTCGCAGCGGTTGCGGCAAAACGACGCTATTGAATCTCGCCGCAGGTCTCGTTCGACCCGACGCCGGTACGGTGACGGCGGGCGACTGCTCGTATGTGTTTCAAACGCCGCGGCTGTTGCCCAACCTTAAGGCGCGCGACAATCTGCTGTATGTGGGCGCCGACCCGACCCGTGCCGACGAGCTGCTGCGACTGGTCGAAGTGCCGAACATTTACCCCAAAGCGATGAGCGGCGGCATGGCGCAGCGCATAGGCCTTGCGCGCGCGTTTATCGCCCCGCAACCGATCGTGCTGATGGACGAGCCGTTCAAAAGCCTCGACATAGGGCTGAAGTATCGCCTAATGGACCTGTCGAAACGTCTGATAGAAGAAAGCGGCGCAACCGTGCTGTTCGTTACCCACGACCCGGCCGAAGCCGAATACTTGGCCGATCGCGCCGTCGTCCTCGAGGCCGGCGCGATCGTTTACGACCGCCCCCGCGAAAACGACGCGTTCCCCGACTTGACCGCAACGCTCAAACGCCTATAGCGCGCCGCTTTGCGACAAGTAAGCAAACAGCAGAACCCCGCGCACCGCACGGGCGGCATAGGCAAAATCGAATAACGGGACACAATACGGCAGTAGGGCGGACGGATTTTCAGAGAACGCCGTTGACACGACAAGTCGCCCGTCGATCGCGTCCAAAAGGGCGGGTATACGGAAAAGGCTGTTGCAAGTGTCGATTTGCGTGTAGGCTTGCGACGCATCCGAAAAATATGCGGTTACGTCGTCGCCCGATCGCAGCACGCCGTTGCATAGATCGCTGCCGATACGTCGCCACGCCCGCGCATGGCATAGCGTACAATTTACAAACTCGGATAACCCGACCCGCGTCCCAAAGGGAGGTAGGGTCATTTTTATACCGCACAGACGATCGGTCATGCGCGAGAACAGCTGCAAGGTTTCGGCCTTGTAGCTGTTTTTTGTTTTGTACCGCTCCAGAAAAGCCCGAAAATTCGCCTCGTTCGGATAACAGGGCGGCGCAAGCAGTCGGATAAATTGCATTTGGACAAACGGTTTTACTTCCGATACTGCGTCGGCGCGCAGGATCAGTGTGTCGCCGCAAATGAAAAACGCCTTGCGGCCGATGTCGTTGATATGCCGCGGATAGCGCAATATGGTTTTGCGTTCGGCAGTCGATAGGTTTAACCGCGACAAGCCGACCGCCGACGTCGTGGGATCGATCAGCAAATAGCTGTACGCCGTATCGAGTAAACGTGCCGTCAAAAACGATATGTCAGCTAGGATTTCGGATTGCATACTGTTCGGCCTCCTGTACATTATAAATCGGTTTGCGCTTTTGCCGCGCATATTCGACCGCAATGCGCGTGCCGCTCGCGCGTCGCTGCGGCGCATAATTTTCGTCGAAGTAGACGAGTAGCCTGTCGCACATATCAATCATAACCCGATTGCGCTTGACATATGCGGCTTTGCCGGCATTGCGTACCGATTCCGGGAAAAAAGATTCTTCGTATTCGGTCGACAAATACCGATCGTATTCGGCCGTCGTGTACTCGAACTCCGCGCGCACATACACGCGCCGAATGTGCGGGAAGTCGTTTTTCAGTTCGGAAACGGCTTCGTATCCGAGCGCATTGAAGTCGCCGCGACTGCCGAACAAAAACGTGTCGGCGTTTTCCGTTTCGATCCAGGCAAACAGCAGATCCCGCAACCGCTGTTTCACTTCGTCCCGATTCGACACTTCGCTATGCCCAATAAAGGAAACTTTCATTTTTAAAAAACTCCGATATGGTTGTATTTACAACCATATTATAGCATATAAAAGAAATTTCTCAAAGCGTTTGGGGTTGTAAATACGTCCCTATATTCACAATTATATTTGGTAAAATTATAGTTGTAAAAACAACCATAGGAGCGTATATGAAAATAAGTACGGCAGTCGCATTACGAGTAAGCAACATATTGCGTGAACGCAACATGTCGCAATACTCGTTAGAAAAGAAAATTGCAATGCCGCACAATACAATGAAAACGCTTATGGGCGAACGTAATAAAGGAGTTAATCTTAAAACGATATTGCAAATTATTAGGGGATTAGAGATGACAACCGCTCAATTTTTTGATGACCCGATTTTTGAAAGCGCCGATTTAGAAAAAGAATAAATCAAGGCGTTTAGGGTTGTAAATACGTCCCTATGTTCACAATTATATTTGGTAAAATTATAGTTGTAAAAACAACCATAGGAGCGTATATGAAAATAAGTACGGCAGTCGCATTACGAGTAAGCAATATTTTGCGGGAGCGCAAAATGTCGCAATACTCGTTAGAAAAGAAAATTGCGATGCCGCACAATACAATGAAAACACTTATGAGTGAACGGAATGAGGGCGTTAATCTTAAAACAGTAATGCAAATTATTAGGGGATTAGAAATGACAACCGCTCAATTTTTTGATGACCCGATTTTTGAAAATGCAGATTTAGAAATAGATTAGTATTGAGGCGGTGTAAATGGAAAGAGGAGGGACACGGTGAAGGGGTCTCTCCTCTTTTTTGTTACGCTTTTGCTGATTTGGCTTTTAGATCCACCAGGCCTCGCCGGTGTTGCTTTCGCGGATCATGATTTCGCGGAGATATTTGACGGCTTTTTCGAGGCCTTCTTTCGGCGTCATCAGGCTGTCCTCGTGTTCG
The DNA here is from genome assembly GCA_022791055.1 of Clostridia bacterium. GTDB lineage: Bacteria > Bacillota > Clostridia > Christensenellales > Pumilibacteraceae > HGM11386. The sequence goes on along the minus strand of JAAVYI010000031.1, from coordinate 9,305 downwards.
ATCGAAAGCACGTGATTATAGCCGACCAACCGCAGCGCGCTGATCATTTCCTTGAAATCGCAATCGCCGTACCCGACGGTGCGGAAGTACCAACTGCGCGACAGCTCGAGCGCATACGACTTTGTATCGAGTACGCCGTTGATGTCGGTGTTGCGGCGGTCGATGTACGTGTCTTTGGCGTGGAAGAAGTGTACCGCTTTACCGAGATATTTGATCGCGTCGGCCGGCCGAATGCCCTGCCAAAGTAGGTGCGACGGGTCGAAGTTGGCGCCGACCGTCTCGCCGACGGCCTCTCTTAAGCGCAGCATGGTCTGCGGATTGTACACGGCGAACCCGGGGTGCATTTCGAGGCACACCTTAACGCCCCGATCGGCCGCGACTTTGGCCTCTTTTTTCCAGTAGGGGATCAGAACGTCGTTCCACTGGTATTCGAGAATTTCGGTAAAATCGTTCGGCCACGGGCATGTTACCCAGTTGGGTTTATCGCCCTTACCGTCGCCCGGACAGCCGGAGAACGTCACAACATGATGCACGCCGAGTTGTTCGGCCACGCGGCAAGCGGCCTCGAATTCCTCGGTCGCGGTTTTGGCGATCGACTTGTCGGGGTGCACGCCGTTGCCGTGTACCGAAAGCGCCGAAATCTCCATGCCGTACTTGTCGAACAGGCTTTTGAGCGCCTTGACTTTTGATTTGTCTTTGTCCAGCTCGATAATGTCGGCGTGCGCCTTGCCGGGGAATCCGCCGGCGCCCAGCTCCATGGCGTCGACGCCGAGGCCCGACAAATATTGCAGGGCGTCCTCTAAGGACATACTCGCAAGAACAGGACTGAAAACTCCCAGTTTCATAATAGTAGCCTCCCGAGTTTTAGAAACGGTATTCTTTTTTGCTTGCCGCCGACTTGTAAATGCCTTCGAGGATACGTGTCACGCAAGCAGCCTGTTCGGCGGTGACATACGGCTTTTGCTTGCCGATAACGCAATCGTAGAAGCGTTGCGCCTCGAGATCCTGCGGCGTGCTGACGCCGCCGCCATAGAACGCCACGCCGCCGGCGGCAAAGTCCGGTTCGGTGACGAACTGGCGGCCGTACTTGACGCCGTTGATACGCAGTTTGCCTTGGTCGGGCATATCCGCGCCGCCTTTGGTGCCGCACAGGGAAGTAATGGCCTCGCGCACGTCGAGCGAGTTGAGCGCCCAACTCGACGAAAGCGAGATCGTCGCGCCGTTTTCCATGACGATAAAGCCGAACGCCGAGTCTTCGACGGTAAACTTTTTCGGATCCCAGTCGCCCCAGGCGTTGGCCGTTTCGGTGTCGTTGTTGAGCTTGTGATACGCCGTACCCACGCAGTAAGCGGGCTTGTAGTTGTCCATCATGAACAGCGTCAAGTCAAGCGCGTGCGTGCCGATGTCGATCAGCGGGCCGCCGCCTTGCTTTTCCTCGTCGAGGAACACGCCCCAAGTCGGGACGGCGCGGCGACGAACGGCGTGCGCGTGCGCGAAATAAATGTCGCCCAGTTCGCCGTTTTCGCAAGCGCGTTTTAAGTACAGGCTGTCGGGGCGGTAGCGGTTTTGATAGCCGATCGTCAGGGTCTTACCCGACTTGTCGCGCGCCTCGATCATCTGTAAGGCCTCGGCATAGCTCGTTGCCATCGGCTTTTCGCAAATGACGTGCTTACCGGCGTTCAGCGCGGCAACGGTAATTTCGCAGTGGCTGCTGTTGGGGGTGCAAACGGCAACGGCGTCTACATCGGCTTTTTTCAAAAGCTCTTTGTAATCGGTGTACACTTGGCCTTTGCCCGCACCGTAATCGGCGTTGGCCTTTTCGGCGCGATCGACGATCAGATCGCAGAACGCGACCATTTCGACGTCGGGCAACTTCTTGATGGCGGGCATGTGCTTGCCGTTGGCGATGCCGCCGCAACCGATGATGGCGTATTTGACTTTCTTCATGGGGTGATACTCCTTAATATAATATAGTTTGCGGCGGCATATACGCACACGTCTCTGCCGCCTATAGTAACAATAGAATGGGTGGACAGCCTTACAGCGAAAGATTTTTGTGTTCGCCGCCGCGTAATGCGGTTTCCATGATCGCAAGCACGCGGCGCACTTCGTCGTTTTTGACGTGCGGCTGCGCCTTGCCGGCAACAGTCAGGGCAAAATTGCGGTAGAATGCGTCGTTATCGAAACGACGGGCGGGCAGGGGATATTCCTTGACGGACTCGTGCGGACGATAGGCCATCGTTTTGGTAAAGCCGTTGCCCGCCTGAATGCCGACCGGTTGCGCGTCGGTGCCGTATACGGCGGTGACGATCTTGCCGTGGCAATCCCAGTCCTCGATGATCGCCGTGCCGTCGCTGCCGTACAGCATCCAGCGCGGCAGAGAAACAAACGAATTGGTGTCGACGCGGCAGTTATAGCTGACGCCGCCGGAGAACATTTCGAGCGTGAATGCGTCGTCGACGTCAAAACCCTGCTTATAACTCGGCGCGCAGTACAGCCGATCGATCGGCGCATCCATAAGAATACAAAGTTGGTCGATGAGATGTACGCCCCAGTCGAGCATCATGCCGCCGCCGTGCGCCTTGATCTTGCGCCAGCCGCCGGGAATGCCGTTCGCGCCCATTACGTAGGATTCGACGCGCTCGAGTTTGCCCAGCAGTCCGCTTGCAAGAATGTCTTGCACCATCAAAAAATCGCTGTCCCAACGGCGGTTTTGGTGTACTTCCAAAAGCGTGCCGCCCTTGCGCGCGTTTTCGACCATTTTGTCGAACGTAGCCGTGTCGACAGCCGCCGGCTTTTCGCACAGCGCCGCTTTGCCGGCTTTAGCCGCACGCTCGACGTATTCGGGGTGTACGTCGTTGGGCGTGGCGATGAGAACCGCATCGACCGCTTTATCGGCGAAAACGGCGTCGGCCGATTTGTAGGCGACATAGCCGTCTTTTTCGGCCAGCGCAGCCCGCGCCGGATCGATGTCATACGCGCCGATAACGTCGATGTCTTTGATTTTCTTGAGGCGGTCGGCGTGGTACGCGCCCATGCCGCCGTATCCGATAATGACAATGTTCATAATAAACGCCTTCTTTATATGGAATGTATGGGAAAGTCAGTATAATCGTTATACGGTTTCGCGGAAAAACTTTGCCGTGGCGGCCAAATAGTCCCGATAGGGCATATCGAATTTTTCGGCCTCGAGCACAATAAAACGATGATTGCGTTCGGCGGCAAATTGTACCGCGTCGACGCAGCCCGATACGCCTTGTCCGGGGACGGGGTTGGCGGCCTCGCGCCCGCCCGCCGACAGCTCTTTCATGTGTACGGCCAAAATCTTGTGCGCGTGCGCTTGCAAAAATTCGATCGGATTTAAGCCCGCGACTTTCAGCCAAAAGATGTCCGGCTCCAGCCAAACGTCGGAGCTGAGCAGCTTTTGCAAAAATTCGGCGTTCTGCGGCTCGAACTCGTGCGCGTGGTTGTGGTAGCCGATACGGTAGCCGGGCAGGGCTTTTGCCGCAGCAAGCAACGTGTCTACGTGCTTGGGGCTTGCGTCCGACCACGCGGCCACGATGTCCTTAAAGCCGAGCGCGTCGGCTGTCGTTTTGAGCGTTTCGGGTTCGGCAAGCTCGTCCATGCCGACGTGCGCGCTGGTCGCCGCAAGACCCGCCGCGTCGAGCTTGGCTTTTAGCTGTGCCGGCGTCAAGCCGTACAGGCCGGCCAGCTCTACGCCGGTAAAGCCGCTTTCGCGCACGGCGGCAAGCACTTGCTCTAAGCCCTCGCGCTCGACGGCGTCGCGCAGAGAATACAGTTGAACGGAAAGGATCGGTTTCATCTTTGTCCCTCACTTGTCAAAAATTATCGTATATGCCTATTATACGCCCTACAAAGGCCATTTTCAAGCCAAAATCGGCATACTTTGTGCCAAATTTTGCGCAAGATACTTGCCAAGCGCGCATAAAAAGGGTATAATCGGAATATGAACGTAGAATACGAGATTTCGCGCGAAACCAAGCCCGAATTGGAGATCATCGACACCGGCGGCGTGTACGCGCACATGCACAATCCCATCGAGATCATCGTCGTGACCAAAGGCGTTATGGCGGTGACGGAAGGCGGCGTTACCAAGCAGCTTGAAGAGAACGAGGCGGCGATTGCCGACAGCTATACGCCGCACGCCTACGAGAAGAACGACGGCAACACGGCGGTGGTGCTGATCATTCCCGAATATTATCTGGCCGACTATCGCGCCGTCATGCGCGGCAAAACCTTTTCCGATCCCTTTCTGCCGGCTACCGGCGGGACGCGCGTGCGCAAACTGATCGAGCTGCTGGAGGACGAGCCGCAGCAGTCGCTGGCGGCGCGCGGGTTGGTCAATGCGATCTTGGGCGAGTTTACGCGGTATCTCGCACCGACCGACCGTATCAGCGACCCGTCGCTCGTTATGCGCGACGCGCTATTGTACCTATCGGACAACTTTACCGAGCCGATCACGCTGAACGCGCTCGCCAAGCAGTTCGGCTACGCGCCGACGCATTTTTCGCGCATCTTCAACGCCTACACCGGCACCAATCTCAACGGTTTTTTGGGCAACCTGCGCGCCGAATATGCGGCGGGACTTTTGCGCAGCGGGCAGTCGGTGACGGACGCTGCGATGAACGCCGGTTTTGCCAGCATTCGCACCTTTTATCGGGCGTTTCGCAAAAAGTACGGCGTATGCCCGCGCGCGTTGGGCGAGCCGGGCGTCGATCCGGACGAGATGAAAATCCGGTGAACTCGCAATTTATGCGGCCAAAACACTTGATATTCATTCGGCGGTTGTGCTATACTAATACAGTATCAGTAAGGAGGTAACAATTTGAAGACCAGTACCAAAGGCCTTATAGCCGTAATCGTGGTCTTGGCCGTTTTCGGCGCGATCGGACTGTTTTTCGCTTTCAACAGACCTGCGCCCGAATTGAGTTATGACGAGTTTTTGCGCAAGATAGAGGCAGGCGAGGTCTCGGCCGTCAGTGTCGACGACTACGTGGCCACCGTAACGCTGCGCGGCAAGGACGCCGACGGCAGAACCAAATATAAAGTCAACGTTCGCAGCCTTCCCAACGAGGGCGCAAGCTACGAAACCTATATCATCAATTTCAACGCCGACGAACAAAACGCCGACAAGCTGATCAAGCTGACGTATAACAACCCCAACGCCGGCGCGGTGTGGAATTTGGTCATTCCGGTTTTGGGCTTTGTGCTGCTGGTCGTGTTGGCGATCTTCCTGTTCCGCTCGATGTCGGGCGCGAACAAGCAGACGATGAACTTCGGCAAGTCCAAGGCCAACGCGCAGAGCAATCTGAAAGTGCGCTTTACCGACGTGGCCGGCTCCGAAGAGGAAAAAGAGGAATTGCAGGAAATCGTGCAGTTCTTAAAAAGTCCGGGTAAATTTACCGCCGTCGGCGCGCGTATCCCCAAGGGTGTACTGCTCGTCGGCCCTCCGGGTACCGGTAAAACGCTGTTCGCAAAAGCGGTCGCGGGCGAGGCGAACGTTCCGTTCTTCTCGATCTCCGGCTCCGACTTCGTCGAAATGTTCGTCGGCGTCGGCGCGTCCCGCGTGCGCGACCTGTTCGACCAGGCCAAAAAGAACATGCCTTGTATCATCTTCATCGACGAGATCGACGCGGTCGGCCGCCAACGCGGCGCAGGCCTCGGCGGCGGTCACGACGAGCGCGAGCAGACGCTGAACCAGTTGCTCGTGCAAATGGACGGCTTTGAAACCAACGACGGCATCATCGTCATGGCGGCCACCAACCGCGCCGACATTCTCGATCCGGCGCTGCTGCGTCCCGGGCGATTCGACCGTCAGATCTACGTGCATATCCCCGACGTCAGAGGCCGCGAGGCGATCTTCAAGGTCCACGCGAGAGGGAAGCCGATCGCGCCCGACGTCGATTTCCAGGTGCTCGCCCGCATTACGAGCGGATTCTCGGGCGCGGAGATTGCCAACCTCTTGAACGAGGCGGCCATTCTGTGCGCGCGCGACAACCGCACGCAGATCACCATGGAAGACATTTACGAGGGTATCAATAAGGTCGTTATGGGTCCGCAAAAGAAATCGCGGCTTGTCACCGAAGTCGACAAGCGGATCACCGCCTATCACGAGTCGGGCCATGCGCTGGTCGCCAAGTTCAGCCCGCACTGCGACCCTGTGCACGAGGTTTCGATCATTCCGCGCGGCAATGCGGCCGGCTATACGATGCTGCGTCCCGACGACGACAACGACCATATGACCGTCAACAAGTTAAAAGACAATCTTGCTATGGGCATGGGCGGACGCGCCGCCGAAGAACTGGTGATCCAGGACGTTTCGACGGGAGCAGTCGGCGACATCAAGCAAGCCACCGACACGGCGCGCAAGATGGTCATGGAATGGGGCATGTCGGACAAACTGGGACCGGTGTACTACGGCTCCAATCAGGAAGTGTTCTTAGGCCGCGACTACCAGTCGACGCACACCTACAGCGAGGACGTGGCCTCCAAGATCGACGCCGAAGTCTCCAAACTGGTCGATGCGGCGCATAAGACGGCGGTCAAGATCCTCACCGAACACCGTGACGTTATGGATAAAATGGTGCGCCTCTTGATCGAGCGCGAGACCATTTACACCGAAGAGGTCGACATGCTGATCGCGGGCAACTCGGTCGAAGAGGTGCGCGACGCGCTCGACAAGCGTCTGAACGAGAAATACAACAAGCCGACCCCTGCGGCGGCCAACGCATAAAACAAAGAGAGGAACGAGGTCATGAAGAAAACACTCAAGCTGTCGATGATCATAGTCGGCTCGCTCGTCGCGGCTATCGTGCTGTGCGCGATCATTTTGGGGGTCATTCCCGTCAACCCGATCAAACGTCTGCCCGCCGACTATTCGGTAACGATCGCAACTACCGGCTATCAGCAACTGCCGATGAACGACGACAGCAAGGCAAAGCTCAACAAGGGCATCGACGGCAACAAATTTTCGGTGTTGCACGCCCTTTTGGAATACAAGTACAACTACAGGTTTACTTTCAAGACCTTTAAAAACGAGGACGGCAAAAAAGAGCGCGTTAAGTACTACAACAAAGAGATCAGCGCCATGGCCGCGACCAACAACGCCTATATGCTGACATTCTCTTGGAGCGCGCCCGTCACCGTCAAAGTGCAAGGCGAGACGATCGAGTTCGACCGCGTAAAAATGCTCGTCCGCGACATGGCCGGCGAGATCGAGAAGGTCGAAATGGTGTTCTATCTCAATGATAAGATCGGCGGCGAACCGATCGACGAATACTACTTCGTCAACCCCGTCGAGGTCCATATGGCAAGTTCCAAGCTGTATGCCGCTATCAAAGAGATAGAAGAAAATTTGTAAACATACAATAGAACAGATACGCAGGAAATGCCGCAACGTCTTGTGGCATTTCTTCATGAACAGGAGGAAGTCATGATTATCGATCGTTTTGCAACCGTTCTGTCGGCCGGCTCGTTGGGCGCTTGGTGGGTGCTGATCGTCGCCGCGCTGCTTGTCGGCGGCGCCGCCGTGGCCGTCGCGTCCTACTTCGTCACCGGCTTGATCGTGCGCCGCTTGCAAGCCAACAGCGCCGCAACCGAAAAGCCGACCGCCAAACAGAAATCGGCGCAACAACCGAAACGGGCGCAACCGAACCCGACCGCCGCGCCGAAAGCAAGCGCGCAACCGTCGAGACCGACACCGCAAGCGACGGCACAGCCGAAACCTACGCAACAGTCGCGGCCGGCGCCGCAACAGCAAGCGCGCCCGACCGCGCCCACGGCAAGACCGACTACCGCGCAACCGCAACGACCGTCTGCTCCTACGGCAAGACCCGCCGCGCAGCAACCGCCGCGACCCGCCCAACAAGCAAGACCGACGGCACAACCGCGCCCGGCACAACCGACCGCAAGACCCGCAGCCCCGTCGCAACAGCGCCCGACCAACACAAAAAAATAAAACGCAAACGCAAAGCAGCCGCGGATACTCCGCGGCTGAAATCTTTTAAGAAAAAGAGTGCAAAATAATAGTCACGCTTTTTGCAGTCGAAAGGGGTTGCTATTCTTTTGAAAAAGAGAGCAAAACGGAGCACCGGCCTTTTGCGTTCTAAAGGGAATGATAGTCTTTTGAGAAAAAGACTGAAAAATAATTCTTACCTTTTGGCGGCAAAAGGTAAGCGAAAAGCCGTATAAGAGGGGGAACACTTCAGACTGTGTTCCCCCTCTTATAAATCTCCCCCTCGCAACTGCCAAAGACTAGTCTTTGGAATCCTCTTTATAGGTCAAAAGCATTATAACCGCTACTTTGTCACCCCGAGCGTAGCCGAGGGGTCTAGCGAAGCGAATCCATTATTCTATACGCCTGCGTACATTTCTCCACTTCGGTCGAAATGGCAAATGGTCAGTTTGTGCGAACTCGTCATTATCGCTTCCCGTAGGGAAGTCGTTGCGGAGGGTGAGTCAAGAGAGGGAGACACAGTCGAAAGTGTCTCCCTCTTTTGCGCTTTTCGCCTAGGCCTTTTGGCGGCAAAAGGCCGGGGATCCGTTTTGCACTCTTTTGCAAAAGAATAATAAATATCCTTTAGTCCTCTACACCCAATAGGTAATCGGTAGTCACGTCAAAGAATTTTGCAATTTTAACTAGCATTTCGCAATCAGGCTCGCGGATTCCTGTTTCCCAACTGCTAATCGTGCGCTGATTGACTATAAGCAAATCGGCCAACTCACTTTGCGTGAGCTGCCTCTCTAATCTTAGCTCTTTCAGCGTTTGGGGGAAATCTGTCATAAAAATATTTTACCTCAAACTGAAGTAAAATAATTGACTTACCACAGATAGAGGTATATAATTAGAAAGAACTGTATCAGTCCTCTAAGCCCAGCAAGTAATCGACCGACACATCGAAAAATCGCGCAATCGCCGCTAACGTCTCAAAATCGGGTTGTCGAATCCCTTTTTCCCAGTTGCTGATGGTTCTTTGGTCTACGGAAAGGAATTTTCCCAATTCGCTCTGAAGAAGATTTTTCTCCATGCGCAATTCTTTTAATCTTTCCGCAAATTTAATCATAACTTAATTGTACCCTAAAATGGGGTTTGATTCTTTCTATACCTCAATATGAAGTGCGTAAGTCCAAGTAGAGGAAATATTGTATGAACGACGAAGATTCATTGAAGAACAAGCCATGCGAAGAATGCCGGTATTATAAGTTTTACTTTAAAAAGGTGTGCGGGCGTTTTCATAGAACGGCCGGCATGGGGGATTGTTATCACCCGGAGACGCTGGCGATGT
>JAAVYI010000030.1 GCA_022791055.1 Clostridia bacterium | reverse complement strand
CGAAGGGTCGTTTCCCCAATCTCTGTATAACTGATGACAAAGCTCCCTTGTCATTATACGGAGAGAAATTTCGTCCATATACACCTCTAAATTACTGTTTATTGTACGATCATTATAGCATATCGGAAGTAAAAAAACAATACGTTTTGTTCGCGCTGTGGAACTTTTGACCACATATCCACTAAAAACAAGAGAAAAGGCGAGACTTAAAGCCTCGCCTAATTCTTGATTACCTAAATTCCCTATTGGACGGTAATGCGTCTGCCGTTTGGGATTTCGAAAAATTTACGCTTTGGGACCGGCGTTTACGATTTCTTCCGGCATATGCGGGTACTTTTGGAAGTTCTCGACGAACTTAGCCGCCAATTTCTTGGCCACGCGGTCGTACTCCGCTTTGTCCGCCCACGAGTTTTTCGGGTTGAGGATACTGCTGTCGACACCCGGGCAGGACTTGGGAACAGCCAGTCCGAAGAACGGCTCGACTTCGTACTCGACGTCGTTGAGGCTGCCGTTCAATGCCGCCGTGACGATCGCGCGGGTCGCGGGCAGGCTCATGCGCTTGCCGACGCCGTAACCGCCGCCCGTCCAACCGGTGTTGATGAGGTACACGCTCGAACCGTGCTTGGCGATCTTCTCGCCCAAAAGCTCGGCGTAGACGCTCGGATCGAGCGGCAAAAACGGCGAGCCGAAGCAGGTCGAGAACGTGGTGACGGGGTCGGTAATGCCGCGCTCGGTACCGGCGACTTTGGAGGTGTAGCCGGACACGAAGTAGTACATCGCCTGTTCCTTGGTCAGTTTGGCGACCGGCGGCAGAACGCCGAATGCGTCGGCCGACAGGAATACGACCGTCTTGGGATGCGTGCCGACGCCCGGAATGACCGCGCCGGGGATATACTCGACGGGGTACGAAACGCGGGTGTTTTCGGTCAACGATTTATCGGCGTAGTCGGGTACGCGGGTCTCGGGATCGATAACGACGTTTTCGACCACCGAACCGTGCTTGATCGCGTTGAAGATCTCCGGTTCTTTTTCGGCCGACAGGTCGATACATTTGGCGTAGCAGCCGCCTTCGATGTTAAAGATGCCGTTGTCGCTCCAGCCGTGCTCGTCGTCGCCGATCAGCGCGCGGTTGGGGTCGGTCGAAAGCGTCGTTTTGCCGGTGCCGGACAGACCGAAGAACAGCGCGGTGTCCTCGCCGTCGATCGCCTTGTTGGCCGAGCAGTGCATACCCAAAACGCCTTTATGCGGCAACAGGTAGTTCATGATGCTGAACACGCCCTTCTTCATCTCGCCGCTGTATTTCGATCCGGCGATGACGAGCAAGCGACGCTTGAAGTCGAGAATGATCGCGGCCTCGGAGTTGATCCCCTCGGTCTTGGGGTCGAGTTTCAAGCCGGGCGCGCAGATGACGGTATATTCGGGCTTGAACTTGGCAAGCTCGTCGGCCGTCGGACGCACCAACATGTTGTGCATGAACAGATTTTGCGAGGCGTACTCGTTGATGACGCGTACCGGTACGCGGTAGGTCGTGTCGGCGCCCGCGAATCCGTCGAACAAAAAGATGTCGCGGTTACTTAGGTACGCGCACACTTTGCCGTAGATCGACGTAAACTGCTCGGCCGAAATCTTCTTGTTCTCCGCGCCCCAGCTGATCTCTTTGCTGACGGGCGCCTCGTCGACGATGTAACGATCCTTGGGCGAGCGGCCGGTATACTTACCGGTGTCGACCTTCAGCGCGCCCGTGTCGGTCAGCGCGCACTCTTCCGTCCGAAGCGCCATTTCGGTCAGAACGGCCGGCTCCAGATTGCGGTAAACGTTCTTGGGATTCAAGATGTTGTGTTTCTCGATACCGTAAGTTTTCATGTAACTGTATCCTCCATAAAATTTCATACTATTGTTTACGGGAAATCGGGTTTCGCTTTTTCGCTGTCGGCGTTTGTCGCATACGCGTCGTCGCCGAACGCCGTTGTCTACGGACTTTTCCGACCGACCGTTGCGACCGCCGTTCCGACCCGTTTCGGGCAAAACCAAATCTCCACCGATATAAGTATAGCATCTGCCTGTCAAAAAAGCAACTGTTTGACACGTGTTAAAATGTATATATTGCCGCCGACCGCTTATCCCGAAAGCCTAAATTTTTGAAAATGCTTGCATTATACCGCACAATATGGTATACTACAGGTACCACACAATAGAAGCGTCCGCACACGGGAAGTACTATGCCAATGAGTACCTCTCTTCTATCCCGTTGCGGAAATTGTGTGGTAACAATCGCGGAGTGTACTGTTGGGGTGCGTTCCATGCGTTGGGACGCACTTTTTTATTTGACATACGGAGATTTTACCAATGAAAACCTTGCAAGTCGGAGACACCTGGCACGGCAAAAGCCATGTCGATATGATCAACTTGGCGCTTGGCGCCGATTACGCCGCGTATATGCGCTGCACCGTGCCGCTCAAACGGTTCGGCGGCTGCGGGACGGCCTGGTTTGTGTACATGGACGGCAGCGTACACGGCCATCGGGACGAATATCTTTGGATGAATACGCTGTCTCCCGACGGGACGACCATCGTCGAACGCTGCGTCAGCGACGACAAATCGTATGTGCGCGCGCTGCCGTTTACCGAGCAAGACCGTTGCAAGTTGGCGTTTCGCCTCGACCCCGAAGGCACGAACGATCGGTTCGCCTGTTCGTTCGTCGGCTATTTCCGCTTAGAACACTACGACACCGAACACATGGTACGCACGTACACCCGCATAGCCGAAACATACACGTTGCAATAAAGGGCAGCAGGCAAGGACTACGCAACCGCTGTTGCGCACATTTTTCACGTTCCCCGTCATGGCGAGCGCCCATTTCTTCGTCATTGCGAGCGAACGCGAAGCAATCTCTCGCTAAAGTATTTTGCCGCGATCTTTGTTGCCTTTTCGCGGCCGATGTGCTATACTGTCGGTATGAACGTACTGAAAATCCTTTCCGAATGCGGATTTACTTTTAACAAGCGTTTCGGGCAGAACTTTTTGACCGATACCAACCTTTTACATGCAGTTGTCACCGATGCCGGTATCGGCGACAACGACGACGTGATCGAAGTCGGCGTCGGCGCCGGCACCTTGACGCGCGCCATCGCAGTCGCGGCGCGTTCTGTCATCGGATACGAAATCGACCGTTCGCTCGAACCGGTACTCGAACGGACGTTGGCCGACTGCCCCAACGCGACGATCCGTTTTGCGGACGTCATGCGTGTCGACGACGGCGCGCTTTGCCCTGTCGGCGCCTATAAGGTCGTCGCCAATCTCCCCTATTATATCACGACGCCGGTGCTGTTCCGATTCGTCGAGTCGCAACATCCGCCCGTTTCGATGACGCTGACCGTACAAAAAGAAGTCGCCGACCGATTGTCGGCCGCAGCCGGCGCGCCCGAATACGGCGCCGTCACCGCCGCACTGGGACTCGATTACCGCGTCCGCACCACCCGCACGATCTCGCGCAAGCTGTTCACGCCCGAGCCGAACGTCGACAGTGCGGTCGTGCGTCTCGATCACGCGCCGCAGTGCGAAAACGCGGCCGCCGTGCGCAAGCTGATCCGCAGCGCCTTTTCGATGCGCCGCAAAACGCTGGTCAACAATCTTTCGGGCGCAGGGTACAAAAAAGCCGACATTGTCGCCGCGCTCGAAAAACTCTCGTTCCCCGCCGACGTGCGCGGGGAACGGTTGTCCCCGACCGACTATATTCGTCTGTATCATCTTCTTACAAATACGCCCGCCCCGGTATAATTTTCGGCCGCGGCAACATACTAGTGGCATGAACTGTGCCAAATGCGGAAAAGAAATCAATTTCGACAACGCCCTGCGTTGCTCGTTTTGCGGGCGCGACTACTGCCCCGAATGCGCCGAACATATGGTCATGTGCGATTGCTACGGCGATCTGGCCTATTATCATTAAACGGACGCGCAAAAGTGCATCGAAGATAAAAAAACAGTCGTTCCCCCTTTACAAAAGGAGCAACGACTATACTTTTCCCTTAAAAATGCCGAATGGAGGTTCGGCGTTGTTATTAAGGAGGGCTTTGCGGGCGTTGGAAACGAAAAGCCGCCCGCAAAGCAACGCGCATAGGGAAATGCGTCTATATATAAGACTGTTTTTCGAGGGCATTTTTGCTCAAAATCGACGAATATTTTTAAAAAATTTTATTTGCTTTTATATTTGCGTTTATTTGGGGCGAATTTTCACTGTCCCGAAATATCGTTCAGCAACTGTGCCGGCCAGTTTTTCGTCAATTTGCACATCGGAACGGCAAACGCAATGCCGGCGATCGCGACGACCGTGCCGATCAAAATACAGACTTCCGCCCAGTTTAACACGAACATCGGGAACGGCAAGACACAGGTACTCATGTCGAAAAACAAGAACACATACGGCATGACCGCCCCGCCGAACAGCAACGTAGTCAGCAAAATCCAAACCGCCGACAGTATGGCGATCTGCCACAGATACATAACCGCAATATTTCGATTCGATACGCCCATACTGCGCAAAATGCCGACTTGTTTTTTCGATTCCTTAAAGACGGACAGCACAAACGCGCATAGCAGATAGGCGGCGACCCCGAGACTGAAAAGATATAAAAACACGTGGAGCGCAATACCTATCGGCGCACCCCGAATATCCGCGACATAGTATGCTACGGTAACGGCAAAGCTGTTGGTGAACACGTAGGCGCCGCTTTTCAGTATGTAGCGGGCAAACGCCTTATTGTCCCGACTGTCGGCGGTCGCACAAAGCACGTTTGTGTACGCACGCCCGCCCGCGATCGGCGTAAAGGTCAAGGTATGCAGATTATCGTAATGAAAATAGGTTTCCGTCAATAACTTCTTTGCTGCGGAAATCTTGTTCTTCTCACCCAGCGCATATTGCTTGCTGTCCTCGAAAAACGCCTCGTCGACGTGCGTGTCGATCACGGCGCGCACCGTATAGCTGTCCAATTTTCTTCCGATCAAATCGTCATACTTGTCGATTTGCTCGATCGCCGCATCACCGCTCTTTCGATAACCGAACGTCTGAAACACCTCGAAAGTATATCGGCTGACAGCGAGATCCTTCTCGCCCCAGTCGTTTGCCGCATACGAGCCGGCCACGACGTCATAGCCCAGTTTTGACAGTCCTACTTCGTCGACAACGCATATGCCCATGCTGTCCCCATAAAAATAGATTGCTTTAGCCTCGCTTATTTCCGGCACATGCCCGCCGATAAAATGTGTGCTTTCAATCGGATAAAACGCGTGTTTCGGAAACTTGTATTGCAATTCGTCGATTTCGGCGCGCGTAAACTTATCTTTTGGCTTACCGATCACGCTCGCACCCTCATATTGCATACTGCGGTTGATCGCGCCGTAAGGACGATATGTCCACAGTTTGACGACGCAGGTCATCACCGTCAGCGCCAAAATGCCGAAAACGGTAGCGGCGATCAGTCTGGGCGCGCGTCGCTTGAAAAAACGACCGATCAGCCGCCACATGGTCGCGGCCGGCATTTCTCCACGCGGCTGTGTGAAAAAATCGAATGTTTTGGATGCGTCTTGCGTTTGCCGATAGGTCTCGGCTTGCGCGATCACGCCCGTATGCAATGCGAACGCCATATCCGCATACTGCGCTGCCGCCGCCGTATCGTGCGACACGACGACGACCAACTTTTCGGCGGAAAGCGACCGCAACAATTCGAAAATTTCCCGCGCCGTGTCCGCATCCAGATTGGCCGTCGGCTCGTCGGCAAGCAACATGCGCGCATTTTTCGCCAAGGCGCGCGCAATCGATACGCGTTGCCTTTGCCCGCCCGACAGCTGGTTGATTTTCCGGTCCTCGTATCCTTCCAGTCCGACACGCTTCAGCGCCTCCGCAATGCGCGCGTCGACCGAAGTCCGATCTTCGCCTTCGGCTTGCAAGCTGAGCGCAATACGGATATTCTCCCCAACCGTGCATTCGTGCATCAAATGATGATCCTGGAAGATAAAGCCTGCATAGAAATTGCGGTAAGCGTCCCAATCCGCCGCCGTAAACGCCGTGACCGAACGACCGTCGACACGCATATCTCCGCCGTCGAACGTATCCAGCCCGCCCAAGATGTGCAACAATGTCGACTTGCCGCCGCCGCTGCGCCCCACGATAAATACCATACCGCGATCGGGCAACTGCATGGTCACGCCTTTGAGCGCGCGCACCGACTTCGTTTTCGTCAGCTTATATTCCTTTGTAAGCCCTTCCAGTTCGATCATCGAATGTTCTCCTAAAGTACGCCGATTGCTACCCGTATATTGCACCGATTATAGCACGGCGCGACACGCCGTGTCAAGAATGCGTCGGGCCTAAATCATATGAAAAAGGAATCCGTAATATGCGGATCCCTTTTCGGTTTCGGACGGACGGTCACTCGGTTTCGAGTGCGGCGGTTTCGCGTGCTTTTTTGAATTCGTCGAGAATGATTTTTTTCAGTTGCTCGCGCGTTTCGGTGTTCAGCGGATGCACGATGTCCTTGAACTCGCCGTCGGGCGTTTTCTTCGACGGCATGGCGATGAAATAGTCGTCGGTACCCTCAATGACTTTGACGTCGTGAATGACGAAACAGTTGTCGATGGTGATCGACGCAACGGCTTTCAGCTTGCCCTCATCCTTCTTTACCAGTCTGATACGTACTTCGGTAATGTTCATACTCCCACCCTTTCGGTAAAAAAATTATTTGCCTCTATGGTAGCATAGAAGTAGCATAGTATAATTATACAATACTTTACGATAAAATGCAATACCTTTTCAAAAAATTTTTGTGCCTTTTTGCGTTTTTATGGCATTTTTCGGCCGCAACCCGGCTTTTACGGGGCGGACACACCAAGGCGCAGCCGCATATAATACAGCATGAGAATACATTTTATCGGAATCTGCGGGGTCAGTATGCAACGACTGGCCGATATTTGCGCGCGACGCGGCTACACGGTGACAGGCTCCGACCTGCATTTGGACGGACACGCCGCCTACAACGTACACGGCGCCGATCTCGTCGTATACACGGCGGCGGCGGAAAACAACGTCGAACTGCTCGAGGCGCGGCGGCTGGGAATCCCGACGCTGCCGCGGGCGCAAATGCTCGACCGCGTGGCGAACGGGTATCTGCGCTCGATCGCGATCGCCGGCTGTCACGGCAAAACGACGGCGGTCGGTTACGCCGGTTGCGCGGCGGCGGGCCTAAACCCGGAAATACATATCGGCGGCGACGTCGGCTACGACTGCCGCGGCGGTAACGACCTATTTATCACGGAAGCGTGCGAATATCGGCGCAGTTTTCTCGAACTGCACCCCGACATTGCGGCTGTCCTCAACGTCGACCTCGACCACACCGATTGTTATCGCAACATCGACGACGCGTTCGACAGCTTTGCCGCGTTCGCCGCCCGCGCTACGCAGTGCGCGCTTTTAAACGGCGACGACCCCTACTGCCGCCGCATGGGTATGCGCAACGCCGTCACATTCGGTTGCGGCGACTGCGACTATCGGGCTTGCGGCCTGACCGAGTCGCAAGGCTGCTGGTCGTTCGTGCTGTGCCACGACGCGGAACGGATCCCCATGCGGCTGCGCGTTCCCGGGCGGCACAACGTGTACAACGCGCTGTGCGCCGTTGCTTGCGCGCACCTAAGCGGCGTGCCGCTTGCCCGCGCGGTGGCCGACGCGAGCGAATTCAGCGGCGTCAAGCGGCGATTCGAGCTGCTTGGCACGCTCGAGGGCGCGCGCATTTACACCGACTACGCCCACCACCCCAACGAGATCGCGGCAACGATCGCCACCGCGCGTAGTTGCGGCGCCAAACGGGTGGTCGTCGTGTTCGAGCCGCACACCTATTCGCGCACCGCCGCGCTCGGCGACCGGTTCGCGCAAGTGTTGGCCGCGGCCGACGAGGTCGTACTCGCCCCCATTTTCCCCGCACGCGAGGCGCCGATCGTCGGCGTCACTACGCAAAACCTGTGGTTGGCGCTCAAAAACGAAGGCAAACAATCCGTGTGCCTCGACACCTATTGCGCCATCAACGCCTATCTGCGCCCCCGCCTACAAGAAGGCGATTTCGTTCTCTACACCGGCGCCGGTTCGATCGACGTAGCGGCAAGATCCTTTCTCGAAACGTATCGATAAAGGAATAAAGAGTAAGTCAAACTTTTGAAAAAGAGAGTAAAACGGATCTCCGGCCTTTTGCCGTCAAAAGGAAAGAAACGTCTTTTAGCAAAAGACTACAAAATAATACTCACGCTTTTTGCCGCCAAAAAGCGTGGCAAAAACCGCAAAAGGGAGGGCGCGACGCGTTAAGCAAAATGTCCGGGGGACATTTTGTAGCCAAAGCGGGGAGCAATCTATGATTGCGACCTGGGGTTGCAAGGCAACCACTTCAGACTGTGTCCCTCCCTCTTGACACCCTCCTCGCAACTGCCAAAGACTAGTCTTTGGAATCCTCTTTATAAGATAAATAAAGTATCGCTTCATATTGCGAAAAGAGTTAGGCTTGTTTACCCGACTTCTTAGCGACATTTGAGAGTTCGCTATTTGTCACCCCGAGCGCAGTCGAGGGGTCTAGCGTAGCGAATCAATCATTTTATACGCCTTCGTACATTTCTCCACTACGGTCGAAATGACAAACGGTCGGTGCGTACGAACTCGTCTTTATCGCTTCCCGTAAGGGAAGTCGTTGCGGGGTGGTGGTTAAGGAGGAGGGACACAGTCGAAAGTGTCCCTCCTCCTTGCGGTTTTCGCTGAGGCCTTTTGGCGGCAAAAGGCCGGAGTTCCGTTTTGTTCTCTTTTTCAAAAGAATAGCAATCCTTTTTGCCGGCAAAAAGCGTGACTATTGTTTTTCGGTATTTTGCTAAAAGATTAACTTTCCTTTAGCCCGCAAAAGTTTGGAAACCCGCTCCCCCATCTTTATGAAAAACAAGATACTTTTATAATCGTATAAATTTCCCCTCTCTCACACATACTTTGTGCGGAGGATATTATGGAAAACACGATACGTTCACGCGAAACCGCAGGCTTTACCGTGCTGGCCTTGGCCGCACTGATCGCGCCTGCCGTCGCATTTCTCATCTCCTACTTTGTAGGATTCTACAACGGCATTCCCGCGCCGCGTCCCGCCTACACGCCGCCGGATATTGCGACTTACATCATGGACGCCGCCGCGCGCTTTATCTTCGGTATCAGCTTGTATCTGACCGTGCGCGCCGCTGTCGAGACGCAAACCGACCGCGCGATAAAAGGTATCGCCGTCGGTCTTTGGATCGGCTCGTATGCGCTCAGCCTGATCTGGTTGCCGGTGTTCTTCACGCTCGGCAGCTACATCGGCGGCTTTATCATTCTCGCCCTGATCGGCGCGATGACCACCGTGCAATTTATCATCAACCTGAAAATCTCGTTCCCGGCCGCGGTCGCCGTACTCCCGTACTGGGCGTTCGTGCTGTTCTATGCCTGGATCAACTTGATGATGATCGTGTAATCGGTTTGAAGATCGAAAACGCCCCGACTGCTACATACAGCAATCGAGGCGTTTTTTATTCCCGTTTTTCGATGTCCTACTTGGCGCTTGCGTCAAGTTTTTTCACCGTTACGGCATACTCGGCATCATCGGTTTTGATAATCATCGTTTCCGCCTCGTCGCGAGGGTATGCGATGTCCGAGATGCAGTCCATATTCATCATTAGTGTTTCACCCATTATGTAGATAAAGTCGTCCATATGCCTGCCTCCTTTATATGATACGAGCATTATACCATGCGGCAAAGCGAACAATTTTGTCGATTCTATCAAATACTGCCGTTTCTTGTCGAAACGCTTTGCTTATACGGTTTTCTTTGTCTGCTTATGCACGCAAAACGCCGATTTTGCGGAATTTACCGGTTACTTTCGACAAGATCGCCCTATTTCTTGACGATCAACTTTTTAAAATAATACCACGAAATGAACAACACGTAAAACAGGTATACCGCCATGCCGCACAGCAAAGTCAAAAGCGCAGGCAGGCCGCGGATAAACGACAGCCCCATGCCTAACACGGTAAAGCCGGCAATGCAAGCAAACGCAGCATGGTGGTGTACGGCCGACCACACGGCATCCGAACGCATGGTATAGGAATTGCGGAATCCCAAAACGGCGTTGGGTTGCAAGTCGTAGATCGGCACGCCGAACATAGCAATGATAAAGCTGACGCAAACCGAAATCACGCCGACAAAGTCGAACGAGCTGATGATGTTGACGCGTTGCGACTGCATGATCAGCTGATATAGCACGAAACACAAAAACGCCAGACTGATCACCGTAGCGCCCAGTGTGATCGCGTAAAAGTTACGCTCGATCAGCTTGCGGCGTTTGAGTTCGCCCGCCAACATGACCGCGGCGATCGGGATCAGACAAAACACCCCGATCACCAGATTGCGGTTTTTGTGCATATACATGATGCCGTCACCCTTATATAGTTCGACGATCAACGGCACCTCGTCGGGCAAAAAATGCAACGCCAGCGCCATCATCGAAAAGGGCAGCACGCCCATCAGCAGGCTGACGGCGTAAAACCATCTGTCGCGTTTATCCACGGTTCACCTTTTCCAAAATTCGCTCCTTAGAGTATACCACAGCTACAGCCGCTTTGTCAATCGTCGATCGCGTCGATGACCTCGAACGACAATAGCGCGTTTTCGTCCTTGTCCGCATACCGCCGGCTTGCGGTACGCCCCAGCTTGTAGCAAGCGGCGGCCGTCGCGCGTAGCAGCGGCAAACGACAGGCATACGCGGCCGCAATGCCGGCCAACACGTCCCCGCTGCCGCCCTTAGCGAGCGCCGGCGTCCCCTCGACGTTGAACAGGCAGTCTTTGCCGTCGCTGATGACCGTCACCGTATTTTTGGCCGCGACCACACAATTAAGTTCGGCCGCCAACCGTTTGGCACGTTCGATCGGGTCGCCGTCGCTTTCGTCCAAGCGACGCAGTTCGCCCGGGTGCGGCGTCAAAAGCAACTTGCACGTATGCCCGGCCAGCGCCGCACGGTCTTTCGCCAACGCATTAAGCCCGTCGGCGTCGACGATCAATACGCCGTGAAAATGCGCGGCGATATAACGCAGCATTTTCCCCAGATCGGGCGCAATCCCCATGCCGTTGCCGATGACGATACAATCGGCTTTTTCGCAGATCTCGACAAACAGCGGCTCGTCGAAAGCGATACAGCCGTCGGCGGTCGGTAGCGGCAAGCGCGTACACATGGCGGCGTTACGGTCGTACACAACGTGACAGTCGGGCGCGCACAGCGTGACATAGCCCGCCCCGGCCGCTACGGCGGCGCAAGCGGTCAGTACCGGCGCGCCCGGCATACGCGCGCTGCCGCCGATGACGTACACCCGCCCGAACATGCCTTTGTGCGAATTTTTCTTGCGCGCGGGCGGCAGGTCGGTCGCCGTCGTCAGCCGCCCGATCGTCTCGACGCTTTTTAATCCGATCGGTGCGACGACGATTTCGCCCACCAGGTCGGGCGCGTCGCCGAGTAACAACCCGGGTTTGAGGCAGTCGAACGTCACCGTTTTGTCGGCGCAAACGGCCGTTTTGCCCGCGCCTGTCTGCGCGTTCAGTCCCGACGGCACGTCGACCGCAAGCACCCGCGCGCGCGAACGGTTGATCGCCGCGATCGATTCGGCCGCAGTCCCTTCGGGCGGACGGTTAAGACCGGTTCCGAACAGCGCGTCGACGATCAAGTCGTCGGCCGTAAAGTCGGACAAGTCGCCCATACGCGCCCCGCAGTAAAGCGCGGCTTTTTTGTAGCGGTCGTTACGCATCGAGTCGGTGCCGGCGACCAACGTCACGTCGCGCCCCTGCGCCGCCAAATGCCGGGCAAGCGTCAAGCCGTCCGCGCCGTTGTTGCCGCTGCCGTACACGACGGCAATACTGCGGCACGGCATGTTTTGCACGGCGTTTAATAGCCCCGCTACGGCGTGTTCGATCAGCATGTCCTCACTGACGCCGGCCGCGATCGCCGCCCGTTCGGCCGCCTTGACCGCCGCCACGTCGGCGACCGTATTTGCTCCCGTCACGTGCATGTTTGTTCTCCTTTTATTCTTCGATCAACACGACAGCCGCCGCGGACAGACGGTCGTGCGTAATGCTGACAGACGTCTTGCGACCGCCAAAAAGTTCGGCCGCGCGGTTATAAAACCGTAAAGTCGGCGCGCCGAACTCGTCGTGCGTCACTTCGATATCGCATAAGCCGAACCCGCGCACGCCCGTCCCCAACGCTTTGGCCGCCGCCTCTTTGGCCGCGAACATGCCGGCGAGCGTTTCCGCCCGACCGTCGGCGTAGTCGCGTTCGGCCTGTGTAAAGACGCGCGCGCAAAAATGCGGGCGTGCGGCCGCTTGCGCCACGCGCTCGATCTCGATCAAATCGATGCCGATCCGCACGGCCGTCTACCCGCGCACGGCGGCCAATACCGCCCGTTCGACCGCCTCGACCGCCAAAATGCCCAACAGGTTGAAGTCGGACTTGACCGCGCCTGCCGACAGCGCGAACAGCGTATCGCCGTCGTAGTCGGTGTGCGCGGGACTGATCGTGCGCGCCAGTCCGTTGTGCGCGATCGACGCCAGTTTATTCGCGCCCACCTTGTCGAGCGCCGCATCGGTCAGCACGCAGCCGATCGTCGTGTTGGCGCCGGCGGCCAGCGCGCCTATGTTGCCGCTTAAAACGACCTGTTTCATGCTCAAAAATCCGCCCTGCGGGGAACGCGTGCCGGCCACTACCGCCCCGGTCGCGGGGTCTATGATGTCGCCGCAAGCGTTGACCGCGACGACGGCGGTGACATGCACGCCCATCGCCTCGACCGTTGCCGCGCCGATCCCGCCGGGCGACGCGAGCGCCGGCCCGAGAATTTTGCCGACCGTCGCACCCGTTCCCGCGCCCGTCTTGCCCCAGATAAGCGGCGTGTCGGCGACAGCGTTGCGGCAGGCCTCTGCGCCCATCGCCATGTCGGGATAGACGTAGCCCTCGCCGCTTAAGTCGTACAGCACGGCCTGGCAAACGATCGGAACCACCTTATCGCCCATCGCATGTCCCGCGCCGCGCTCGCGCAAAAAGCGCATGACGCCGCAACCGGCTTCCAACCCATACGCGCTGCCTCCCGACAGCACGACGGCGTTTATTTTGTCCATCATCTTTTCCGGCCGCAAAAGATCGGTCTCGCGCGTACCCGGCGCGCCGCCCCGCACGTCGACGCCGCACACCGCGCCGCGCTCGGCCAGTATGACGGTCACGCCCGTGCGGGCGTTGCCGGCGTGTCCGATGCGGATCCCTTCGGGAATAAACAATTTACTTTCCATGCGTTTCTCCTTATTTTAAGTCGTCAGTCCTCGTACACGTCGTCGGCGTCCTCGCCGATCGCGGAGAGCGCGTCGCGCACTTCCCCGTAGCCGAACCCGCGCCCGGCCATGTGCCGCATCAGCTTGACTTTGTCGAAGTCGTGCGTGCGCAGATACTTGCGGACGGCCTCGACGGCCGCGTCTTGGCGCGTGTCGTCGTCCAACTTCTCTTCCAACACCTCGCGCACCGTTTCACCGTCGACGCCCAACTTTTTCAATTCGGCCGTCATGCGGTATGCGCCGTAGGTGTTTTTATACAGGTCGACGTACTCCTCGCAAAACTTGCGGTCGTCGACATAGCCGTATTCGGTCAGCTTGGCCGTCACGTTAGCGATGACTGCGGGCAAATAGCCTTTCTCCCGCAACTTGCGTTCGATCTCCCGCTTTGTCCGACGGCGCACCGACAAGTAGCCGACGGCGCGGTCGAAAGCCTTTTCCGACTCGCTGCGCATCTGTAACGTTTCGAGCGCGTCATCGTCCAGCTCGTCCCCGATCTTAAGATGCGCCGCCGCGACGGTGATCAACTCCAACCCGCAGCGATACACGCCGTCGATGAAGATATTGGCGCGCTTGCCGTTTCTTTGTTTGGTGATGTCGGTGATTTTTCCCATATCCTTATTATACACCATGTATAAATTTTTCGCAAGGAACAGATACTTGATTTACAAACAATAATTTTAAGGAGGCAACATGACCCAGAAAAGTCTGACCGAACTGAGCGAGCTGTTACGCAGCGAAGAGCTTGCTTACAAGAAGTGCTGCAACTACGTCGCCGACGCGACCGACGAGGATCTCAAAGCCGAGTTGGGACGCTACGCTAACAACCACAAACACCGTTTCGATACGCTTTTGGGCTATCTCGAAAACGCCAGATAAGGAGGGGAAAACTATGAACGCGACCGAAAGAGCGCAAGAAAACTGCAAGCTCAGTGACTACGACATCATTTCCGACGTACTCGGCTGCCAAAAGCAACTGGTGCAAAAGTACACCACCGCCCTGTGCGAGTGTTCCGACGAAACGCTCCGCGACTTGATCAAGTCGCAAATGAGCGAATGCGCCTGCGACCAGTTCGCGGCATTTCAGTATATGAATGCGCGCGGCATGTACGAATGCGACTGTGCGCAAGCATCCGAAGTGACGCAAATGCAAGACAAGTTCTGCCGCTGCGCGCAGGAAATGAACAACTAAAGAATCCGACAAAAGCGGCGTTTAACAGCGCCGCTTTTACTATAGCGAAAACGGCCGCACATAATGTGCGACCGTTTCCATTTACAAAGGAAGAATTTGTTATGATAAGCTCTCCGTTCTCTTATAGCGCCGCCCTCCTCTTGTCCGTACTGTATGTATAGGATACAGCACGTATGTGATAGGCGTATGACAAGCGCATAAAAACCGATTTAAATTTGTTACTTACGGGCGGCCGACATGGCTTTTAAAAGTTTGCTCAAAGCCTCGTTGAGTTTGCGCTGCTGGTCGGGCGTCTTGTTCTCCGGCTTAGCGCGTTCTTTTTGCAACAACAATGCGACTTCTTTCATCGTCGAAAGCGGCGCGCCTTCCTTGTCGATCTGCTCGATCCGCGCAATCACGTCCTCGGTAGAAACGGTGTCGGCCTTGGCCTCGACCTTCGCGGCTTTTTCCGCTTGCGCGCGTGCTTTGGCGGCAGCGGCCTCTTTTGCCGCGGCTTCCTTCGCCGCCTGTTCGGCCTGCTCTTTGCGGGCGCGCTCTTCTTGTTCCAAACGGATCCGCTCCTGCTCGGCTTTCATCGCGGCCACAGCCTCGGCTTTGGCTTTGGCGCGGGCGGCCGCCGGATCTTCGGCGGGCTGTTCGACGACCACGGCCGGTTCTTCCGTGACGGCCTCGTAAGCAATCGATTCGGTGGCCGTGAACATAAACGGCTGGGCATCGGATTCGGGCGCGGCGTACACCGGCTGCTCGAAAACCGTCTCTTGCTCGACTGCCGGCTCTTCGGCCTGATAAGCCTCGGCTTGCGCGTCGACGTTATAGGCGGCATGATCGAATCCGGTCGCCTCGGCATATTGCTGCGCAGGTTGCTCGTAGCTTGTCGCGTCGGCGTAATTTTGCGCGGGCTGCTCGTAATTTGCCGCACCGGCAAAATTCTGCGTAGGCTGCTCGGCCGGCTCGCCGTCGATACGGTCGATAAACTTCAGATACGTTTTATATGAACCGCTGCGCACGCTGCGCGAAACGAGCGCGGCGATCGCCGTCAAAACAGCGCCCAACACGGTCACGCAACCGACAAGCACCATGGCGTTGTAGCCGATGCCCGGTTCGGCCAAGCCGCCCAAAGCCAGACCCAACAGCGCGACGACGACCGACAAATAGGCGGTAAATGCGGTAAACTTGGACGCGAACGACGCGTTGAAGGGCGCAAAGATACACGCGTCCGGCGTCAAAAAATCGCTGGGCTTGTAGCCGGGCGTCTTTTTGGCGCGCTTGTACAGTTTTTTCAACCGCACCGGCATCTGTTTCATGACGGCGGTCTCACCCTTGATCTGTCCGCCCAAGTACTGTTTCGCCAATTTTTTAAACGCATTCAGTTCCCCGTTCTTCAGCGCGCAGACGAGGCCGACGACGAACAGCACGACCAACAGACCCAACAGGCCGTACAAAATATAATCGATGTACTTCAAAAGGTTCGCAGCCAGTTTTTCCGCGATCTTTGCTACCACCGATTCTTCTGCTCCGAATAGCATAACTACGTTTGCCCTCCTTGATCCCCGACGCTTACCGTTAAGCGCCTTATCGATTTGGTTACCCGGTGCCGACCCCAGTGTTCTATTGGGGTCGGCATCGGGTACTCTATATTATACCATACTATTTCGCAAAAATCTATAGTTTGCGCAAAAGATTTTTCGGAAATTTACACTTTTTCCGGTTCAAACAAGCTATCATACGGCATTTCGACCGATTTTCCCAAATAAAACGAGTACAGCAGCACACGCGAAACTTGCAGTCCCAACAGTTTTTCGACCGCGCGCGCGTAGAATCCGGTTTGGAATATGTACTCGCCGCGCAGCAAATTTTCGGCACGTGTCGTCTTGTAATCGAGGACGATCGCCTCGTTCCCGCGCACCAGCAGCAGGTCTACGATGCCTTGTATCAGCAGTCCGTTCTCGCTGACGATAAACTCCTTTTCGCGGTAGAGCTTCCACCCGTCCGACAGCGCGCGCACGCAAGCGGCGGCCGCGGCGATCTCCTCGCGCTTACACAGCGCGCTCTCTTTCGGGTAGGCGCGGCAAAGCCGTTCCCACGCCGCATCGAACGGAATGTCGAAATCGATATGTTCCATCATCAAGTGATAGGCTGTGCCGATGGCGGCCGCACGTTCGCCGTCGAAGTTGCCGACCGACGGCACCGACCAGTCGCGGTCGTCGTAGGCCTCGGCGGCCTTTGTCACCGTCGTCTTTTGCGGCAGATGCGTGTCGCCGTACCGTTCGGCGTAGTCGAACTGTAACCGCCGCTTGATCTCGTCGCTCAGAGCCGCGTCGGGTCTCGACAGCACCCGCACCCGCGCGGGCGGCGCAAAGTCGACTTCGGCCGCCTCGACGTAATCGACGGCGACGAACGTCGGTAACAAAAAGTTCAAATTGCAGTTCGGCTTCAAGTCCTCGCCGGCATACCGTTTGCCGCGCTTGCCGTAAATGAACAGCTTTTCTTTGGCGCGCGTCAACGCGACGTACAGAATGCGCAGTTCTTCCTCGAGCATACGTTTTCTTTGCGAGCGTGCCGACAGCCGCGTCAGTTTGGTCTCGGCGATCTCGCGCGCGTCCTCGTCGAAATGCTTGACGACCAGCCCCCACTGCCGATCGGCCGTCGCGGGTTTTACGGCGTCGTCCAAGCGGAACGGCGTCTCCGTACCCGGGAAAAACACGTAGTCGAATTCCAGGCCTTTGGCGGCGTGTACGGTCATCAGCTTGACGGCGCCCGCGCCCGTCACCCGCTCGACCGCCGGCGCGCGCAACGCAAACGCCAGATAGTCGGTTAGCGACGCAGAATGCCCGGACGCCGACATCATCGCCAAGAACGCGCCCGCTTCCGCCGCCAGCGCGCGGCCGTTCTCCTGCGCGTACAAATACTCGAAATATTCGGCCTCACCCGCCACGACGCCCGCCAGCTCGTCGGCCGGCATGACCGCTGCCATGCGCTCGTAACGGTCGAATTTTGCAAAGAACGCTTCGAGGCGTTCCCGCAAAGCTCCGTCGCACGCCGTCGCCGCCGCAACGAACGATTCGGCCTGCGGCAGCGTCGCAAGCTCGGCCGCGGTAAATCCCCCGAACGGCGACAGCAACACGGCGGCAAGCATGACGTCGTCGCAGCGGTTGTCGATCAGTTGCAAGGCGTTCAGCAGCGGCCGCACGGCGTCGGATTCGGCCGGCGCCTCTTTGGCGCACACCGCGCTCTCGATGCCGAGCGCCGAAAGCGCGGCGGCGATCTCGTATAACAGCGGCGACCGCGACCGCATAATGACCGCGATCTGCTCCGGCTTGATATTGCGGCCGTCGAGCAGCCCGGCGATGTCCTTGGCCACCAGCGCCGCCTGTGCGCCGACGCGCGTGCCGCCGTCCCCGGTCACGCGGTACACTTCGGGCAGATCCGGCTTGTCCGCCCCGCAGACGACGGTCAGCGTCGCGGCGTTCGGCGTATGCTGCCCCCGCCCGCATTTCAGTTGCGCCTGCGCGGCATAATCGACGCCGCCGAATGCCGGCGTCATCCAACGGTCGAACACGCGGTTGACCGCTTGCAAAACGCCGCCGTCCGAACGGTAGTTGACGTTGAGTTCGACGGCGCGGCCGCCCGCGCCTGCGCGATAGGCGGCAAACCGCTTGAGAAAAATGCCGGGGTCGCACAGGCGAAACGCGTAAATGCTTTGCTTGACGTCGCCGACCTGGAACAGTTCGGCGCCTCGCGCGAGCCGTTCGACAATACGCTCCTGCAAGGGGTTAATGTCCTGGTACTCGTCGACGAACACATATTTGTATTGCGCGGCTTCGTCGCCGCCGGCCTCGAGAATTTCCAACGCCTTATGCTCGAGGTCGCTGTAATCGAGCAGCGCTTTTTTGGCTTTCATGTCGGCATAGGCGCGCGCCGTTTCGCGCACCAAACGGACGAACAACTGCGCGTCGGCTTTGGCCGTATCCGCCGTCGGCAATGCGTCCGCCGATTCGACTTCCTCACGGTAGGCCTTGACGCTGTCACGTAGCGCTTTGTAGCGCTCGTTCAGCTCGATGTGATCGCCGACCTTACCGGTCGGGCTTTTGGGCGAAACACCCGTTTCGATATAGTCGACCAGCGCACGGCACGCGGCAACGTTGCGCACGTATCCGGCCGCTTCGGTATCGACAAGCAACCGTTCGGCCGCCGCCGTCAGTCGGTCGCGCTCCTCTCCGTACAGCGCGGCAAGCGCGGCGTCGACCGCCGCCGGGTCGTCGTATAGCTTAAGACACCCGTCGAGCCAACCGTCGGGGTCGGGCTGCGTGCGCGAAAAATCCAACAGCGTCAAAACCAAATGCTTGAGCGCCTTGTCGCTGCGCCCCGAAAGCAACGCGTCGTACACCACCGAAAAACGATCGCCGCCGCACGCGAACGCCGCCTCGACCGCCGCCGTTTTCATCGCCGCCGCCTCGCTTTCCCCCAGCATCTCGAACGCCGGGTCGGCGTCGGTCAGATAAAAGCGCGTCTTAATCAGCCGCGAACACAGGCTGTGCAAGGTGCCGATCTGCGCTTGCGGCAGTTTGTCGAGCTGCTCGCGGCAGTTTACGTTGTCCTCGCAGCACGCCTCGAGCGCCTGCGCCAGTTTATAGCGCATGTCGGCCGCCGCGGCAACGGTATAGGTCGAAATCAGCATGTCGTCGAGCGACGCTCCACCCAGCAAAAGCTGCCGTATCTTTTCGATCATCACCGTCGTTTTGCCGCTGCCTGCGCTGGCCGAAACCAGCATATTGCCGCGTCCCGAGATGATCGCCTTTTGTTCCTCACTCCACTGCATCTTCGGCCTCCCGTAACAGCGTTTTGACGTCGACGCTCGTCGCCGTGCGGCCGCGCGTGCGAGGACAGCAAGGGCGGAAGTCGCACAGTCCGCAAGCGCTGCGGCCGTTCTCGGTCAACGGACTGGCCGCGACCACCCCCTCGCGCATTTCCTCGACCGCCGCCGTTGCGACCTCTGTCGCGTAGTCGGTCAAGCGATACAGCCGCTCCGCCGACAGCGCGGCCGCGCGCGTGCGCAGCGAAAAGACGCCGTTCTTGCGCTCGCCCGACGCTTTCAACACCGTGCTGCGGCGCTTGCCCTCTTCTTGGAATCCGCGGTCGAGCTTGACAAGGCACGCCTCGTCGCCGTTGAACGGGCCGTCGAGCAAGTTGGTCGCGGGATCGAGCGTCCAACGGGTCTTAAACGGAAAATAGAACATGCCGGCCGGTCGCTTGCCGGTAGCCTGCACGGCGGCGCGCAAATAGATCGGCAGTTGCAATTTGGTGCCGTAATAGACCCCGGTATAGCCGAACGACTGCGAGCCGGTTTTGTAGTCGACGACGCGCACAAATTCGTCGGTCGCGTCGACGCGGTCGATCTTTCCCTGCAACTCGACTTCGCCGTATTCGGTATCGAGTACGATCGGCGGCATCGCCGCGCCCTCTGCCGACGAGAATGCCGCCTCGCGGCAGATCGGCACGAAATCGCCTTGCTCGAGTTGGCTGCGCACAACGTCGCACACCGCGACCGCCTCGCGGCGGATCCGATCGAGCAGCGCGGCGTTTTGCTCGAGTCCGAATTTCTGCTGCCCGCGCGCCAAGTCGTCGACGATCTCGTTTACGACCGCCTCGATCGGGCGGCCGCTGTCGTCGCCGACAAATCGGTCGACCGTCTCGTGTAGGAACGTGCCGACATCGAGCGAGGAAAGCTCGCCTTTGTCGCGCGGCTTTAACCGCAGTCCGTAGGAAAAAAAGTGCTTAAGCGGGCAGCGGAAATAGCTTTCGATCTCGCTCACCCCCAGCCGCGCCCGTTGCATGTACGCCGGCGCGTCGATCCGGTCGGGCAAGTAGCACGTCGGGCGCATGTAGCGTTCGAGGTCGGGCGCAGCCGCCGAGATCGACGAGGCGATCGGCATCTGCCCCGCGCCGGTGATAAACAGTTCGGTCGCAGACGCGCGGCACACGCAATAATCGGCCGCTACGGCCGCCGCCGTCGATGCGTCGCCGAACAGCATTGCGTCGCGCTCGAACGACTCGCCGATCGCCGTCTTATCTTTTAAAAGCGCGGCGATGACGCTCGAAAGACGTTTGCCCGCAGGATAAAACAGATAGACTTCGCCGGCCGAAAGAACGACCTGCCGCAGCTCGTCGGCCGCGCGCGCGTTGGTTTCCGAAGTCTTGGGATCGGCGCGAATGCCGACCGCCGCCAGCGCGTCCGCCTCCGCGTCGGTGATGATGCCGCCGTCGGCCGTATACACCGGCAAATCGCCGTCGGACGCGCCGACGACCAACAAATATTTCGAACGCTTTCCGCGAAACACGGCGGGCTGCCCGACCGTCACGGTGTCGCTCAAGTTGGGCAGTGCGCGCAAATCGGTCGCGTTCAGCCCCTCGGTAAAGCTGTCGAGGACGGTCGACAGCCGACAGCCGCGCATCAGCGACGCCGTCATGTCGAGGACGGTAAGCGTCTTTTCGGCGGCCGTGTCGTCAAGCGCGTCGGCTTTTAACTGCGGATCGGCGCTCGTGCGCGCGGCGGCGATCAAAACGGTAAGCGCGCGGGCGAACCGTTCGGCGTCGGCGCTTTTAAGCGCGTTATTCAGCGGCCGCAGCAGTGTCTCCAGTTTGCCCCGCGCCGTCTCCGCTTCCGGGTCGTCGAACGGCTTGAAAAAGCCCAGATAATCGACGAGGCGCGCGTTGCAATAGTTTTCAAAACTGTCGGCTTGCCGCTTGTCGATGCCCGCGTAAAAATTCTTGGATAACGCGATCATATCGGCGCGGCGGTAGCCGTGCGTCGCGCACTCGATCGCGCCCAATGCAAACCGCGGCAGCGGGTGCGTCGCCAGGCTTTCGGCGCTGTCGACGAAAAAGGGAATTTCGTATTCGCCGAATATGCGCTTGAGCTGCCGCAAGTCGCCGGTATACACCACGTCGATCTCGCCGTAACGCGCACCGCCGTATACCAGCGCGCGCATACGCCGCGCCGCGCTTTTGAGCTGGCTGATCTCGTCGTCGGCCTCGTAGACCGCCGCCTCGCGTTTCCCGCGCGTCGGCACGCAGTCGAACACCGTCACGCCCAAAGACACGCGGGCCAGCGTGTCGACCAGCCGCGCCGCCTGCGCCGTCATGCCGTTGAAGTTGGCTATGTAGAAATAGGCGTTTCGTATATAGGGGTTGTCCGCTTGCCGCGTCAGCAGTTCCAGTCGTCCCGACGCGTCGCAGAATTTGCCGGCCGTCTCCGCCCGATACGCGCGGTACACCGCCGCCACGTCGTCCAGCTTTTTGCCGAGCGCCCCGGGCGCGCGCGCCGAAAGAATGTCTGTGCCTGCCGCCGTCAGTTGCGTGATCGTCTCGTACATCTTTTCGGCAAAGCCCTTGTACTGCGCACTGCGGCCGAAACATTCCAGTTCGGTATTTTCCAGTATGCCGCGGATCAGCATGACGGCGCCCTGCTTGGAAAGATAATCGCCGTCCGGGCGCACCGTTTTGGAAAACAGTCGATTGAACGTCAACACTTCGGCGTCGAACGCGCCCCCGTCCGTGCCGAACAGACGCTTTTCAAAATACAGCGTATATTTGTCGGGTACGATGAGGATATGCCGCACGTCGAGATCGCGCTTGCGGGCGGCGATCGCGGCGACGGCGGCATCGGCTGCGTCGACAAAACTCGAAAAAGTGAGAATTTTTTTATTCATTCTTCTATTGTAGCCCGAATCCGGTTGATAAATCAAGCGATTCGTGCTATACTGATAGAAATTTCGCGGCAAAGCACGCGAACGACGGCGGCTATTCGGCCGTCAAACCGAGGTGTCCATGAAAAAAATCCTATCGTTATTCTTAGCGCTCGCGCTCGTCGGCTCTTTGGCCGCCTGCAACAGCGCGCCCGTCATCATCGATCTCGACACCGTAAAACCCTGGGAGACCGAAACGCTGTACGAGCGCGCGACGTACACGATCGACCGCTACCGCATGGTCAAAAACGGCAAAGAGACGGTACGCGACGGCGACCCGATCGCGACCGGCACCGTCGAAATGACCGTGCGTCCCGGCAACACGGCCGCCGACGAGAGCGCCGTCATGCAAGTCGAAACGACGTATTCGCTGACCTACGAGGACAGCGAGCGCGCCGGCGCCGACCGCGGTTTGACCGACACGATCGAATCGAACGCCACGTTCCGCAAGACCGGCATGGCGCCCTTGACCTCGTTCCGCAAGATGACGATCGCCCCGCGCGAGGGCGTCGCAGACCCCGGCTACACCGTCAAAGCCGATTATGCGGCGGGTACGGCCGAAATGCTTTGGAAGGGCAACACCGAGCCGGAAACCCGATCGGTCAATATCGAAGGCAGCGTTTTCGACAACGAGCAACTGTATTTCGTTACGCGCGCGTTCAAGGATCTTGCGCCCAAGCAAAGCGTTTCGTTCAAACTGGTCAATCTGCACGACCTTTTTCTGAACGGCTCGCAAACGTATTCGATGACGGTTTCGTGCGCCGAGGAAAAAGAAACGCTGTACATCGGCGAATGGGCGACCGCATTCGGCTTGGAGTCGGACGGCAACGGCCATGCCAAAGTCGAATGCTTGAAAGGCTCGATTTCCAAAGCCGACACCTTCCCCGGCCCCTCGCAGACGGTGTACTATTCCAACCAAGCCTTTAAAACGGGCGGCGCCAACGAGACCAAAAAGGTGATTATTTCGATCGTTATGCGCGAGTACGGCGCAAACGCCACCGAAACGTTCAACACCGTTTACACGCTTTCGGCCTACACCACCACGCCGAACGCATAAACCGACCCGCCGCATTACTCGAATACTTTTATAAAAGACGCCTTTGATGCAAAGCGCGTCTTTTTACGTATAACTTTCGGCAAAAGGGACATCATCGTTTTAACCGTTATTATGAGGTGAAAATCCGTGAACCCCTATCTCGAAGTATTGCTGCGCACGCTGTTGGCGATCGCCGTCTTGTTACTGCTTGCCCGTCTCGACGGCTCCAAGCAGATCTCGCAACTGACGTTCTACGACTATATCGTCGGCATTTCGGCCGGCTCGATCGCGGCCAGCATGTGCATCGAACGGGACGTCGACATTTGGTACGCCATTATCGGCATCGCGCTGTTCATGCTGTCGTCGCTGTTATTGTCGATCCTGACCAACAAGTCGATCGTCATGCGACGGGTGCTGACGGGTACGCCGATCTTTTTGATGGCCGGCGGTAAAATTCTGTACGACGGCTTAAAACACGCCCATTTCGACGTCAACGACCTGATGCGCGAACTGCGCGTAGCCGGCTACTTCGACATCAACGAAGTCAATTATGCGATTTTGGAGACCAACGGCACCGTGTCGGTCATGCCCAATCCCGATGCGCGCCCGGCCAAGACCGCCGAACAAGGCATGACGCTGCCCGAGGAAAGTTTAAGCGCCAACGTCGTCATCGACGGCAAGATCGTCAAAGGCAATCTGTCGGCCATGGACAAAACCGCCGACTGGTTACACGCCGAACTCGACCGCCAGCAGCTCAATATCAAAAACGTCGCGCTCGCTACTCTGAACACCGACGGCAATCTGAGCGTCTATCTCAAAGAGACCGGCAAAGGTCTGCGCACGATCTTACAGTAATAAAAAACAACCCTGCCTCTTGTATGAGACAGGGCGTTTTTTATTGCAATTCTTTTTTCATATAGAAGTCGTCCATGACGTAGCCGCCGCCGATGTCTACGACACCGTCGCTGTAGACGGTAAACCCCAAGTGTTCGTAAACGGCGATCGAGCCGGCGTTATGCTTGTTGACGGTCAGCGTCACCGCCTTGCACCCCGCCGCGCGCGCCAGTTCCTCGATGTACGATAGGCACGTTTTGCCGACGCCTTTGCCGCGCGCCGGCTTGACCAAGTACAGTTTGGACAGAAAATAGTTTTCCCCGTCGGGCTTAGCGCCGAAATAGCCGATGGGCGCGCCGCTGTCGCGGACGAGAAAATAGCGGTAGCCCTCGCTGCGCTGTTTGCCGACCGCGGCGGCCGACTGAAATTTATCCAACATGTAGCCGATCTGTCCGTCGCCCAAAATGGCGCCGTAATGATCGCGCCAGATCCATTCGGCAAGACGCGCGACGCGCTCGTCCCCTGCTTCGTTTTTGACTTCGACAAACTCCAACATACTCAATTTTTCTCCTTGGCGACGCGTTCTAACCGTCTGCGGCTGATGTTGAGCACGCGGCAAAGCTGCCCGACCGTCGTCCCCTCGATCGCCAACAGTTTGCGCAGCACGTCGTCGTATTCGGCCTCGAGCCGCTGCTGCGTGTAGCCTTCGAGCAGGTTACGCGCGGCGATCGTCAGATCTTCGTCGGAAATTTGCACGCGGTCGAATCCGACGAACGCCGTCGGCGCGTCGGTATATTCCTTAAACGCCGTCATGCCGCCGGCCGCCATGACGATCTCCTCGCCCATGTCCCCGCGCAAATAGCGGGCGTAACTGGAAAACGGATAGCGCAGTTTACCTACGAGCGGCAGCGGCAAACGGTGGACATAGCGCACGGCGTCGAGAATGTCCGCCGTCTCCTCGAGCGGCATACTTTTGAAACGGTCGTAAAACAGTTTCCCATAGCGATCGTAGCGTTTGTTATATGTAAGCGTGTAGGCCGAAAGCGTGCGCTGTAACATCGGACTGATGCCGGCAAGCCCCTCTTTGACGACAAGATGAATGTGTTCGTTCAGCAGGCAGTACGCATACAGGTCGGCAAAATCGTCGCGGGCGGCCGCCTCCAACTGCGAAAGGAATACTTGTCCGTCGGCATCGTCGATAAAAATCAACTTGTCCGCCGAATCGATGCGCACGTAATACACGCCCGATTCGGCTCGTTGTCTGGCTTTCCGCGCCACGCTGCTTGCACCGCCTTACGTAAAACTATGTATAGTATACCACGCCGATACGCTCTCTGTCAAATCCGCTTTAACAGGAAATTTCCGTCGATAATTTTCTTTTTCCATTGACATCGGCTGTCGAATATGGTATAGTATAGATATGTCCGATGTCAAAGACAATGCCAATACTCGGGTCGACGCGCTCGACGTGGAAACAGTGATCGAGGCGCAGCCGATTATACTCGGCGCAGAAGAGCCTGTTTTCGTCATGGGCGGCGACACGGTGATTGCATCGGCATCCGACGAGCCGATCGTCGTATCGCCCGACCCTGTGGCTACGGACGACACCGTCGTTATTCCGGTTGCGCCGGCAGAAGAGCCTATTATCGTTGCCGCGCCCGCGGAAGATCCTGTTATTATTCCCGCGGCGCCCGCTGCCGATCCTATTATCGTTACCGCACCTGCGGAAGAACCCGTTATAATTCCCGTTGCGCCTGTGCAACAGCAAGACACCCAAGCAGAGGCCGCGCCGACGGAAACGAGCGCAGAGGCCGCGGCCGCAACCGAAAATGCAAACGCGACCGAAACGGAATCGCTCGACGCGCAATTGGCAGCCATGCTGGCAGAGCCGAGCAACGACAACGAGATCGAAGAAATCGAGCAGCAGGTCAACGCGATTTTGCGGCAAGACGTCATTTCCCCGCTCGACGAGCAACTGTTGATTTCTTTACAGGAACGGCTGGAAACGCTCTTGAACGGCCCGTCGCCGACGGCGGCGCAGCCGATCGTGGCAGCCGAAACGCCGACAACGGAAGAGGCGACGGCGGAGACCGAAACGCCCGCACCCGAAATACAGACAGCGACCGAAACGCCCGAAACGGCGGACGCAACAAGCGAAACGCCGGGATCTTCCGACAGTGCCGAACCGTCAACACCTGCGCAAGCTGCGGCGGACGCAGAACCGGAATCGCCGAAGCCTATGCAAGTCGCGCCGTCGAATATCGTAGACGCCGCCGCGCGCGCCGTCGAGGCGGAGAAAGCCAAAGCCGCGTTGCTCGCCTATTTGGCCGCAAGACCGATCGCAAGCGAGCCGCATGCATCTGCCGACGCAGAGCACGCGGAGACAGTGTCCCCCGCGACGTCGGATCCGTTTCGGGAAATCGATGCGCTCAAAAGGCAGATCAAAGAACTGGAGATCGCGCTCCGCAGACAGGTTCGGGACGATGACCGCCCGCACCGCGAGGCCGATCCGGAGTCGGATCGCAGACGCGACCGCGACGACGACCGTCGCAGTCGAGAGGACGATCGCCGCGACCGCGACGACGAACGGCGTCGTATAGAAAACGCCATGCGCCGCGCCGCCAGACGCAACAGCGATCCGTATGCCGATCGGTATTACGAACAGCCGCCCGTTGCGCCGCAGCAGCACGACAAACCCAGTTCGATCCTCGACAATATGTTCCAGCAGTGGTTTGAAAGCGAAGTGACCGAAAAGTTCCGTTCGCTGTTCGACGATAAAAAAGAGGGCGACCGTCGCGGCGACGAGCCGAAAGAGATCCGCCCCGAGGTCGTCACCGTATCCGATCCCGACACTTTGCCGGGCTTGGTGTCACTGGGCAAAAACCTGTACTTCAATCCCAACGACGGCAAGGCCTATTACATAGCGCCCGTGTCGTCCCTGCCGCCCGGCATGTCGTCGCCGACCAAAAGCGTCGCCAAAAGGCCGGCCCGCAAGCGTCCCGCGCCACGCGCCGCGCGTCCCCGCGCCCGCCGCCGACCGATGCGTCCGGGCAGACGCCGCTCGCCGTTCGGCCGCCCCTTGCGCCGTCCCCCGCCCCGCCGCTATTAAAAATAGTCTTATCACGGGTGTTGCGCCTAAAACCGCATCACCCGTTTTTATACCAAAACAAACTGCCGACGCGCCCGTCCCGTTATTGCCGAAAATGCTAAAAGCGTTCCCCTATCGAGATACGGGAGCGCTTAAATACAGTCTTTCAAAGTAACAAATAAATATGCCCGTAACGGTTCTTACGAGCAAACGTGAAGCATTGACAGCTGTTCGGCCGCGGCGAAAAATCGGGTCAGTGTTTCGGCTCGTTTTCGGCCTCTTTTACAAGCGCCTCCAACTTACGGATCAACTTCGCTTCCTCTTCGTTGCAGCTTTCCCGATCGATATGCGCTAAGATCGTGCGCGCTTCCGAGGCGTTGAGCGTAGCCTCCCGCTCGCCCGTCCACTCGTAACCGCCGTTGCGTCCCGGGAAAGACACGACGGGATAATTGCCCGAAATATACGTCATATCGGTGTAAATGGTGCGTATGCTGACATCGGTCATTTCCGACAGTTGTTTGCGTGTGATTCTTTTGTTCCCCTTCAGCGTATTGAGGATCCTCGTGCGTCTGGTGAAGCTATCCTCCATCTCGCGTACCTCCGTATGTATCCGAATAATGGATAAAATCTCCTATTAGTATTATACAATACGAACAGTACGACTATTCTTCACTTTTAGAAAAATTTCCGACATACGGCAACTATGCGAGAAAGCACAGGAAAAGCGCTCCCCCTTGCGGAAGAGCGCCCACAAACTTCGATTCGCTACACCACCGTCAGCTTTGTCACGATGTTTTCGCTTGATCCCAGCAGCAGGTCGACGCGCACGCGGTCGCCGGCCGACAGAAAGATCAGCGGATTGCCGAGCGAAAGCGGCGCTTTGAAGATCAGCGAACCGAAGTTCTCCGGCAAGCCTTCTATCGTCGCATCGGCAAAGCGGATATAGAAACAAGTATTGTTATCGATGACCACGCTGCGAATGTCGGCGATCGTCAGTTCGATGTCGCGCGTGACCGACGTCGGCGATATCATCGTCTCATAGGCGTTGAGCGCGGCCAAGCGGTCGACGTTGGTCGCCACAATGCGATAGTCGGCCACATTGACGTAGGCATAACGTTTGACAAGCCCCTCGTCGTCTTTGAGCATGGTAAAGTAGGTCGGAATGCCGTTGAAGTTGATCATCAGCGGATCGGACGCCGTAAAGCGTTGCGCCTGCTCGGCGCCGATCGCCGACTGCGCGGCCGAATATTCGGTAGCGCCCGCCACGCGGTAGAACGTCGTATCCTTGTTGCGCATGTTGACCATAACGACGCCGACGATCGACTCGTCGTTGCCGACGCTGGTCATGCCGGTTTGCAAATACATATCGCCGTTGCTGTACACGTAGTTGACGCCGGTCGACACGTCCAGCACGTCGCGCTTGGAGAAAATCGAATTGAAAAAGCCGTTGACGTAGCGCCCCCACCAACCGAGCTGCTCGGTGACCAGCGTAGCCGGCTGCGCGCGGTCTACCCAGTCGGGAATTTCGTCGCGGCCGTAAAATTTCGAGTCGCCCGTTTTGGCGTCGGTGACGATGACGCCGGCATTGTCTAATCCGCCCGAGAAAATATAGCGGCGCGTCAAAACGCCCTCGACAAAATACGGGTGTCCGTTTTCGTCCAACTCGAGGTGCGCCTTGCCCTCGCGGTAGCGGAACATGTTGGAAAAATAGATCTTGCGTTGCAAATCGTCCCACAGATAGGCCGACTCGACATACGACAGCTCGTCGCGGATAATCTGCACGTCCGACTGGTCGGTCGCGCTGATCAGCACATAGCCCGGACTGGCAGGCTTGGACGTCCACTGGAAAAATCCGCGGTATTCGATCGGCGCGATCCAGCAAAGCCGGTCGCGGTATTTGATCATCGTGTAATCTTCCGGGTCGAGCTGAAACTGCGAGCCGAGGTTGCCCTCGCCCAGTTTCTTTTCGCCCAGTTTGGCGGCAAGCCCGGCGTCGACGACGGGGATCTGCATGGTGCGGTAGTCCTCGACCACTTCGGCGAACGCGCCGTTTTCCGACACCGGAATGAGGTCGCGCATATTTTTCGCCATGAACAGCGGCGACGCGGCGAACGCAAACACCGCGATAAAAATGACCAGCGTCAGCGCGATCCAGGCCGGAATGCCCCAGGGGCTTTTCAGCCGCGGCCGCAAGCCCGCTTTTTGCGACTTGAATATGAGCGGCGTACTCCACAGCAGCGCCATCAGCACCAGATAGAATTTAAACCCGCCGCTCGACAGGTTGATCGGCATGAGACAGAAATAAACAGCGATAAACGTCACGACCGCCGTCACGATGCCCAAAAGGATCAACAGCCGCTTTTTGCTTTTGACGACCAGCTTGGATTTGAAATTTTCCAGGCCGACCCGAAAATCGAAATTAGCCACGAATGTACCCTCCCCTATAATGTATGTAAAATCCGAAAGCGCAGTCGCGCGGCTCTTATCGCTTTTTCCGCGGCGCAATGCGCGTCTTAAACAGCGGCTGCGTGATGCCCTGTTTGGTCATTTGCGCGCGGCGCATGAAATGCCCTGCGGCGTGTAGGCCGAACACGGCGGCATAACTCAAAATGAACACCGCCACCGAAAGCAATACCACGCTTATGACCGAATGGAACACGTCGAACTTCAGCCCGCAGATAAGCAGCGTCATGCTGAGCATAAAGCCGGCGACGATCGCGTCCACCCACAGCGCCGCTTTGACAAAGGCGGCCGTGCTGTCGTAGACTGCGGGATTGGCGTCGTAAGCGCTCTTCGCCCGCTCGTAAGCGCAACAGTATTCTCGCACCAGCGTTTCGTCCTCGTACAGCGACACGTACCGCGCCCCGCGCGACACGATCGAATGGACGACATACCGCTTGCCGCCGGCCTCGAACGCATAGGAATTGCCTCTGCGTATTTCGGTCTTGACGGCCTCGATCGGCGCGCCCTCGAGATCGACACGCACGCGCTCGAACCCGAACGCCCGCACAAAGCGCACGGTCAGAATTTGCCCGTCGACGTCCGACCAAAACTCAAGCTGCATGATTTTCCTCCCGTACCGTCTGCACGGCAAACCGTTTTTTGACGGTACCGAGCATCAGCGGCGTAAAGATCGCGAACACGACAAACTCGCTGATCGGATAGCAGAACCACACCCCGGCCAGTCCCGTCGTGATCGCCAGTACGAATGCCAGCGGCAGCAGCAGGGCGACTTGTCTTAGCAGCGACATGATCAGCGAAGTTATGCCGCAGCCGAGCGACTGGAAGATCGTCGTCACCGTAATGCCGAATGCGGCGAACGGGAACGCTATACTTATTATGCGCAATGCGTAGGCGCCTTGCGTCAAATAATCGCCGTCTGCGTTAAAAATTTTCATCAACAGCGGCGCGCCCGCCTGGAACAGCAGCAGCCCCAACAGCATAATGCCGAGCGCCACCGCCACGGTAAGGCCGCTCGCGCGCTTGTAGCGCTTCGGGTCGCGGCTGCCGTAATTGTAGGACAGAATGGGCAGCGCGCCCTGCGTTAAGCCGAACACCGGCATAAAGACGAACGATTGCAATTTGAAATAGATGCCCAAAATGCGAATGGCGTATTCGCTCAACGGCTTGACGATTGCGTTCATCAGCATGGTGGTAAACGCGCTGACGGCGTTCATCACCATCGTCGGAATGCCGATGATCAGGATTCCGCGAATATACTGCCACTGCGGTTTGAAGCGGCGGAAATCAAGACTGACGTCTTGTTTTTTGAAAACGAAGATGAGAATGACAAAACACATCGACACGATCTGTCCGATGACCGTCGCCACCGCCGCGCCCGTAACGCCCATATGGCAAACAAAGATCAGGATCGGATCGAGAATGATATTGATGATCGCGCCCAAAAGTTGGCTGATCATCGGCACGATCATATTGCCAGTCGCTTGCAAAATTTTCGACAGCGTGATCTCGATAAACGCGCCGAACGAAACGCTCATGACGATCGTCAGATACGCCACTCCCATTTCGACGGTCTCCGCGTCGGCCGAATACGCCGCGATGAACGGCCGCGAAACGGTCAGCCCCAGTACGATAAACAGCACGACGGTACAGAACGTCAAAAACAGCGCATTGCGCGCCGTACACGACGCCTCTTCGTTCTTCCGCTCACCCAGCTTTTTGGCGATCTGCGCGTTGGCGCCGACGCCGATGCCGACGGCGAACGCGATGATCAGCGTCTGCATGGGAAACGCGATACTCAGCGCATCGATGCCCTTTTGCGAATAGTACGAGATAAAAATCGAGT
This sequence comes from Clostridia bacterium, assembly GCA_022791055.1. Lineage (GTDB taxonomy): Bacteria > Bacillota > Clostridia > Christensenellales > Pumilibacteraceae > HGM11386. The sequence continues at coordinate 5,834 of JAAVYI010000030.1, read as the reverse complement.
CTACGACGTTGTAAAGCGCCTGCACCAGCATCGACAAAATCGCCGGCATACTCATAGCGAACAGCAGCTTGCCGACCGGCATCGTGCGCATTTTGACCGAACGCAGATTCTCTTCGACGATCGGCGCGGTCTCTTCTTTGGGATTTTCTTGTTTGTAGTCGGGCGTATCCATAGTATGCTTTATTGTATCAATTTAAATAAAAATAGTCAAGCCAAAACAACAAAGCAACTGCCTTTTATAAAAGAGTGAAAACGGATTTTGATTTTTTGAAGTCACCAAAGGTTATTTCCTTTTAAAAAAGAGTACAAAACGAAACTCCGGCCTTTTGCATTCTAAAGGAGACGGAAGTCTTTTCCGAAAAGGCCGAAAACAATTCTCACCTTTTGCCGCCAAAAGGTGAGACCAAAACCGTACAAGAGGGGGAACACTTCAGACTGTGTTCCCCCTCTTGTAAATCTCCCCCTCGCAACTGCCAAAGACTATGTCTCTGGACTCCTCTTTAAAAGTCATATCAATTATCAAAATATATGGATAAAAAGAGAGTGCATTTGTTTCACCGACTTCTTAGCTACACTTTGTAAACCCGTCCTTATCGCTTCCCGTAGGGAAGTCGTTGCGGGGAGAGAGTTAAGGGAGAGGGACACAGTCGAAAGTGTCCCTCTCCCTTACAGTTTTCGCCTAGGCCTTTTGATGCCAAAAGGCCGGTGTTCCGTTTTGCTCTCTTTTTCAAAAGAATAGCAATTTATTCGCGAATTTGCGCGATAGTCTTTTCCAACACCATTTTGCACGGGTCGAGGTGGCGCACACGGTCTTTTAATAGAACGCGGCGCGCAGGATCCGCGCCGGCCGAAATACGCTTTTCGTAGTACTTGACATAGCTCAAAAAGTCCTGCGCATCGTCGCCGACTTCGATCGAAAAAAAGATATGAAAAAAGGTGTTGAGGTAGAAATCGCTGTTGACGTATTCCAAAATATATGCGCCGATCGTGCGTTGCAAGTCGTTCTCGTAGGCAATTTCGCCCTCGATATAAATCTTTTCGCCGATACGAATGGCGTCGAAATCGACCTTGCGCATCCAGTTCATGACGTTCATCACCGTATTGCCGTACATTTCGTCCGGGCCGGCCTTGCGGCGGATAAAGCTCGAGTAGTACAAAATATATTTGACCAGGCTTTCCGAATAGTCCTTGATGTTGACGCCGAACCCGACTTTCTCTTCGATCAGATTGGTGTACACCTCGTTGATCAGCGCGGTCAGCACGTTCTCGATCTGCTGCATTTGCTGGTCGACGTTGTTATTGAGACATCGACTGTAGATCATATTGAGTTGCGCGTCAATGTTTATCAGGCTCTCGTGAATCGACAGCATCATATCGTTGACAAAGCGGTCGATCATCATAAACCGCTTGTTCTTGTAAATCAGTTTGTGTTCGATCTCCGACCAGAAACTGTTGACCAGCGATTTGATCTGGATCTCGAAATTGTACTGCACGCCGTCGCGCTCGACATAGCCGTCGATACGGTAGATATTCAGCCCGTTCTTCTGCTGTTCGGGTTGCGGCGCATCGAGGTTGAGTTTAAACGCCGCATTCCCCTCGGGTGCGTAAAACGGACCGTCGCCGATGCGGTTACAAAACAGAGCGCGCAGAAACGCGAATACGTTTTGCTCGTCGGCCAAAAAGCGGCACTCGATGCGCACGCCGATGATGTCGGACATGTGATACAAAAGTTCTTCGGCCGGGTACTGCTTGTACAGGCCGTTGCGCACGATCTTTTCGCGCAAACTTGCCGACGTCTTGATCCTATCGGTGATACCGACGATTTCATCGTTGCCGCCTAATGACTGCTCCAAAAAGGCAATCAGTTCGGCCGCAGCCTGCGAAAAGGCGGCGCGGTCGTTCTCCAGCACGTTGACGACGCGGTCGACGTAGGCAAAAGTATCGATTTTCAAACGCTGTTCTCCTCTATTCCCGACGGAACTGCTCGAAGCGGCCAATATCGCCGCTCGCCACGCTCGGCCGCACGCGGTCGAACGCCGCCGTAATGTCCGCCGCCGTGATAAACTCGTAATCGCCCGCGCCCTTTTCGATAGCGCGCATGATGCCGGGCTGCTTGGACTGCTCGCACAGCTCGTGAATATCCGATCCCGAATAGCCGTCCGTGCGCCGCACAAGGCTTACAAAATCCACGTCGTCGGCCACCGGCAAATGACGATAGTACCGCTCGAGCATATACCGCCGCGCCGCCTCGTCCGGGAGCGGCACGTAAATGCGTTCGGCAAAACGGCCGGGGCGCAAAAACGCCGAATCGAGCATCCACGGCTTATTGGTCGCCGCGATAAACAGCAACGTGCCTTCGTGCTTTTCAAAGCCGTCCATCTGCGCGAGGATCTCGGGGATCAGCCGTTGCATGGCCGGATCGCTGCCGTCGCGCGTCGTGCCGATCGCCTCGAACTCGTCGAAAAAGATGACCGCCGCCTCTTGCGCGCGCGCCGTTTCGAACAGGTTGCGCACGTTCTGTTCGGCGTCGCCGAACCATTTGCTCAGAATGTCCGAACACTTGACCGAATAGAATTTTGCGCCCACCTCGCCGGCCGTAGCCCGTGCGACAAACGTTTTGCCGGTGCCTGGCGGGCCGTACATCAAAATACCGCCGCCCGCTTTTTTCCGAAAACGCTTGTACACATCGGGATATTTGCGCGGCAAAATAATGCGTTCGGTGATCGCCTTTTTGACGTCGTCGAGACCGGCCACATCCTCAAATCGCACATCGGGCACCGACTCCGCCGCCCACTTGGTCAGATCGGGGTCGTCGCCCTGCGGCGCGCTCGTTTTGGCCGCCGTCGCCGTTTGCCCGCCCTTACTTACTTGCCGCACTTCGCCGCCGTCGAACGACGAGGCGATCTCGAACAGCCGCATGGCGCGATCGGCGCGCGCTTTTTTCAGCTCGCCGCTCGAGAGCGCAGCCAACTTTAACAGCGTTTCGGACGCTTTCAAAAGCTGACTGCGGGCGAGCGCGACGTTGCCGGCCGCCTTGGCCTCCATGCCTTTTTGATAATACATATTGAACGCGTCGTACAAAAACGCTTGATTGAGATCGGCCACGGTCTACCCCTTGATCGCCTGTTGCACGCGCTTGAGTTTTTCGTCGATGTCGCGGTCGAGCGCGCTTTCGACTTCGCTCGTCACGCCGTCGATCAGCGCGTCGACTTCTTCGTCGGCAATGCTGTCGCTGTCGGCTACGGCAATATCGAACGTCTCTCCCAGCCGCTCCAAAAAGGACGACATTTTTTCCGATTGCATTTGCGACTTGGCCATCGCTTTAGAAAACTCTTTGGTCGCCGCGCCGAAATTGATCTTGTCGGCCATCTTGCTCATTTCCTTGCTGACCGACGTCATGCCTTTCATGAACTCGCCCGACAGTTCGGTCAAGTCCTTCAGCTGCGCGGTGATCTCGAAGTTCAACAGCATTTGTTCGGCCATGCGCTGCTGCGCCAACACCTGTTTTAAGGCGTTCTTAGCCAGACGCTCCTGGTTGGTCGCCCCTTTAAGCCGCGCCTCTTTTGCTTTCTCGATAAACTGCTTTTTCTTCGGCTCGAGGTCGGCCACATACTTGCTCATGCGGTTGATGGTGCGGCGCACCATCATGCGTTCCTCGATCTGCTTTTCCTCTTTGCTTTTCATACCAGTCCCCTTACTCGCTGATTTTGTCCTTGTCCGGCGCGTCCGTCTCTTCCGCTCCCCACGCATCGAGCACGCTGTCGGCCTCGACTTCCGGCGCGGTCACGGGTGCGGCGACGGGTTGCTCGGTCAAGCGCAGTTCGTCCTCGGCGCTCTTCTCCTCTTCCCACAGCCCCAACACGCGGTCGACGTCGCTGTCGGTGTCGCGGTCGGTCACTCTGAGAGCGCGGTCGATCGCTTCGTCCTTTAATGACTGTTCGGCCTCGCGCTTGGTGCGGCTTTTGGCGATACTGTCGCTCATCTCGTTGATCTCGGCCAGCGTCAGCGATTCGGTTTTCTCCAACTCGATCGTCAGCGCCTGCGTATCGACAAGCTGCGCCATGCGCGCCGCCGTGACGATCTCCTTGCTGATCTGATTGATCGACGCGGCGATCTGCTCCTTTTCCTTTTCGCAGTTGAGATACAGCGACGCCCAGTGCCGTTGCATATTACGGTCGGCCGCGCTTTTCCCTTTCTGCTTGTAGTCGGCCTGCTTGGCGACAACCGCTTTCAGCTTATCCAAATAGACGATCTGCTTGTTTTCCAGTTCCCAGATCGAGCGCTCGATACGGTCGAGCTTTTCCCGGTAGTCGTATTTTTTATTTTTCTTTTTCCCGAACATCGCCTTCATCCTCCTACATAAACCGCATACGGCGCGCCGTCAGATTTTCCATGCGCTGCAAATAACGTTCGGTCAGCACGCCCTGCGCATACACTTGCATAAAATCGGTCGCAAGCGCCCTAAGCTCCGCATCGGTCGCCGCCGCGTCCGTGTCGGCGGTCGGCGGACAAACCGCCAACTTATCTTCCAACGCCCGAAGCCGCCCTTTGACGGCCGCATCGTCCACGCGCTCCCGTAAGGACGCCAGCATCGCCACCGTCTCGTCGCGCGAAACGCGATTGAAATTGAGTTTCTTTTCCCGAATTTTCATAGTATGTTCTCCGTATTATCCGAATCCGACGAGGACTGCGCTTTCATATCGCGCACTTCGTCTACACAAAACGCATCCAAATACAACCCGCAGTCCAACATGACCGGCGTTAAACGCGTTTTGATACGCGCCGCCAGATCGCGCTGGCTTACGTGCAACTCTTCGCGCACCGCATCGGTCACGGCGCCCTTCATCATCGTGCGCAGTGAGGCGGCGTCTAACGATTCGACAAATCCGAACCGCCTGAGGATCGACAGCGGATTGTCGACCGTCACACGATAACTGCCGCTGACGCCCAACGTCTTGCCGTCGACTTCGACCCCGCCTACGCCCCACAGAACGTCAAACGGTTTCGCCCGACAAACGGCGTACAACTCGCAAGTCTCTTTCGACGCCGACCGCAATGTAAAGCCGGTGCGCTCGTTGATGACGTGTTCGCCCGCGCGCAGCAAGTCGATGACCTGCCCGCCGCGCACGAAAACGGCCTCCAACCCCGCCGGCACACTGACGGTCGACCGATATTCCATTCGCCCCGAAAAGACGCGCTTGAGTACCGCGTCGGCACATTCGATTGTATATTTCATAGGCACCTCTCTCCGCTTTCAAGCCGTCTATCCGACTTTTAGGCTATAAATCAGTATACCATATGAATTGCATTTTAGCAATACATACAAACAAAGAAAAAAGAAATTTAATGACTTTTTAATTTATGACGTCCTGCGCGGACGGCATTTGAAAAAGGCGTTAAACGGGTTTTCGGCCTTTTGCGGGCTGAAGGGGACGAAAGTCTTTTAAGTAAAAGACTACAAAACAATTCTTACCTTTTGGCGTCAAAAGGAAAGAAAAGTCTTTTAGCAAAAGACTACAAAATAATACTCACGCTTTTTGCACAAAGGATTGCTTTTCTTTTGAAAAAGAACGAAAACCGAATTTCCGGCCTTTTGCCGCCAAAAAGATTGTTGTTCTTTTGTAAAAGATTGCAAAACGGATCCCCGGCCTTTTGACATCAAAAGGCCTCGGCGAAAACTGTAAGAGAGAGGGACACTTTCGACTGTGTCCCTCTCTCTTAACCCGTACCGCAACGACGACCAGCTTGCAGCATAGCTGCTGCGCCGCTTTAGCTAAAAAATGTCCCCCGGACATTTTTTGCGGCACACAGTGCCGCCGCGTCGCGCCCTACGG
>JAAVYI010000029.1 GCA_022791055.1 Clostridia bacterium | reverse complement strand
ATTAAATAAACCGATATTTTTGGATACTTTTAAGAGTAATCCTGCAAAGAATTTTTATGAAAGAAATGGCTTTGTCGTTGTGGACGAAAATTTCTCTCACTACATTTTGAGATATGGAAAAGTTATTTGATACGATAAATTACAATTTGTCTTTCTAAATAGTTTGTAGTAAAAAGCTCTCGAACATATCGTTCGAGAGCTTTTGTCCTCGCTTGAAAGTGCAACTCTAAAAAATTTAGTTTTTTATTCCCTGTGGGAATTGCGCATTATACCGTCTCCCGTTTTTACTATGCGATTATTTGGCGTATGACGATTGCCGCGCTGCGTTCGCAATGACGGAGAAAGCGGCACCGGGTCGCTATCCGGTCATTACAGCCAAAGACAAAACCGCATGGAAAGAAGTAAAGACCATTTGTCATTCCGAGCGGTACGCAAGAATGTACGAAGGCGTATAAATTATGGATTCGCTTGCGCTAGACCCTCGGCTTTCGCTCCGAGGGTGACAAAATGTGTGCGTACTCGTTTCCTCTCGGACTTTTTGTCTTTGGCTCTATTGCGAGCAAATCGAATTGCTGCGGTTAAGCGCGTGCGATCACGCTTTTTTGATCGTGTACGAATCTTTCGCATCGACGACGGCATAGCCGCGGGCGGCAAGCTCGTCGCGCAGGGCGTCGCTTTTTGCCCAATCTTTGGCTTTGCGGGCGGCGAAACGTTCTTCGGCGATCGCACGGATCTCGTCGGGAATGTCGTCGATCTGCGGGGCGGGGGCGGCCTGTGCTTTGTCAAGCGACAGCCCCAACACTTTGTCGAACGCAAGCGCCGTCTCGTAAATGTCTTTGGCCGGCGGATTTTTGAGTAGCGTCCACAGCACGCCGAGCGCCAAAGGGATATTGAGATCGTCGTCGACCGCTTGTCGGAAGTCCGCGCGCGCTTTTTCGAGTACGTCGGACGGGGTGACGGCGTTCGCCTCGCGGCAAGCGGCGACCAACGTTTTTAAACGACGGTGCGCCGTCTGCGCCGCCGATAAACCTTCGAATGTAAAGTTGAGCTTTTTGCGGTAATGCGCGTTTAAGCAAAAATAGCGGAAGTCGAGCGGCTCGTAACCGCGTTCGGCCAACTGGTCGAGCGTGTACGTGTTACCGAGCGACTTACTCATTTTGCCGCCGTCGACCAGCATGAACTCGCCGTGCATCCAATAGTCGACCGTCTTATGACCGACGAGCGCCTCGCTTTGCGCGATCTCGTTTTCGTGGTGTACGGGAATATGGTCGACGCCGCCGGTGTGAATGTCGAGTACGTCGCCCAGATATTTGCGGCTCATCGTCGAGCATTCGATATGCCAACCGGGATAGCCCATGCCCCAAGGCGACGGCCATTGCATAATGTGTTCTTTGGGCGCCTTTTTCCACAGCGCAAAATCGGCCGGGTGCCGTTTTTCGGTGTTGACCTCGACCCGCGCGCCGGCGATCTGGTCGTCGAGGTTTAAGCGGCTGAGCTTGCCGTATTCGGGAAACTTGCCGATGTCGAAATAAATGCCGTCGCTCGTCTCGTAGCCGTAGCCTTTTTCGACGAGCGCCTCGACGTATGCGATCATGTCGTCGATATGGTCGGTCGCTTTGGCGACGATCTCGGGCTTACCGATGTTCAGCCGCGCAATGTCGCGCATGAAAATTTCGGTGTAATAGGCGGCGATCTCTTCGGGGCGCTTGTGCTGTTCGGCCGCGGCCTTGGCCATTTTGTCCTCGCCGTCGTCGGCGTCCGACATCAAATGCCCGACGTCGGTCACGTTCATTACGCCTTTCAGTTTGTAACCGTCCGCCCGCAGCGCGCGCCGCAGCAGGTCCATAAAGACATAGGTGCGCAGATTGCCGATGTGCGCATAGTTATACACGGTCGGCCCGCACGAATACATGGTGACAAGACCGCTTTTGATCGGTTCGAGCGTTTCTTTTTGACGGGATAGGGTGTTGTAAACTTTCATGGGGCGATACCTCTTCGGGGAAATTATGTTCTGCGGCGTATACGGGGTCATATGCGGGCTACGTGCGTTTCGGCAATTCGGTTACGTAGGCCCAAACTACGCGCCCTCATTGCCAAAACGCCTGTTGCCCGTCTCGAACCGTCTACGCCGCCACTTATGTTATATGCGCCGCTATGTTGCGTTTTGTTGCATTAAGCGGCAAGCGAATTGGCGGTTACAAAAGATTTGTCATTGCGAGGAGCTTGCGACGTAAGCAATCGCATACGGCTATTTGTTTTCCTCTTTCGATTCGAGCGCTTCGATACGCTTTAACAGACAGGTCGCCTCGCCGCGCAGCCGCTTTAACTCGTCGCTGACGGGGTCGGGCAGCGTCTGATCGAGATCGTCGACCCGCTCGCCGCAAATGCGCACCACGCGGCCGGGTACGCCGACAACGGTGGCATAGGGCGGCACTTCTTTTAACACGATCGAGCCGGCGCCGATCTTGGCGCCCCTGCCGACGGTGAACGGCCCCAGCACTTTGGCGCCGGCCGAAATCATCACATTGTCGCAAACAGTGGGGTGGCGTTTGCCGCGATCCTTGCCGGTGCCGCCTAAGGTCACGCCCTGATAGATCAGCACATTGTCGCCGACTTCGGCCGTCTCGCCGATGACGACGCCCTCGCCGTGATCGATGACGACGCCGCAGCCGATGCGCGCGCCGGGGTGGATCTCGACGCCGGTCAAAAATTTGGCGAACTGGCTGACCATGCGCGCAAACAGCCGCCAACGGTGTACGTGCATAAAGTGCGCGAACCGGTACAGCACCAGCGCGTGGAATCCGCTGTAGGTCAAGGCGACCTCCAGTTTGCTGCGCGCAGCCGGGTCGTGTCGCATGACGGCGCGCAAATCTTTTCGAATGGCATGTTTCATGGTTGCATCCTTATCCCAAAAAGGAAAGCAGATTGATCACTTCGTCGATGTCCTCTTCCGCCGCGCTATACTCTTCTTCGGAGGTCAGAATATTTTTAAAGCCGCTTTCGATGACGTCCAGCCGCTCGCGTAAGAACGCGCTGCCGGCCTCGGTAATGGTAAGCGTAATTTCCCGCCGATCATTCGACGAACGCTCTTTGGTGATCAGCCCGTCGGCGGCAAGGCCGTTGGTCAGCGCGGTCACGTTGGGCTTGGCAACGCTGAGCGTCCCGATCAGTTCGCTCGCCTTGACCGGCCGCTCTTTCAACAAATACAGTACTTTTGTCCGCAGATGAATGGTACTCTTTTTGTTGACGCCCGCATTCTCGCACATGCAGGCGCGCCGTAGCAGTATTTTCAGTTCGACCAGCTTATCGGCAATCACGTTGCTCCTCCCTTGTAAATTCTATTTATTATTATATTACATTCGGGCGAGATTGTCAAACCATTATGAGAATATAACCGATCGGCCGTAAAAATATTGTGCGCAGCGAATGGTTAGAGTGCTAGCAGTATCACGGCTAGAGTGCTAATTTTTTATTCTGTATTTTGCTAAAATAAAAAGTCGGCAAAACGCGGCAAAACCGAGTTAAACGCACACAATTTCGGGTTTAACCATATATATGCGTGTATAACGTCGGATAACCGCCCGATCCGCAGGGAAAAGGCGAGCGCAAAAAAGCGCCTTTTACTTTACATTTTTATAAAATAATCAATAAAAAATCGCATTCTAAATTGACTTTTCATGCGTTTAGGTGTATTATATACTAGTATGAAGCAGTCGTTTGCATACGAGGAAACTCTGTAGCGCGACTATACGAACGATACTGAGGTTTTTCACCCGATTGCGGGAGGGAGGACGTATGGCGATTTCCGATAAGGTCATAGACTTAGCGCCGGTAAACAAAACCAAAAATATTATTCTTTACATAGCGCTCGGTTTGCTCGTTGCGCTCAGTGCGGTCTTTATCGTGCTGTTCGCCATCAAGCCCAGCGTGACGCCGGTGCAGGTCAATGCGGTGACGATCACCAAAAACGATTTGTACCCGATCGACGGCGCGTATACGGCAACCAATACTTGCGTATATACGCTCGATGCGCAGGTCGGCGTGACCGGCGACGTCAAATCGACGCTTGCCTGGACATATTCTCCGAGCGGCGTGCTGTACGACTTGAACGAGCAGGAAGAACAGGTCGAGGACGAGAACGGCAACGTGATCCCGGTTTCCAGATTCCGTTTCCGCGTGGCCGGCGACGTCGGGCAAAAAGTGACCGTTACAGCGACCAGCACCGTCGACAGCAGCAAATATACCAGCGTCGAGTTCACCATTGTCGAGGGCGTGGCCGGCGATATGTCGCTGACTTCGATTACCGGAAACGGCAAGACGTCGGAGCTGCGGTTTGACGAGGCGCAGCAAGCGTACACCACCGACGCGCTGCCGTACTATAAGACCGCGCCCGAAGGCTACCGCACCTATACCGTTGCGGTCGCGCAGTTGGGTCTGGGCGGCGTCGCGCAAATGGGCGATAAAAACAACGTCGTAAAAGCGGAAAGCAGCGATAACGGCGTTATCAATATTTTGGGCTGTACCGATAAAGAAGTGCGTTTCCGCGTGGTCGGCACGGGCGACGTTGATCTTACCGTTACCGCCAACGCCGCCAACAGCGGCGACGCGATCGTCAAAAAGCTCAAGCTGAGCGCGCGTTCGACCGATTCGCTCGATATTATTTCCAAATTCTATCTCTATCCGAACGGCGGCGTCCCTGCGGAAAAACCCGATTACGACGCGCTTGACAAAGTAAAGCCGATCGAGTCGCTGACATTGTATATCGGCGATAAGTTCGTTTTGGAAGACCATTTGTTGGTGCGGCCGTTCACGCGCATGAATAACCTCGACCGCAATATCAAGATCGAGACGACCGACGGCAATGTCGTGCGGCAGGGCGATAAAAACAATAAGAAAACGCTCGATGCCGTCAAGGCCGGGCGCGTCGAAGTGACGATCAGCGATACGTCGTCGGCCAATGCCGGCGCCAAGTTGAAGTTGTCCGTCGAAGTGCGTATTAAGGTGCAAAAGATCGAAGTGAGCGGCGCGACGGCGTCGGAAGGCGTGTATAAGCGCAATGCGTACCGCTCGCAGCAAAACGGCTCGATCCCTTTATTGTACACGTTTGACGCCGTGGCGGCAACCTTTGACAATACTTATACCGATTGCGATCTGACCGTTTACGCTTACGAGGGCAATGCGTTAGCCGCAAAGCCCTACGACAACAAGGGCGCCGTCAAGTTCCCGAAGCTCGAAGACGGCGTGATCCCCGTTTCCAATGCCAACGCAATCAAAGACAAAATGCAGATCACCGCAGGCATCGGCTTTACGGTCGACGGCAATGCCGCGGTGACCAAGTACCGCTATCGGTTTATCGCGGGCGCCGTGGCTGCCGGCGGCGGTTCCAACTATTTTGACATCGAGTTCAACATTACCACAGAGCCGAAAGGCATACAGTGGGTGGACAGCATTGCGCCGGGCGCCGGTATCGCGCAGTTCTTGTCTTTGGAGAAAAGGGGCGACAAGGATGCGATGCTGACGATCAACCTCAACACGCCGTCCGCCGATTCGGTTTCGGTTGCCGATTTGTTGCAATTTACCGATTCGGCAGGAAAAGTAGACGATGCGGCAAAATCGATCGGCCTTGAGCGTATCACGCTGGTGTTATCTTCGGTCGAGTATTTCTCGATAGGCGATCGCAAACCGGAAAACAAGATCGAGGCGAGAAAAACAGATAACGAAGGCCGTTCTTATATCACGGTTCGATTATTTACCGACGAAAAGAAAACCACGGAACTGGCCAGTATCAAACTTTATGTCAAAGTTGTCGACCATGACAAAACGGCCGCTGTCGGCACGCTGAAAGGTAGCGCGTTCACGCCGTTTACGGGTACGGTGTCGCAGGAATACCGCTCCGATACGAGCTTTGCCTATAACCGTCAGAGCATAAAACTCTCGAAAGAAGGCTTTAGCTTGTTCAGCCACACGTGGGGCGATCAATACGAGTCGCTTAAGGCGGGCGAGTACAGTGTGCGTATCCGCCTTACCAACGGGGACTGGCTTACAGAGAAAGACGGCCGCTATTATGCGACCAACGACGCGGCAACGGCCGGCACCGATGCGCTGTTCGAATTTAAAGACGGTGACGTATATGTGTTGCAGGACTTCTTTATCCTCCGCAATGTCTACAACGGCGCCGATTACTCTTCGTTTACCGTGCATTATTATCTGGATCGCAACGGTGTTGCGGATGAAGAGGGATGTTCTGTTTCGTACAACTTAATACGCGAAGTACAGGAGATCAAGTTGTACACCGACGGATCGTTTGCGACCGAAGAACACTACGACGCGACTGCGAAAAAATACAAATTAGAGAAGAACCAAGGCGAGACGGTCGATATGTATGTCGGCGGCGTGTTTGCTTACGCCGACGGTGAGAACGCGAGCCAAACCCTCGTGCTTTCGGTGGAGGATATAGCCGCGCAGAAAGACGCTGTTCACACGATCACGCAAGGCGCCATTACCAACGGAATCGCTACGGCGGTAAACGATACTCTGTATAATACGAGATTTACGTTAAAGAGCGGCATTACGTCCGGCGGGTCCGAGACGGGCAGCATTTCGTATAATTGCGACAAACAGTCGCTCACTATCGAAATCACGGTGCGCAATATGAGCGCGCCCGTACAGTCGATCAAACTGTATACCGATGCGGCAAAGCAGAACGAATTTGCGGCAACGGAAGAAAGCCGCTATACGTTAAAGAGCAACGAAACGCTGAAACTGTATTTCGATATTGTTTACAGCGGCGGCACGGCATACCTCAATTACGAACCTGTTTATTTCGTTTTGGACCAATTGCGCATCGATTTGAAAGACGGCGCGACCGACCTGGAGAAATTCGAGATTACCGATTCGAAACCGGGCGCGACCGACTATACGGTAAGCGGCGTATTCGAGATCGGCGTGACCGGCAACAGCAACGGCGACGCACGGTGGACGTTAAGCACGCCGAGCGGCAAAACGCAAACGTACTATTTCTATATTACGACGCTGATGCAAAGCGAGAACGCGGTCGAAGTGAAATATGACGACAAAACGGTTTATTCCGCTTCGAGCGATACGCTTGCTTTGACGCTGACCGGCGCAAACGACAAGCCGCAAAAAGAATTGCGATTTAAGTTTATCTCTGCGGACGCGCACGATCCGCAATTCCCGGTTGACAAAACGCAGTACACGTTTAGCAGTGTTTCCGCAAACAGCCTGTTCACCGCTAACCATAATATGAACGACGGCACCATTGTCTTGCAGTCGGTCGGGAAGATCGGTACGGACACCGTCACGCTGACCTTTACCGAGGCGGGAACAAATAAGACCTATACTGTCACGCTCAACGTGACTGTGACCGCCGATGTATACGCGCTCCATGTTATGCAAGACGAAACGGCGGTAGAGTCGGTCCATTTGAACGCCTTGGGCGCAGATGCGGACGAATGGAACAAAGTCGCGTTCGGCGTGCGCTTCAACGGCGGTAACGCGGATCGGCAGCCGGAAGCGGCCGACAAGAATAAACTGACGGTCGGTTTGCAACGGGAGGTCGGGGACGAATGGCAAGCAGCGACGACGACCGATTTAAAGATCGTTGCGACCGCCGACGGCTATGAATTGCAGTTTAAGAATATGCTGACCAAGCTCGACGGCAATTACCGTATCGAGGTCAAGTGCGGCGACGTGACGGCCTATGCGACCGTTACGCTTTCGAGCAGCGCCTATGTCGTCAAGTTCGACAACGCGCGCGCCGACATATTCAAAACGGGTACGTATAACGGCTTTACCGCCAAAATTTATCCGGTCAACGGCAGTACGGCGGTTGCCGTACCGGACGGCTACGCATTGACCTACACATTGACCGATTTGAGCGGCAACGCGCTTTCGAGCGGATTGGCGACGGTCGATACAAACACGGGCGCGGTGACGGTCACGGGCGCAAGCGGCTCGTTCCTGTTGGTGGCGACGCTGAATAAGTCGGGCGCCGCGAAAGTACATGCGACCGCGCAAATGCAGATCGACGTCAACAACTTGGTGTACTATATTGTCAATAACAAAGATTTCCCGAACCGCTTGAACGGCAACGACGAGATCCTGCTGATCAAGGGCAATACGCTCGATCTTACTGAATATATCGGATTGCAAAGTTTCGACCACGGTACGCCTTACGGCGGTGCGGACTTTACGGTCGCATCCTCGGCCGCCGGCTTGACCGTTTCGGATAAAACGATCACGGCAACTACGGCCGGGACGTATACGGTCACTTTGACGGCGGATAACGGCGGACACGGTAAGGCCGTTACGCGCACGATCACCGTCCAAGTCGCAGAACCGACGGTGTCGGTAGCCAATGCGACGATCAACGCGATCGAGCGCACGGCGATCGACTGCGCCGTTACGGTGTCGAACGGGCTTTCGAGCGGTACGTTGGAGGTTGCGCACCGGTCGGGCGAATCGTTATTCGATGCGGTTTTGGAAGATACTACCGTCAAACTGACGCTCAAATCGAATGTAACGCTGTCGACGCAAAAGACGGAAACATTCCGCGTGACTTATACGGTCGACGGACAGTCGTTCTATACGGATTTCACGGCGACGGCTAAGGCCGAAGGGTTCGTGCCGACGTTTGTGCTACAGCAAAAACTCAATGGCTCGACCTATACGCAGGCCACAGGCGAACTCGACATCAACGATACCTATCGCTTTGCGTACAAGGGCGACGGGAATCATGCGGCAACATATGCGATCACGTCTAAACCGATCGGCGCGACCGATCCGACCGATTTGCAAGGCGATTTCCGATTCGGCAGCGTCGGCGCCTGGAAAGCGCGGGCGAGCGTTACGCTGTTCGGCAAAACGTTTACAAGCGGCGAGGCGACTTATACGGTACTCAACCGCATGGGTATCGCGAGCGCGGTGTATAATAGTGCCGCGTTCGCCGACGAGCACAAGATCGTGACGATCGACGGTTTCTATACCGGTACGCCGAAAACGGTTTATGTCGCGCTCGACGTAAGCGGTACCGCGTATTCGTTCGCCGACGCTGCCGGCAATCCGGCCGATTGCTTCGAGATCACGGCCAACAACGATTGCGTAAAGGCGGCGGGCGCGGGCAGTTACGATGCGTCGGCAAAACTCTATTATGCCGCGTTTACCGTACAGAAAGCAGGCAATGTATCGTTCTACGGCAAAGCCAAGGTCAACGGCGTTTGGCAGTCTGCGCCGGTCGCAACGCTTGCCGTTACCGAGCCCAGTCCGAATATTTCCGTTACGTATAAGGGCGGCACGGTCAAGCCGGGCGCCGCATTGAATTTGGCGGATAGCAATATTCTCAGCGTCGCAAAAACCGATGCGCGCAATACGCTTACGCCGTCGTACGGCTACGAGGTCATTGCCGGCGATAGTATGGTCGCCGTAAAACCGGGCGCGAACGGCAACACGAAGCTTACGATCGGTACTTGTTTGACGACCGGCGGTACGGTAAAAGTGCGCGTTACGGCGACGTATGAGCAAGGCTGGTTTAAAGGGACGACCGCGACGGCGATATTCGACATTCCCGTTGCCGGCGTTGCCGCGCCTACGATTTCGCTTGCGGAATCGAATGTTACGTTGACTGCCGATCGCACTTCTTATAAAATCGGCGCTACGGGCAATGCGCCGTTGCCTACGGTGACGGCCGGAGACGGCGACAATATCGGCGCACCCACGTTTATGTTTGCAAGCTCGAACACCGATATTGCGATCGTTGCGGCGGACGGCACTGTCACCGTCAGACAAAAGGGCGTTCGCTTTACGGTTACCGCCACTACAACGATCGGCACAGGCGCATGGCAGGGCTACGAACTGTCGGCCACATACACGTTCTACGTCGAGCCGCAAGTTGCGTTTGGTAACGGCGACGTTACGCCGGGCGAGACGATCGACTTAAACAAATTTGTTTCGATTACCGGCGATGCGGCGTCTTACAAGTTTACGGCTACTTACGCGACGTCGGCGACCAATGTCACCGTGGCCAACAACGGTTTGGTCGGCGGCTGGACGGCCGGCACGGCTACCGTCAACGCGACGATCACGATTACCGAGGGCGACCTAGTCGGCTTTACCTTTACAAGAAGTGCGTCGTTTACCGTGCTTGCGCTGTCGGTTACCGGTTTGACCGTCGAGCCGGGCGCGAGCGGTCAGACGCTTACGGCAAATATCGGGGGAACCGAAGTTGCGGGTGTTGTGTGGACGACGAATTCCGATTTGATAACGATTTCCGACAATATCGTGTCGGCCGCAGAAAACGCCAATATGATTCCCGAGGGTGGAAGCGGTACGGCAAAAACAGCGTATGTATTTGCGACATATACGGTAGGCGAAAAAATCTATAAAGCAAAGTTGCAAGTTACCGTGCCGGCAAAAGCCGTGCCGAATCCAACCGTCAAAGTCGGCGAAACGCCGATTACGGGCGGAACACACACCGAAACGGCGTCGGTCGGCGATGAAAAGGTAGTTACAATCGATACAGCGGACAGCGGTTATTCGGCGGCGGCGTACAACACACCGTTTGTCGTTGACGGGGAAGGAATTTTCTCGGTCAATGTGACAAAGACGGGCAACGTATATTCGGTGCGACTGCTTGCGCAGCATGTGACGGAATCTTCGACCGTTCGCGTTCAATATACCGTGCATGGGTATACGTATACGGCAGTAGCGTTGACCGTCAAGGTTGAATCGGGAGCAACGGCCGATTCGGCGACGCTCGGCAACAGTCCGTACACGGATTTGACCGGTGTTGCGGCCAAGCAGATCGCTGCGGGAAGTAGCTATACCTATACGTTCGCTACACCGAGCGGATCGTTCCGCTACTTTACGATCGAAAAGAGCGACAATGTTTCGATACGCAATGTAAAGAGCGGTAACAGTACGTTGGAACTTTACTACGGTTTATACGATACACAGAGAACGGCGGACTCTATCACGTTTGAGGTTTACGCAACGAGTGCAGGGACAGCAACGATCACCGTGAAAGCCGCCGGCAGTCGTAAGTGGAGTTATGGAGGGTATACGCTTTCCGGTACGATTGTCAGTGCAAGCGCCTCGCTTACGGTCATGGCGAACGACTTTACCACAGGGGACATTACGCTTGATTCGACGAAAGCGGTCAAAGTCGGGGAAAGCTGTAACGTAACCCCCGTACCCGCAAACGACTTTGTGTTCGACGCCGTGAAATACGCGCTCGTCGGCGGCGGAAATGACTTTACGGTAGACGCAAACGGCAATGTTGCTAAGCGGGACGGTGGCCACGGTACGGCAAGCGTGCAAGTTACGGCTTATGCTGCGGGCAAGGCCCAACAAAAAACCGTCAACGTGACGTTCTATGATCGGCCGACCGCGACACTAAGTTACAGCGGCTATACGCCTACGTTGACCGTTATGCAAAACGGCGTGACCGTTGCAACATCGAATTACAGCGCAAGCTATGCAATCAATACGGTCGTATACGGAACGATCCAGGCGGCCAACGGACAATTTACCGCAAAGCCGCAGGCGAGCGTCGGTGTTGTGCGTGTGACTGCGACCGTTACCTATTCCGATGCGCCTGCTTACGGAACCCTGACATTGACGGCGACGGCCGATATTACCGTCGATAAAGCAACCGCGCCTACGGTTACGGTAGCGATCGATGCGACTACCAAAGTCGTGACCGTGACGGCGGACGCATTCGACGCAAGTTCGTATATCTTTACGACGAGCAACCCGAACGTCTCCGTCGTCCAAGACGGAACGGCCTATAAGTTGGTCAATTCGTCGACGGAAACGGCTACCGGTGTCACCGTGACGGTGCTTGCGCAATGCAACAGCGGCGTGTATGCGGAACAGTGGTTCAGAAGTACAAACAGCAATGCGGTGACGGTCGAAGGCATCGCGCCGCCCGAAACCGAACCGACACTTTCGGCCGCACAGAGCGAGCAGACGATCGACATCACGAATATCGGTGACTGGACGAATATTCGCCTGTTCTCCGACAATGCCGCCGTGACGGTGGAAAAAGCGGGCGACGTGTACACGCTGAAGAATGCGACGTTGCAAGCGCAGTCGGCGACGATTACCGTGATTGCCGAATACGACAAAGCCGGATCGAACTTTATCGGGCGTACCTACGTTGCGGCGATCCCCGTGACCGTCGCGGCGGACGCCGAAAGCCCGATGTCGGCCGCGGCAAGCGACGGACAAATCACCGTAACGCACGACGAGCGACTTTCGCAGTTGGGCGCGGTGACGTATGAATATGTCGTTTCCGATGCGGACAAGCCGTATATCGAGATCGGCAAGAATGGCGCGTATACCGTAAAGCCCGGCGACACAGACAAGACGGTGACCGTTACGGTCAATGTTTTAGTCGGCGGATCGCAGCACGGCGCAGCGCTTAGCGTGACGATCGCCGTATCGGCATAAGCGCCGACGCCCGCCCCGGAACAAGAGGGCGACATAGCCGCATAAGCCGTTGCAGTCCCTTGCATTTCGTTTGTCGCAATCCGCGGTAAAGAGTTGTCATTAGAGCCAAAGACAAAACCTCACGGAAAGCAGTAAAGACCATTTGTCCCATACGGAGGAAGTACATGGATTCTATATTTACAGTCGATATTTGCGGCGTAAAGGCCGATTTGCCCGTATTGCCGCTACCGAGCGGCGTGCATATCGCATTTTTCAATTTGCACGGCAATCAGACGTTGACAGAACATTGCGGAAAAGAGATCGCCAAGCGCATTGCACCCTGTAAGCCTGACATCATCATTACGGCCGAAAGCAAAGGTTTGCAGTTGGCGCACGTGACCGCGCGGGAGTTGGGACAGGCGTTCTACGCCGTGGCGCGTAAGACCAAAAAGCTGTACATGCAGGACGGTATCGAAGTCGCGGTACAATCGATCACCACCGGCGAGGTGCAAAAACTGTATCTGTCGGCGCACGATGCGGCGCTATTGAAGAATAAGCGCGTGGCAATCGTCGACGACGTGATTTCGACCGGCGGCTCGCTGTCGGGATTGGAATCGTTGGTGCAGGAGGCGGGCGGACAGATCGTCGTCAAAGCGACCGTTTTGGCCGAAGGCGCCGCCGCCGACCGCAAAGACATCGAATACCTGGCCAAGATCCCGCTGTTGTAAAATTTACTAATAGGAACACGCAATGACAATATAATGTAGGGCGGGTGCTTGCTCCCGCCGTAACTTAACGGGTTATCGGGCGGAGGCAGCAAGCGGCCTCCCTACGATTTGTTCTCCCGCAAGTGAGTGCTTTGCTCCCTCCATAGTTTTATCGCAACAAAAAACGCCTTGCCTATTGACAGGGCGTTTTAATCGGTAAAAAAGCAATCGGTTTGCCACTTTGCGGGATTGTTTAGAATATATTCCGCGATACGTGTATAGTCCTTTTCATCACGGATAATATGATCGTGAAAGGAAGTTTGAAAAAGGGGAGCAATCCCACACTGCGTCTTGCATTCCCGAGCGGTCAACGATTTATACGTACGAATAACATCCGAAATCGTAGCCGTGCTTGTGCTTGCCGTATTCTCCCGTATGCGCAAAAGCAAGTGTATATGGTTGGGCATTATTATGGAATATTCGATTTTAACGAACGAGTAACGCTCTTCGAGTAAGCCTAAATTTTTTTCGGCAATTTGGCCGCATTGAGTAAAATATTTTCGGCGGGAGCAAGCGCCCGCCCTACAATAATATGCGACAAAAGCGCTTTTTTCTCATGGGTACAAATCGTAACGAAATATGCGCCCGAAGCAGCGTAATCATAGCTTTTCAGACGCGGAGATTTTCTCTTTGGTAGTTCCATTCTCTATACAACGATATTGATCAGTCTCCCGGGAATGACGATGACCTTTTTCGGGGTGGCGCCGGCCAATAACTTTTGTACGGTTTCGTCGGCCAAAACGGCTTTTTCGATCTGCTCTTTGGTCGAAGAGGCGGGGAATACGAGGCGCGTGCGCACTTTGGAATTGATTTGCACGGCCAGTTCGGCCTCGTCGCGTACCAGTTTCGACTCGTCGCAAATCGGGAACGACTCGAGGAACACGCTTTTGTCTCCGCCCAAAATGCGGTGCAATTCTTCCGCTACGTGCGGCACCATCGGCGCGATCAGTTTGACCAGTGCGACCGCCGTTTGCTTGAGGAACGCAAGCTGTCCGCCGTCCGCGTCGTACTTGTACATGGCGTTGACGAGTTCCATCACGCGCGCGACCGCCGTATTGAACGAGAATGCCGCAAGGTCGGCCGTCACGCTTTTAATGCAGTAATTGAGCGCGTAATCGAGTTCTTTTTCTTTGGCGCCGTAGTTGCTCGCACCCGTCGCCGCAGCCGCTTTGACCACAATGCGCTCGACGCGGTCGAGGAATTTGGCGATCGACTTGATGCCGTCATCCGACCACGGACCGCCCTCGATATAGGAGAAGCCGAACATCAAATACATTCTGAGCGCGTCGGAGCCGTACTCTTCGATATACTTGTCGGGGTTGACGACATTGCCTTTGGACTTCGACATTTTCTCTCCGTCGCTGCCCAAAATCAAACCTTGGTGTACGAGCGAAGTAAACGGCTCGTCGAAGTTGACAAACCCCATATCGCGCAACGCTTTGGTGATAAAACGGGCGTACAATAGGTGCATACAGGCGTGTTCGGCGCCGCCGATATATTTATCGACCGGCAGCATTTTGTTGATATGCGCGCTGTCAAACGGCTTGTCGGCGTTTTTATTGTCGGGGTAGCGCAGGTAGTACCAGCTCGAACATACGAATGTGTCGAGCGTATCGGGGTCGCGGTGCGCCGGTTTTCCGCACACCGGGCAGGGGACGTTCATGAACGCGTCGCACTTGCCGAGCGGACTTTTTCCGTCTGGGGTGAAATTGACGTCGTAGGGTAGACGAACAGGCAAGTCCTGTTCGGGAACGGGTACCGCGCCGCAATGCTCGCAGTGAATAATCGGAATGGGCGCGCCCCAGTAGCGTTGCCGCGAGACCGACCAGTCGCGCAGACGGTAGTTGACTTTGATGCCGCCCTTGCCCATGGCCGCCAGTTTTTCGAGTACCTTTTTCTTACCCTCTTGGCTCGACAGCCCGTCGAATTCGCCCGAATTGACCATGACGCCGTATTCGGTATACGGGAGATCGTCGGGGCTACCGTCGGCCGAGCGAATGACGCGCACGACGGGTAAGTTATGTTTAACACAGAAATCGTAGTCGCGCGTGTCGTGCGCCGCGACGCCCATGACCGCGCCCGAGCCGTAGGAGGCCAACACATAGTCGGCGATCCATACGGGAACGCGGGCGTTGTTGATCGGGTTGATACAGTATGCGCCGGTAAACGCGCCCGTTTTTTCCTTCGAGGTCGACAGCCGCTCGATGTCGCTCGCGCGCGCCGTAGCCTGTATATAGGCCTCGACTTCCGATTTATGTTCGGGCGTGGTGATCTTTTGTACCAGCGGGTGTTCGGGCGCCAAAACGACGTAGCTGACGCCGAACAGCGTATCGGCGCGGGTGGTAAAGACGCGGAAGGTGTCGCCGCTCTCTAAGGTAAACTCGATTTCGCCGCCCTCACTTTTGCCGATCCAGTTCTTTTGCATCAGTTTGGTTTTTTCCGGCCAGTCGAGCGCGGGCAGACAGTCCAAAAGTTCTTCGGCATACTCGGTGATTTTCAAAAACCACTGCTTCATTTCCTTGCGCACGATCGGCGTGCCGCAGCGCTCGCACGCCCCGTCGACGACTTGCTCGTTGGCGATGACCGTGTTGCACGAACTGCACCAGTTGACCGGCGACAGCTTTTGATAGGCGAGGCCTTTTTTATACAGTTGCAAGAACAGCCACTGCGTCCACTTGTAGTAATCGGGCGCGCAGGTGTACAGCTCGTGATCCCAGTCGAACATGGCGCCCATGGCTTTCAGCTGCTTTTCCATAGTGGCGATGTTCTTCATCGTCGAGTCCTGCGGGTGAATGCCCGTCTTAATGGCATAGTTTTCGGCGGGCAGGCCGAACGCGTCGAAACCCATCGGCTGAAACACGTTGTAGCCGCGCATTCGCATAAAGCGCGCAAAGCTGTCGGAAAGCCCGTAGTTGTACCAGTGTCCCAAATGCAAGTTGGAGCCGGAAGGGTAGGAGAACATCTCCAACACGTAATACTTGTTGCCGACGTCTTTTTCGTCGAACTTGTTAATGCCGTGCTCGTCCCAGTACGCTTTCCATTTTGTTTCGATTGCCTTATAATCCATTTGTCGCGGCCTCCGCCCGTAAAACGTTATCGCTACCATTATACCGTATTTTACCGTCTTTCGTCAAGTAATAGCCTTGACAAAACCGCCCCCATGGTGTAAAATATGATATGTCAATTTGTTTCCGTAGTTAAATGGATATAACGGCGCCCTCCTAAGGCGCAGTTTCGGGTTCGACTCCCGGCGGGAACGCCAAAATTTTTTTCAACATATATGTGCGGAGTGTCGAGGATGAAGAGAATCTTTCCGGTGAAAGTTTTGACGGCGGTGATGCTTGCCGTCATGACGCTGTGCGCGTGCGATAACGGCGTGCCGCCCGAGTTGCCGTTGGTGCCGCCCGATCCGCCGCCGTGGACATATACGTATACATTGCCGGAGACCGAAACCGTTTTGACGCGGATCGACGAAATTTACGGCAGCCGCGAAAAGGCGTATTTATTGGGGGATACGGTGCAACGTATGCCGTGTCCGACGGCCGGCAACGTCATGACATTTCATATGGGCTACGAAGTGGGCGCGTATGCGCGCATTGTACTTGAAGATGCCGTCGACGAATTGAACGAGGTTTTTGCCGTCGTCAACCCCAACTATAGATTCCGAATCAACTATGCGCCGACGCCGAGCGACTACGACAGCCGATATTCGATCCGCATGACGCTGACCGATCATTTTTCTTCGCCGACGGTCATGGGTACGGCGCAGATGAGTACGGGCGCAGAGCTGAGCAATTTCGGCATCACGCTAAAAGATACGACATTGGACGATCTGCGGTATCTGATGCTGACATTCCGACACGAGTACATGCACCTGTTGGGCGCGGGCGATGCGTATGAAAATCCGCTAGCCGACAAAACGACCGTCATGCAAAATTACAACAATACGACGTATCGGCATCTTTCGTCGAGCGACGTCGCGTTCATAGACGCCTATTACCGCAATCCCCACAATCCGCTTTCGGATGCGGAGATCAAAACGTTTATTGCCGACTACGAGACGGACAACCGGCACACGCAAAGCGAACTGCTGTCGCAGGTATTGCACGCGGCCATGCACCGCGACGATACAAGCGTACTGCTATCGGAACTGGACGCCAAACACTATGCGGACACGGCGGCCTTGCGCGCGGAACTGGCGAGGGGCGTGGCGCTCGACCGCTGTTTCGGCGACGACCGGTATTATAATTTCACCGAACTGGCTTATTTGCCCGAATACAAGCCGAACGACACCTATTACGGGGCGTTCGATACGCTCGATGAAAAATATACGCACGGCACCAAGCGCGGCACGATGTCGTTTTCGCAAACGATTTCGTATACGGATTTCGACAACGGCATGTTGCTGGCCATGCCGGGCGGTACGGATCATATGACGCTGTTTATCCGTTTGGCGAGCAGCGAAGCCGACAAATATATCCTGACGTTTCACGCCGACGGCTTGAAACTGGGCAACGATTGGCAGTATTACGTGACGTTTGCCGACTTGCGGCTTTCGCTGCTACAGGCGTGTACGCTCGACAAATAAAGTGATGGCCGCAAATTTGTTATAAAAAACGACGCTCCGATACGTGCTGTTTCGGAGCGTCGTTTTATGGCTTGCCGGCATTATTTTTCCAATACCAATGCTTTTTTCGGGCAGAAGTTGGAACAGCGGCCGCAAGCGATACATTTGTCGTAGTCGATTTCGGGGGCGCTGAAACCGTTTTGCGACAGCGCGCCGACCGGGCAAACGTTGACCGCCGGGCATTTGTGATTTTGCGGACAGTTCTCTTTTTGAATGGTGAGCATAGCGACTCCTTTTTAGATTGCCGGGGCATAGGAGAGACGAACACATAAGTTCGATTCCCCTATGCCTAACTATATGTATTCCGCACGCGCGGAAAGGGTGAACGATAGGGCGCAAACGACCGGGAAAACTCCCGGCCGCACAGCACAGTTATTTATTTGTTGTACCCGTCGGGATTTTGTGTCTGCCATTTCCACAGCGAGGCGCACATTTCGTCGATTCCTAAGTCGGCTTGCCAGTGTAGTTCGCGCTTGGCTTTGTCGGCGGCGGCATAGCAGGCGGCAATATCGCCGGCGCGGCGGGGCGCGATTTTGTACGGCAGTTTTTTGCCGCAGGCTTTTTCAAATGCGGCGATCACTTCGAGCACCGAATAGCCCTTGCCGGTGCCGAGGTTGTAGACATGCGCGCCCGGCGTGTTGACGTTCTCCAACGCCTTAATATGCCCTTTGGCGAGGTCGACGACATGGATATAGTCGCGCACGCCTGTGCCGTCGGGGGTGGGGTAGTCGTTGCCGTATACGCTGATCTCCTTGAGCTTGCCGCTTGCGACCTGGGCGATGTACGGCGTTAAGTTGTTGGGGATGCCTTTGGGATCCTCGCCGATCAGTCCCGACTCATGCGCGCCGACCGGGTTGAAGTAGCGTAGCAGAATGAGATTCCAACTGTTGTCCGAGACATACAGGTCTTTTAAAATTCCCTCGATCATCAGCTTGGTCGAGCCGTAGGGGTTGGTGGTCGACAGCCGGCAGTCCTCGTCGATCGGCAGACGTTCGGGGTCTCCGTACACCGTTGCGCTCGAGGAGAACACCAGTTTTTTGACGTTGTGCTTTTTCATCGTCTCGAGCAGCACAAGCGTGCCGTAAATGTTGTTGTCGTAGTAGTCAAGCGGGATTCGAACGCTTTCGCCGACGGCCTTTAAGCCGGCAAAGTGAATGACGCTGCCGATCTTGTTTTCGGCAAAAATTTTGTCCATGCCTTCGCGGTCGCGAATGTCGGTCTGATAAAACTTGCAAGCCTTGCCGGTGATTTTCTCCACGCGCTTGAGGCTTTCCGCGCTGGCGTTGTACAGGTTGTCGCATACGACCACCTCAAACCCGGCGTTCAAAAGTTCGACGCAAGTATGGCTGCCGATATAGCCCGCGCCTCCCGTTACCAAAACTGTCTCTTTCATACGATCCTCCATATCCGTTTTGAATCTATAGTATACCATATTTTATGCGGATATGCAACGATTTCGCGGAAATATCGTGTATTTTTTATAAGGAGGTACACGAAAGATAAAGGTGTTTTTGGCGAAAGAGTTACTTGGCAAATAATTGATGAATCGGAACGCCGATTCGCCTTGCTATTTTGAATATGGCCGTAAGTTTGCAATTTTGTCCCCCAAGGATTCTGTTTAGCGTCGTAATACTGATTTTACACAACTTGCAAAAGTGTGTTTTCGTCAGATGATTCTTTTTCATATAGTTTTTGATGATCTGTACATTGACCGGATTTTCCACAATGATCTCCTTTTACCAAATGGTAATAAAATTATATCATTACCATTTGGTAAAAGTCAAGCATTTTATTACCATTTGGTATAAAATAGAGATGAGGTGAAATATGAATAAGTTTGCCGAGAGACTAAAGGAATTAAGAAAAGAAAAAGAAATTTCCCAAAATGAATTGGCGAAACAGTTGAATATAAGTGTTGCTTGTATCAATAGATGGGAAAACAATTTACGAGTACCGAACATTGACAGCATAATACTTTTATGCAATTATTTTTCGTGTAGTTCCGACTACTTGATCGGTTTGGAAGATTGACTTACTTTGCGATTGCTAAATATGGGAAACGTTGCAACAAAAAACCTCTCGGAGCGGTGTTTCGAGAGGTTTTGTTTTACCCGAAGATTTTTACGGGTGTTGGTTTTACGGACGTTTGACAGCAGCGAACTCTCCGTAGAGCATTTGGATAAAGTCGCCTACGTTGCTGTAGCGCTGTTCGGGCATACGTTGGAGGGACTTCATCAGGCTGTTTTCGCGCGCGACGGGAATGCTTACCCCGTAAGCCGACGGTTTGTACAGGAGGTCGCGTTGCATACGTTGCGGCGCTTCGGGCGGAATGACGCCGGTTAAGCAGTTGTATATGGTCGCGCCGACCTCGTAGATGTCCGACCAAGGGCCTTGCTTGATCTGCGTGGAATACAGTTCGATGGGCGAGAATCCTTTTTTCAAAACGAAGTACGGCTTTTTGATGTCCTGGTTGTAAAAGCTGGCCGCGCCGAAGTCGATCAGTTTGACGAATTTATTTTGAACGATTTGGATGTTTTCCGGGCTGATGTCCTTATGTATGACGCCGTACTGGTGTAGGACCGACAGCGAATCGAGCACCGGGCGCATGATCGAAAGCGTTTCGTTGATCGAAAGGCGACCGCCGCGCGCGATCATATAGTTGCGCAAAGAGACGCCCTCGAGATACTCCATGACGATATATGCGGTGTTGTTGGCCTGGAAGAAGTCGAGAATGCGCACGACGCCGGGCATTCGGTGGATGTTGGTCAGCATCTGCGTTTCCTGAATGAACGCGGCCAGCCACTGTTTGAACGAGGCGGCGTAGGTCTGTTGCAATACGGTCACTTTATCGGTCATCGGAATGCGCGTCGTGTAGCCTTTGGGGAAGAACTCTTTGACGGCTACCTTGGTCGAAGTATACCGATCCCACGCTAGGTAGGTCATGCCGAATCCGCCCATGCCGAGCGGTCGGCCGACCATGTAGCGTTCTTTTAAGATCGTGCGCGGCTGTAGCGCCAGTTGGGGCGACGAAAGCGCGCCCAGGCGTTTACGGCAACGGAAACAAAACCCGCTTTTGTCAAGCGTGGCAAAACAGTTGGGGCAAATCGTTCGTATGTCGCGTCTGTCGGGATTCATACTATATAAGTATAGCACCGTGCGCGGGAAAGGTCAACAGTTTTTTGGCATGTCGTTCATGTGCGGCGATTGCTTTTTCTTTTGTATTTCTCGAACATAGGCGTAAATGGCTTGACTTTTGGACAAGGCTTCTTTATAATAATATTGATTGCGGGGGATTCCCGCGTTTTGTTTGCCGGCACTTACGCGTTGTATGTCTCGGCATTCAGTTTTTTTTGCGGGGTTTCCATGACCGAAATCGACTCACAGACGGACGCCAAGCTGTCGCCCAATCAGATCGCTTACACCAAAGCGGAGGAGTGGATCAATATTCTTTCGCACCTGGTGGGCAGCGTGTTGGCGGTAGCTGCAAGCGCGGCGATGATCGTTAGGATCTCGCTGCACTTTACGCACGCTTCGGCGGTCGTGGCGGTGTGCCTGTTCTCGTTGGCGCTGATGAATCTGTACATCATGAGTACGCTGTATCATGCCCAGCCGTTCGGCAAAGTGCGTCGGGCGGTGTTTCGGCGGTTCGACCACTGTTCGGTGGCGCTGCTGATCGCCGGCACCTACGCGCCGTACATGCTGATCGGCCTATACAATATGGGCGGTTCGGCGCGCATTTGGGGCATTGTCATCGCGTCGGTTGTGCTGGCAATGGCGGTGTTGGTCATCGTGTTCAACGCGATCAACGTCCACCGCTTCAAAGTGTTTTGTATGATCGCTTACGTGCTGATGGGGTGGGCGTGCGTCATTCGCGTCGACTTGTTATTGAAACTGCCCGGCGCGTGCTTTTGGTACCTGCTGGCCGGCGGCATCGTCTACACGGTCGGCATGATCTTTTACCGAATCAAGAAGATCCCCTTGAATCATGCGATTTGGCACATCTTTGTGCTGGGCGGCAGCATATTGCACTTTGTATCGGTGTTTTGTTACCTGCTGGCGTAAAGGCAGATACAGCAAACAGGAGTTTTTACTATGTATAAAAAAGTCAATCCCGATCTCGATTTCGTCGAGCGCGAAAAGCAAGTCGCGCAGTTTTGGAAGGACAACGACGTTTTTCAAAAAAGCGTTGCCGCGCGCGAGGGCGGCGAGGAGTTTTCCTTTTACGACGGCCCGCCGACCGCCAACGGCAAGCCGCATATCGGGCATATCTTAACGCGCACCGTCAAGGACAGCATTCCGCGCTATAAGACGATGAAAGGCTGCCACGTGCTGCGCAAAGCCGGTTGGGACACGCACGGCTTGCCCGTCGAACTGGAAGTCGAAAAGCAGCTCGGTATGGACGGCAAACAGGACATCGAAAAGTACGGCATCGAGCCGTTTATCGGCAAGTGCAAGGAAAGCGTTTGGAAGTACAAAGGCGAGTGGGAACGCATGTCCGACCGCGTGGGGTACTGGGCGGATATGGATCATCCGTATATCACCTACGACAACAACTACATCGAGTCGGTGTGGTGGGCGCTCAAAACCATTTTCGACAAAGGCCTGATATACAAGGGGCATAAGATCGTGCCGTACTGCCCGCGTTGCGGCACGGCTTTAAGTAGCCACGAGGTTGCGCAAGGCTATAAGGACGTCGAAGAAAAATCGGCGATCGCACGGTTTTATTTAAACGACGAGGACGCCTGTATCTTAGCCTGGACGACGACGCCCTGGACGTTGCCGTCTAACGTCGCGCTGTGCGTACACCCCGACTACGAATATCAGTATATCACCGCCGACGGACAGACCTATATCATGGCCAAGGAGCTTGTGCCGACGGTGTTCGAGCAGTACACGCCCGGCAAAACGGTTAAGGGCGCCGATCTGGTCGGCAAGACCTATAAACCGCTGTACGGTTGGGCAGGGGAGCTGAAAGACGCGTTTCGCGTCGTTGCCGATACCTATGTCACGCTGACCGACGGCACCGGCGTGGTGCATATCGCGCCCTCGTTCGGCGAGGACGACGCGCGGGTCGGCCGCGATTACAAGCTGCCGTTCGTGCAACTGGTCGATGACCGCGGTTGTTTCAAACCCGAATGCGGCGAGATCGCCGGCACATTCTGCAAGGACGCCGACAAGTGGATCTTGAAAGATTTGTCGTCGCGCGGACTGCTGTTTAAGGACTTACTGTACAAGCACAGTTATCCGTTCTGCTGGCGGTGCGACACGCCGCTACTGTACTATGCGCGCTCGACCTGGTTTATCAAAATGACCGAGGTCAAGGACAAGCTACTCAAAAACAACGCGTCGATCAACTGGATCCCCGAAACGATCGGCAAGGGGCGCATGGGCAACTTCCTCGAGAACGTCATCGACTGGGGGCTGTCGCGCGAGCGCTACTGGGGCACGCCGCTGCCCATTTGGACGTGCGAATGCGGCCACGCGCACGCCGTCGGCTCGATCGCCGAACTGAAAAAGCTATCCGGCGTAAAGGGCGACGTCGAGTTGCACAAGCCGTATGTCGACAAGATCACGTTCCCGTGTCCGCACTGCGGCAAAGAAATGCACCGCACGCCCGAAGTCATCGACTGCTGGTTCGACTCCGGCTCGATGCCGTTCGCGCAGTACCACTATCCGTTTGAAAACAAAGACCTGTTCGACAAGACGTACCCGGCCGATTTTATCTCCGAGGCCGTCGACCAAACGCGCGGTTGGTTCTATACCTTGCTTGCCATTTCGACGTTGCTGTTTGACCGCGCGCCGTTTAAAAACTGTATCGTGTTGGGACACGTCGGCGATAAGGACGGGGTAAAAATGTCCAAGCACAAGGGCAACGTCGTCGACCCGTGGACGGTGCTCGACGCGCAGGGCGCAGACGCAGTGCGCTGGTATTTCTATACCGGGTCGGCGCCGTGGCTGCCCAGTCGATTCTACACCGATGCGGTCGTCGAGGCGCAACGCAAATATTTGGGTACGCTGTGGAACGTCTACTCGTTCTATATCCTGTACGCCGAAATCGATCAATTCGACCCGACGAAATACAAGCTCGCCGATTGCAAGCTGTCGCTGATGGATCGCTGGATTCTCTCGTCGTTACAAACGCTTGTGCGCACCGTTGACGACAATCTCGCGGCTTACCGCTTGACCGAGGCGGCGCGGGCGCTCGGCGATTTCACCGAAGTTTTAAGCAACTGGTATGTCCGCCGCTGCCGCGAACGCTACTGGGCGAGCGCGATGGACACCGACAAGGTGGCCGCGTTCATGACGCTGTACACCGTTTTGGAGACGGTCAGCCGCTTGACGGCGCCCTTTACGCCGTTCATTGCCGAAAGTATTTACGGC
Source organism: Clostridia bacterium (assembly GCA_022791055.1). Lineage (GTDB taxonomy): Bacteria > Bacillota > Clostridia > Christensenellales > Pumilibacteraceae > HGM11386. The sequence continues at coordinate 80,425 of JAAVYI010000029.1, read as the reverse complement.
AATGTCGTGCGTTCGGTCGATACGTCCGCGCCGATCTCGGTGCATATGACCGATTTCCCGCGCGTCGACGAAACGTGGATCGACCGCGCGCTCGAAAAGGAAATGGACGTCGCAATGCTGGCGGCCAACTTAGGCCGCGCGGCGCGTAACGCGGCATCGGTCAAGAATCGGCAACCGCTCGGCAAGCTGTATATCGCGGGTGCGGAAAAAGTTTCCGACGGCATCGGCGACATCGTGGCGGGCGAGTTAAACGTCAAGTCCGTCGAATTTGTCACCGACGCGGGCGCGTTCATTCACTACAGCGTGCTGCCTAACCTCAAGACGGTCGGGCCGAAGTACGGCAAGGCGGTCGGCAAGATCCGCGCGCACTTAAACGAGAACGGCGACGCGGCCGCGGTTGCCGCGGCTGCCGGCACAACGTACGATTTCGAAGTCGACGGGCAGACGGTCGCGCTTGCCGCCGACGATATGCTGATCTCCTGCGTATCGAAACCGGGCTTTGCCGCGCAGTCGGATAAGGGCATGACGGTCATACTCGATACCGAGATCACGCCCGAACTCAAGGCCGAGGGACTGATGCGCGAGATCGTAAGCCGCATTCAGAATATGCGCAAAGAATCGGGCTTTGAAGTGACCGACCACATTGCGCTGACCTACGACGGCGACGCCGACGTTCTCGCCGTGTTCGAGAAACTGGGCGACCGTATCGCCAAAGACGTTTTGGCCGACCGCTTGAGAAAAGCGCCCGGCGGCGAGGCGTTCGACGCCAACGGGTGCAAGGCCTATTTGAAGGTCGAAAAGATATGAACGAGGACTGGCGCGACTATTGCGTGATCGCCACCGGCGGCGGCGAAAAACTGGAGCGCTGGGGCGACGTCGTGCTATTGCGACCCGATCCGCAGGCGATTTGGAAACCGTCGTTTGCGCTCGCCGATTATAAGGGGTTACACGCGCGCTATGCGCGCAGCAACAAGGGCGGCGGCGCGTGGGAGATTCTAAAACCCTTTCCCGACGAGTGGAAGATCGGCTATCGTGATTTGACGTTTCTCATCAAGCCGATGGGCTTTAAGCACACCGGACTGTTTCCCGAACAAGCCTACAACTGGGACAAAATGCGCGCGCTGACAGAAGGCGCCAAGCGCGAAATTTCGGTGCTCAATCTGTTTGCCTATACCGGCGGCGCGACGGCGGCGCTGGCAAAATCGGGCGCGAGGGTGACGCACGTCGACGCGGCCAAGAACATGGTCGAGCGCGCCAAAACCAACTGCGCTTTGAGCGGTGTCGCCGGCGATCGCGTGCGCTACATCGTCGACGACTGCGCCAAGTTCGTCGCCCGCGAGTACAAGCGCGGCAAGCGGTACGACGCCGTCGTCATGGATCCGCCCAGTTACGGGCGCGGACCGGGCGGCGAGATGTGGAAACTCGAGGACAGTATATACGGGCTTGTCGAACAGACGGCGCGCATACTGACCGACAAACCGCTGTTCTTTTTGATCAACAGTTACACGACCGGTTTGCAGCCGACGGTCATGGCCGATATACTCGGACTGTGCTTGCCGCGCGGCCGCATCGAGGGATACGAAGTAACGCTGCCCACACAGGACGCGCGCGTGCGCCTGCCGTGCGGGTGCAGCGCGATATGGACGGAGGACGCATGACCGAACTGACAGTTTTATACGAGGACAACCACGTGATCGTCGTGGTCAAGCCGCAGAATATGCCGACGCAGGGCGACAGTTCGGGCGACGAAAGTCTGCTCGACGCGGTCAAGGCCTACGTCAAAGAAAAGTACGAAAAGCCCGGCAACGTGTACATCGGACTGGTGCATCGGCTCGACCGTCCGACCGGCGGCGTCATGGTCTTTGCCCGCACGTCCAAGGCGGCGGCGCGGCTGTCCGACCAGATCCGCGAGGGCGAGTTCGAGAAGAAATATTTAGCCGTTACCGTCGGTTGCCCGCGCGACCGGCAGGGTAGACTGGAAAACTGGCTGGTCAAAGACAGCGCGACCAACACGGTCAAGGTCGTGCCGGCGCGCATAAACGACGACGCAAAAAAGGCGATTCTCGACTATAAAGTGCTCGACGCCCTCAACCCGGTCACGCTGGTCGACGTGCGGCTGATCACCGGCCGCAGCCACCAGGCACGCGTGCAACTAGCCAACATCGGCACGCCGATCTTCGGCGACGCGCGTTACGGCGGCGCGATCGCCAAGGGGCATAACCTTGCCTTGTGGGCGTATGAGTTACGGTTCAAACACCCGACCACCGACAAGATCATGGTGTTCAAAGTGTTCCCGCCGACCGATAAAGAACCTTGGAAGCATTTTGCGATGGAACGCTATATTAACACCGCCCGACCCGACTGACGGCGTATACGGGCGCGCATAGCCGCTACGTTTGGCAAGTCGGCTCGGTCGAGTAGGTTTGACTACACTCCCTCGCCGACTTGCCAACTGTTGCGACTCTTCACGCCCGCCTCCGCCGTCAGTGTACGACCGCGTGCCGTATCGCACCGGTGTTCGCCCTTATTCCGCGTTGCGATTCGCCCGTCTCCGCCGTCAGTGTACGACCGCGTGCCGTATCGCACCATTCTTCGCCCTTATTCCGCGTTGCGATTCGCCCGTCTCCGCCGTCAGTGTTCGCCGCGTGTCGTATCGCACCGGTTTCGCCCTTATTCCGCGTTGCGGGGCGTTAGGCGCGAGCGATGCGGTAATCGGAACTGTTTTTAGTTACCTACATGTCAAACATAGAAAATTTTTTTTGGAGGAATCACTATGATTATTTACCCGAGCATCGAGAATCTGCTGTACTACGCGCAGGCGCATCTGCTGTTGGACGACTACGACGTTGTGTACGCCAGAAACCGCATTCTCGACGAATTGAAACTGACCGACTACGAGGAGTACGAAGTCGACGTTGACGCGATCGACGCGTTGACCAACCCGGAGGCCGTGCTGACGCCGATCGTCAACTACGCAGTCGAGAACGGGATCGTCACCGAAGAGCAGCGCGAATATTTCGGCGACAAGATCATGAACATCGTCATGTTCCGCCCGTCCGAAGTGGTCGACATGTTCGCCGGCTTGCACGGACGCAGCGCGAAAAAAGCATTCGACTGGCTGTTCGATTACAGCGTCAAAAGCGACTACGTCAAAGCGTCGCAGATCGCCAAAAACAAGCACTGGGACGCCAAAGGCACCAAAGGCAAACTGGAGATCACCATCAATCTGTCGAAACCGGAAAAGGACAACAAGGCGACGGCCAAATTGCTCGAGACCAAGTCCAAGACCTATCCGATGTGCAATATCTGCCGCGAAAACGTGGGTTACGCAGGACACGGCATGTACCGCGCGACGCTGCGCCCCGTGCCGCTCGAATTGAACGGGGAAGAGTGGTTCTGGCAGTATTCGCCGTATGCGTATTTCTCGCAGCACGGCATTGCCGTCAACACCGAACACACGCCGATGAAAGTCGACGCCGACACGTTCAAAAAGCTGTTCGATTTCGTCGACTATGCGCCCGACTACTTCATCGGGTGTAATGCGGCGCTACCCAGAGTCGGCGGCAGCATTCTGACGCACGACCATTTCCAGGGCGGCGGCAAACTGCTGCCCATGCACAAGGCGGGCGACAAGATCAAGCTGCGTAACGACGCCTATCCGTATATCGACGCAAGTATCATTGACTGGTACAACAACGCGATCCGCCTCGTTTCGACTTCGCGTGAAAAGCTGATCGAGTGCGCGGCCGAGATCTTGCACGGCTGGGAGCAGTACAACGACGAAAGCGTCGATTTGATCGCCTATTCGAACGAAAAGCATTCGACGGTCACGCCGATCGTCCGCAAGGTCGACGGCAAATATTGCATGGAAATCATTTTGCGCAACAACCGCGTTTCCGAGCAGTATCCCGACGGCATTTTCCACGCGCACCCCGAGTATCACAACATCAAAAAAGAAGCGATCGGCTTGATCGAGGCGCAAGGCCTGTTCATTTTGCCGGCGCGTCTCGACCGCCAACTGGCCGAAATCGAGAAGTATCTGACCAAGGAAGTGCGCTACAGCGCCGATAAGCTCGCGCCCGATATGGTTCCGCATAAGGACATGATCGAGCGCCTGTTAAAAGAAGTCGGCTCGTCCAAGCCGTCGCAATTAGAGGCGCAACTCAACATCCGCGACGAGATCAGCCGCGTCTGCGAGCAGATCCTCATCAACACCGCGATCTTCAAGCCCGGCCAGGAAGACAAGTTTATGCAGTTCTTGGCGAGTGTCAATTTCCACGAATTCAAGTTGTAAAGGCGTAGACGGGGGCGCATACGGGTTACGTGCGGGACAAAAACTCGGTCGAGTAGATTTAACTACACTTCCTCGCTTTTGTCCCGCCTGTTACCCGTCTTCACCCCCGTCTACATCGTTAAAGCGGGGTAACCGCCGTCGCGCTGTTGCGGCTTATTGCACCATTCTCCGCCTTTACAACAGCCCGTCTACACCGTTAAAGCGGGGTAATCGCCGTCGCGCTGTTGCGACTGAATATGTGAAAAGTTTTTACAAGGCGACCTTTTTCAAACGAAAGGTCGCTTTTGTAAAAATGCGGAGTGCGCCGATTGACAATGCGGGCGTCGGTGTGCTATAATCATACAAATGGAATCGGACAAGACAAAACGTATTATCGAGCGGCTACAGACGCTGTATCCGGACGCACACTGCGAACTGAACTACGGCACGCCGTATCAGCTTTTGGTCGCGGTTATTTTGAGCGCGCAGTGTACCGACAAGCGCGTCAACATCGTCACCGAGTCGCTGTTTGCGCGCGCCGACACGCCGCAGAAAATGCTCGAGCTGTCGGAAAGCGAATTGCAAGAAATCATTCATTCCTGCGGTTTTTTCCGCGCAAAAGCCTCGGCGATTTTAAGTGCGTCGCTCGACATTCTCGAAAAGTTCGGCGGGGAAGTGCCGCACACGTTCGACGAGCTGTTGACGCTCAAAGGCGTCGGCCGCAAGACTGCCAACGTCATGATGAGCGTGGCGTTCCACGAGCCGGCAATCGCCGTCGACACGCACGTGTATCGGCTTAGCCACCGCCTGGGTTTAAGCGACGGCAAAACGCCTTACGACGTCGAGCGCGATCTCGACCGCATCTTGGCACCCGAAGATAAGCTCGTCATGCACCATTTGCTCATATTCCACGGGCGGTATTGCTGTAAGGCGCAGCGGCCGCAGTGCGAGAACTGTAATCTATTCGAACTTTGTATCAGTGGAGATAAACATGTATAAGATCGTCAAAAAAACAAGACTGTGCGGCAACGTGTGCGAATACGTGGTCGAGGCGCCGCACGCCGCGCGTCGTGCGCAGCCGGGGCAGTTTATTATTTTACGTGTCGACGAAAACGGGGAGCGCATACCGCTGACCATTTGCGACTACGACGCCGTAAAAGGCACCGTGACCGTATTGGTGCAAGAGGTAGGCTATTCGACCAAGCTGTTGGCGCAGATCCCCGAGGGCGGCCGTATCGCCGACTTTGTAGGACCGCTCGGCAACCCGACCGATTTGAGCGAATACAACAACATCGTGTTGGTCGGCGGCGGCATCGGCACGGCGGTCATTTATCCGCAAGCCAAGCGTCTACAAGCCGAAGGCAAGGCGGCGGACGTCATTGTCGGCGCGCGCACCAAAGAATTGATTATGTACGAAAAGGAATTTCGTGCGGCCGCGCGCGATCTGTATCTGACGACCGACGACGGCAGCTATGTCCGCAAGGGCTTTGTCACCGACGTTTTGCGAGAGCGGATCGAGGCGGGCGCAAACTACGACTGCGTGTTTGCCGTAGGCCCCATGCCGATGATGCGCGCCGTGTGCAAGCTGACCGAAAATTACGGGATCAAAACCGTTGTCAGCATGAATACCATTATGGTCGACGGCACCGGCATGTGCGGCGGCTGTCGGCTGACCGAGGACGGCAAGATCCGTTATGCCTGTGTCGACGGCCCCGAATTCGACGGACACAAGATCGACTGGGACGAGGCGATGAATCGCAGCCGCGTGTACCGCGCGCAAGAGCAGGCGCATTTGTGCAGACTAACCGGAGAAAAAAGATAATGGCAATCGAACGAAAAGAAAGACATAAAATCCCCGAACAGGCGCCCGAAGTGCGTCGGAGCAACTTCGAAGAGGTTTGCACCGGTTTTGACTTGGAGACGGCAAAAGCCGAGGCGACGCGGTGCTTGCAGTGCAAGAACGCGCCGTGCCGCTCCGGCTGTCCGGTCGCCGTGCGCATTCCCGAATTTATCAAGGCTTTGGCCGCCGGCAATGTGGCCGAAGCGGGCGCGATCGTCAAGTCGACCAACAGTCTGCCGTCGGTGTGCGGGCGCGTGTGTCCGCAGGAATCGCAATGCGAGAAGTTTTGCGTGCGCGCTAAAATGGAAGGCCCTGTCGCCATCGGCGGCTTAGAGCGTTTCGTCGGCGACTATATGTTAAACGAGCCGACCGTGCAATCTAAGACCAAAGCGAATAAGCGCGTGGCCGTCGTAGGCTCCGGCCCTGCCGGTCTTACGTGCGCGTCGGAATTGGCGTCGTATGGGGCGGAAGTGACGGTATACGAGGCATTCCACAAGCCGGGCGGCGTGTTGGTGTACGGCATTCCCGAATTTCGTCTGCCCAAAAAGTTGGTGCAAGCCGAGATCGACAAACTGGCCGAAAAAGGCGTCAAGTTCGAATTAAACTGCGTCATCGGCAAGTCGATCACCGTCGAGGAACTGCTCGCCGAAAACGACGCCGTATTTTTAGGCAACGGCGCGGGGCTTCCGATGTTTATGGGCATTCCCGGCGAAAACCTCAACGGTGTGCTGTCGGCCAACGAATATTTGACGCGCGTCAATCTGATGAAGGCCTACGACCCCGAAAGTCCTACGCCGGTGTTGCGCGGCAAAAACGTGTGCGTTATCGGCGCGGGCAACGTCGCCATGGATGCGGCGCGCACGGCGCTGCGGTTGGGGGCGAACGTCAAGATCGTTTATCGCCGTTCGCGCACGGAAATGCCGGCGCGTGCCGAGGAGATCCACCACGCCGAACAAGAGGGCATAGAATTCGAGCTACTGACCAATCCTATACAAATGACGGGTCAAGACGGCTGGGTGACAGGCTTGACTTGCGTGCGTATGCAACTGGGCGAGCCGGACGCCGGCGGCCGCAGACGCCCGATCGAAGTGCCGAATAGCCAATTTAGCATTGCGTGTGATACGGTGATCGTCGCACTCGGCACGTCGCCCAATCCGCTTGCGCGCACCTTCGGCGTCGCGCTCAACCCCAAAGGTACGATTGTCGTCGACGAGGACATGATGACCGATCAGGCGGGCGTTTACGCCGGCGGCGACGCCGTGACAGGGGCGGCCACCGTCATTTTGGCGATGGGCGCAGGGCGTAAGGCGAGCAAGGCGATTGCCGCTCGTTTGGGACTAACCGACGGCGAATAGCGGCACGTAAAAAAGCAGTGCGCCGCAAAGACGGATCAAAAACGGAGTACGTATATGTTCGTAGACATACAGCGGATCTTTATCAAAGCGGGCGACGGGGGCGACGGTTGCACCTCGTTCTATACCGAAAAATACGTCTCCAACGGCGGGCCGGACGGTGGCGACGGGGGTGACGGCGGCAACGTCGTATTCAAGGCCGACGCGCGCAAAAGTTCGCTATTGGATTTTCGTTATAACCAACACTTTAAAGCCGAGCCGGGACACAAGGGCGAGCGGCGCTTTTGCCACGGTGCGCGCGGCAAGGACATCGTCATCGCCGTCCCGCGCGGCACCGTCATTCGCGACGCCGAAACGGGCGGCGTCATTGCCGATATGTTCGAGGACGGGCAGACCGTCACCGTCCTTGAAGGCGGTCGCGGCGGCAAGGGCAACGCGCGTTTCAAGTCGAGCCGCAGACAAGCCCCGCGGTTTTCGCAGTGCGGCGAAAAGGTAGCCGAGCAGCGCGTCGTATTGGAACTGAAAACGATCGCCGACGTAGGACTTGTCGGATTTCCCAACGTCGGAAAGTCGACGCTGCTCAGCCGTATCACGGCGGCGCGGCCGAAGATCGCCGACTACCATTTCACCACGCTCAGCCCGAATTTGGGCGTCGTCAAGTATTATGACGACAGTTTCACCGTGGCCGATATTCCCGGTCTGATCGAGGGCGCGGGCAGCGGTGCGGGGCTGGGACACGACTTTTTGCGGCACGTCGACCGCGTGCGGCTGATCGTACACGTCGTCGATATTTCGGGCGTCGAGGGGCGCGATCCGATCGAAGATTACCGTACGATCAACCGCGAACTGAAAGTGTACAGCAAGCAGCTCGCCGCGCTCAAGCAGGTGGTTGTACTCAACAAAGCCGATCTTTTGGCCGATACGGGCGCGATAGAGGCCTTTAAGCAGGCGATCGGAAAAAAGGTCGTTTGTATCAGCGCCGTCACCGGCGAGGGACTGGACGGCCTTTTGAAAGAGATCTACACGCAGTTAAAGAAGCTGCCGCCGGTCGAGCCGATGCGGTTCGAGCCGTTTGTGTTCGCCAAGGCCGACACGACCGGATTCGAGATCCGACGCGACACCGACGGCGCGTTCGAGGTCGGCGGCGGACTGATGGAAGAGTTGGCGCGCAACGTCGTGCTCGATTCCTACGACAGTTTCCGCTATTTCCAAAAACGTTTACAGGAAACCGGGGTCATCAAGGCATTGAAGAGTGCGGGCGCAAGCGACGGCGATACGGTGCGGATATTAGACATCGAATTCGAATACGTCGAATAAAACGGCTTATATGCGCACGTATAGACGCTACGTTTGGCAAGTCGGTTCGGTTACGTAGACTAAACTACGCGCCCTCGCCGACTTGCCAACTGTTGCGTCTCTTCGCACACGTCTAACCCGCTATTCACGCATCAATTTTGCCGTTAAGCTGACGGCAGGGAGGAGAGACGATCATGAAAGACAAGAGAAAGCGAATTGCATTGTTCGGCGGCAGCTTCGATCCGCCCCATGCCGCGCACATCGACATTATTTTTAAGCTGGCCGACAAGTTCGATAAAGTCATCGTTCTGCCGGCGCATATTTCGCCGTTTAAGCCGAAAGCCAAAACCGCCAAGGCCGACGACCGCGTTGCCATGCTCGAATCGGTCGGCTTTCCCGAAAACGTCAAAATTTCGCACTTCGAGTTGAAGCAGGAAGGCGTCAGCTATACCTATCTGACGGCCGCGCACTACGCGCAGAAATTCCCCGATGCCAAACTGTATTTCGTCATCGGCAGCGACGGTTTGGCCGGGTTGGAGGACTGGAAAAACGCCGACGTGTTGGCGGCGACGGTGCGCTTTTATGTCATCGGCCGCGAGGGATTCGCGGTAGACGACGCGCGCGTGGCCGAACTGGAAGCAAAAGGATTCCGGATCAAGGTGTCCAAACTGACGTGCGCCGACGTGTCGTCGTCGGCCGTCAAAGTCGCCTTGGCGTTCGGCAAGACCGACGGACTGGACGCGCCCGTCGTCGACTATATCCGCGCGCACGACCTGTACGGCGAATATAAGAAAATCACCGATCGCTACGGAGAATTCAACATGAAACCGGAGCGCATCGAACACACGTTCGGCGCGACCGTAACCGGGATCAAACTGGCCAAACTGAACGGGGTCAAGGTCGACGACGCCGTGCGCGCGCTGCTTTTACACGACATCGGCAAGTACGCGACCGACGAAATGCTTTCGTGCTACGGCATCGAAGTGCCGGAAGAAGTCAAGGCACTGCCGCCGTCGGTGCAACACGCGCCGATCGGGGCGTTGATCGCCGAGAAAGCGTTTAAGATCCGCAAGAAGTCGATCCTCGACGCGATCAGCTGTCACACGACTGGCAAGCCCAAAATGAGCAAGCTGGCGAGAGTCGTCTTTATGGCCGATTTCATCGAGCCGGGCAGAACGTTCTCGCACGTCGACGAGCTGCGCGCCGTGACTTTCCGTAAACTCGATCTAGGCGTCGAGGCCGGTTTAAAGCGGGCGATCGCGCATGTGACCGACGACGGCGGCGTCTTATGTCCGATGACCGTCGAGGCCTACGAATATTATGCGTTACGCAACAATCCCGCATTGCGGAAACAACGTAAGCAAAAAGCCGCTTCGGCAAAAGAAGAAAAGAAGAACGTAACAGCCGAAAAGACGGAAGCGAAAAAAGCGCCGAAGAAAACGGCGGCCGAAACCGAAAAGCGACCTGCGAAAACCCCGAAAGTCAAAACGGTCGAAAAGAAGAAGCCGTTTGCGCCGCCCGAGAACATCGAGACGCCCGAACAGTTGGCGAAAAGTATCGCTTATTTTCTGTCCGAGAAAAAGGGGCGCGACGTTCGTATACTCGACATTCGTTCCCGTTCGGTGCTGGCCGACTATTTCGTCGTCGGCGGTGCGGGTTCGTCGACGCAGGTCAAGGCGCTCAGCGAGTATGTCGACGAAAAACTGTCCAAAGGGTACAAGATCGAGCCGTTGCACCGCGACCGCGACGCCAAGTGGATCGCCGTCGATTACGGCAGTGTCATCATGCACGTGTTGACCGATGAAATGCGCGCGTTCTACCAGCTCGAACGCCTTTGGTCGGACGGCAGCAACGAATTGCCGCTATAAAAGCAGGAGGAAAGTAAATTGCCCTGGGAAGCCGCTCTCGATCAATTTTTACAGCGCGCCTCGTGCGGTTTTTTGGATTACCTTGCGTTGGGGCTGACGTATTTGGGCGACGAAATTTTCTTTTTGGTCGCCGCGCTCGTGCTGTACTGGTGTATCGACAAGCGGTTTGCCTATCGGTTTATCAGCGTGTACATCGGCGGCGTGTCGGTGTGTGAGGGGCTGAAAAACCTGATTGCGCGGCCGCGTCCGTTTAACGCGTATCCCGATCGCGTGGCCAGTATCGGGCCAAAGACCCACGGCTACAGTATGCCGAGCGGACATTCGCAGTCGATCTCCAACCTGGCGACACAGGCCAACTTGCAATACCGCGATACGCGTGCGCGAAAAATGCTGCTGCCGGTCGGGATCGGCGTGACGGTCGTCGTCATGCTTACGCGGCTGTATCTGGGACAGCATTATCTGACAGACGTTTTGACGGGGTTAGCGGTCGGCGTGGCGTCGGCGTTCGCGTTTACTTGGTTGTTCGGCCTGTTAAAAGACAAAGAGGAATGGCTGTTCGTCGGCGTGTTGCCGATCACCGTCATCGCCATGATCGTGATTATCTGTATCGGCTCGGCCGAACGATTGCCCGACGTCGTCAAAGTGCTGGGCGGTTACGGCGCCGTAACGCTCGGCTACTTTTTGGAAAAGCGGTTTGTGCGCTACGACGTGCGTTCGGGCGTATGGTGGAAATATCTTGTCAAAATGTTGTTGGGGCTTGCCGTCGTGTTGGCGCTCAAAGAGGGGCTGAAATACGCGTTCGGCAGTTGCGGCATTTTTTGGAGCGGCTACGTGCGTTACTTCCTCGTAGGCATGGCCGCGGCTTTGGGGTGTCCGTACCTGTTTAAAATTTTGCATTTATAGAAACAATCGTATATCGGTTGAGTATTCGGTAAATTTAAGGAGCGACAAGCAATATGAAACTTTCCCAAGAAGAGAGAAAGACGCTCAAAGGGCAGGGGATTCTGTCCTGCCGCGACGGCGAGCATTTTGCCGTGCGCGTGATCACCGGCAACGGCGTGATGACGGCAAAAGAGGTCGAGGCGGTTTCAAAAGCCGCGGCTACGTTCGGCGCGGGCAAGGTCGCGTTTACCTCGCGTCTGACCGTCGAGATCATGGACGTGCCGCACGAGAATTTGAGCGGCCTTTTGGACGCGCTGCACGAGGCCGGCCTCGAGACGGGCGGCACGGGCGCCAAAGTACGGCCGGTGGTCGCGTGCAAGGGTACATACTGTGTATTCGGATTGTGCGACACGCAAGGACTTGCGCAAGAGATTCATGACACGTTTTACAAAGGGTGGCGCGCGGCCAAACTGCCGCACAAGTTTAAGATCGCCGTCGGCGGCTGTCCCAACAACTGCATGAAACCCGACTTGAACGACGTCGGTTTAATCGGCGCGCGTATGCCGCGCGTCAATCTCGACGTGTGCCGCGGCTGTAAAAAGTGCGCCGTCGAGCCAGTATGCGCCCCGCAGTCGGCGCGGCTTGCGGACGGCAAAATGCACATCGACAGCGCAAAATGCGTCATGTGCGGCAAGTGTATCGCCAAATGTCCGTTCGGCGCGATCGAGACGCAGCAAGAGGGATTCCGCATATATATAGGCGGGCGTTGGGGCAAGGCGCGCCGCGTGGGCGATCGGCTTCCCGGCATTTATACGCGCGACGAGGCGCTCGAAATGATCGAAAAAGTGCTGTTGTACTTTAAAAAGACGGCGTTCGCCGGCGAGCGTTTGGGCGCGATGATCGACCGCGTGGGATTCGAGACGGTGGCGGCGGCGCTCGAGGGAAACGCCTTGCTCGCGGAACGCGACGAAATTCTCGCCGCACCGATCCAAACGCGCGTATGAGGCGTTTATGTAGAATCGTACAAGCGACAGCGCTTTGTCTGTCGCTTTTCTTTGTCGCGTCTTGCGCGGCCTGTAAGCCGCCTGTGAGAGCGGACGGCATAACGTTTACCGACGCGGCCGGGCGCACGGTCACAGTCCCGACGCAGCCGCAGCGCGTCGTCGCTTTGAGCGGCTCGTTTGCCGAAGTGTGGACGCTTGCGGGCGGAATGCTTTGCGGCGTGACCGACGACGTGTACGAGGAAAACCGATTGGACGTCGAGGACGTGCCGATCGTCGGCACGATCAAGCACCCCGATTGGGAGCGCGTGCTGGCGTGCGCGCCCGATCTCGTGCTACTGTCCGCCGACATTGCGGGACACGTGTCGGGCGACGAATTGCTGACAGCGGCCGGGGTGCCGCACATGTATTGCAAAGTCGAAAAGTCCGACGACTATGTAAAGCTGTTGCAAGTATGCACGCAGTTGACCGGGCGGGACGATCTGTATCAAACGAACGGCGTAGCCGTTGCCGCCGATGTCGCCGCAGTCGTCGAGCGCGTAGCCGCGCGGCCGCCCGTGCGCGTGCTGTTTTTGCGCGCGTATGCGACCGGGGTCAAGGCCAAAGCCGACGATCATATCGTCACGTTCATTCTACGAGACTTTTCTTGCGTCAACATCGCCGAGGGACATGCGCCGCTGCTGGGCGACGCGACCGCCGAACTCAGCCAGGAAATCGTGTTGCAAGCCGATCCCGACGTCATTTTGGCGACATCGATGGGCGATGAGGGGGCGGCGAAGCGCACATTCGACGCGCTACTCGAAACGCCGATATACAAAAGTTTGACGGCCGTGCGGACGGGGCGGACGCACATGCTGCCGAAACAGCTGTTCCACTATAAGCCCAACGCGCGTTGGGGAGAGGCCTATGCATATCTCGAAGAAATTCTTTATTCATAAAGGCGTTTGGGCGGCGCTGGCCGTGCTGCTGCTGTTGGGGCTGACGCTACTCAGCCTGTGTGTCGGCTCGGTCAATCTGTCGCTTGCCGAAGTGTTCGGCGCGCTCGCCGACGTCGACAGCCCGGCCGCGCGTATTGTCCTATACGTGCGCCTGCCGCGCACCTTGGCGGCGCTCGTCGCCGGCGCAGCGTTGGCTGCGGCGGGTGTACTGTTACAAACGGTACTCAATAACCCCTTGGCGTCGGGATCGGTCATCGGCGTCAACGCCGGCAGCGGTATGATGGTGGTACTCGCCGCCGCGTTCTTTCCGACCGCATTCATCGCGCGCTCGCTGTTCGCGTTTGTCGGCGCGTTCGGGGCGGCGATGGCCGTCTACGCCTTTGCCGTCCGCACCGGCGCAAGTAAGTCTACCGTCATCTTAAGCGGCATTGCCGTTTCGGCCTTTCTGTCGGCTATTATCGATCTGGTCGTCACTCTGTTTCCGCATGTCGGCATCGATCGTTTGGCGTTTACCGTCGGCGGCTTTTCGGGCGTCGGTATGCGCGCCGTCGTGCCTGCTGCCGTGTTGACCGCCGTCGGTCTCATCGGCGCGGTGCTACTAAGCAGTGATTATAACGTGTTGCGCTTGGGCGTCGACGTCGCGGCATCTTTGGGGCTACGGGTACGCTTGGTGCGCTTTTCGGCCGTCGTGCTGGCTGCGCTACTGTGCGGTGCGGCGATCTCGCTGGGCGGGTTGATCGGCTTTGTCGGCCTGATCGTCCCCAACTTGTTGCGTCTGCTGTTCGGCAGCGACTGCCGCATCTTGCTCCCGCTGTCGGCCGCATTCGGCGCGTCGTTTACTATGCTGTGCGACCTGATCGCGCGCACAGCGTTTGCGCCCTACGAACTGCCGGTCGGGATCTTACTGTCGTTTATCGGCGCGCCGTTCTTTCTGTTCCTGTTGCTGCAACGGCGCAAAGGGAGGCGATATGGCAGATAGCGTGATACAAACAAGCGGTTTGACCTGCGGCTACGGTGCGCGCGACGTGCTGACAGACGTCGATCTTACGTTTTCCCGCGGTTTTACCGCGATCGTCGGCAAAAACGGCTGCGGCAAAAGTACGCTGCTGCGTGCGATCGGCGGGCGACTGCCGTACCGCGGCAGCGTGACGGTCGACGGCGTAGAGGCACGCGACTATGCGCCTAAAGCGCTCGCCCGCAAACTGGCCGTACTGCCGCAGGTGCGCGACGTGCCGCATATCCCGGTGCGGCAACTGGTCGAGCACGGCCGTTTCCCGTATTTGGGTTTCCCGCGCGTTTTGCGTGCCGGCGACCGCCAAGCCGTCGACGAGGCCATGCGACTGACGCGCGTCGAAAGTTTCGCGGCGACCGACACGGCGGCGCTGTCCGGCGGCGAGCGGCAGCGCGTGTATTTGGCTATGGCGCTGTGTCAGCAAACCGAAATTCTTTTGCTCGACGAGCCGACGACTTTCCTCGATATGCACGACGCTTGGGAAATGCTGACGCGCATCAAACGCTTGTCCGAATCGCGCACCGTCGTCGCCGTACTGCACGACCTCGACGCTGCGCTGCGCATGGCCGATCGCGTCGTCCTGCTCGACGGCGGCAAGGTCGTGACCGTCGGCGCGCCCGAGGCCGTGTTCGCCGCAGGCGCTATCGAGCGCGTCTACGGCGTTCGCGCGGCCAAAACGCAAACCGAACAAGGCGCGTTCTACCGCTTTTACGTCGACGGGGAAATCGAATAGCCGAAATTTTTTGCCCGAACGCTTGCTTTTTTCGCATATATATAGTATACTGTACCTACAACTTAGGGGCGGGGTGCAAGTCCCCACCGGCGGTAAAAGTCCGCGAACAGCCTGTATTCGGGCTGCCGACAAGGTGTGATTCCTTGACCGACCGTACAGTCGGGATGATATAAGTTGAAAGTAGGGCTTTTTTGTAAAGCAATTTTTCACGTCTCCGGTTGCAAAAACAGGAGGCGTTTTTTATGCAAAACAAATTTTTCAGTACGCGCACCATTGTGACGCTCGCCATGCTGACGGCGATCGGCTACGGCTTGAGTTGGTTGGAATTTCCGATCTTTCCCGCCGCGCCCTTTCTGAAACTGGACTTTTCGACGTTTGCGACGCTGTTCGGCGGCTATATGTTCGGGCTGCCCGGCGCGATCGTCATCGAGGGCGTTAAACAGCTTTTGATCTGGGGTACCAAGTCCTCGACCGGCGGCGTCGGGGAATTGGCCAACTTTATCATCGTGACGGCGTTCGTTGTCGTGCCTACGGTGCTGTACCGTTTCAAAAAGGGGCGGGCATGGGTGGCCGCGGGATTGGGAATCGGCTGCGTGTGCCAGATCGGCATATCGCTCGTGTGTAACCGCTATATCAATTTCCCGCTGTTCGCCGGCGCGGGCGCGGTCGATATGTTCGCGTCACTGTGGCCGTATGTGCTGGCATTCAACGCGATCAAATCGGTGGCGATCTCGATCTTGGTGTTCTTCCTATACAAGCGGCTTTCGTTTATGCTGAAAAAATATGTGCTTACGCCTAAAAAGCGTTTCGAGACGGTCACGCAGGCAGAGACGGCCGCCGCGGTCGACGAACCCGCACCGCCGGTCGAAAACGCTGTCGAAAAGCAAACGGATGCTTAAAAATTTGGCAGTCCGTAACGGTTGCAAAACGCGCGGAAAAGGTGTATACTATTGAGTATGACGTACTATGCGCAAACACCGGCGGACACCTTCCGACTGGGCGAGCGGTTTGCCGCGCGGCTACAGGGCGGCGAAGTTGTATCGCTCGAGGGCGATCTCGGCATGGGCAAAACGCTGTTCACCAAAGGACTGGCGGCAGGACTGGGCATCACGGAAACGGTGACCAGCCCGACTTTTACCGTGATGAACGACTACGCCGGGCGGCTCAATCTGTACCACTACGACGCCTATCGACTGGCTTCGCTCGAAGAGGCCGAAGAGGCGGGGTTGACCGAATGTTTGGCCGACCCGCGCGGCGTGACGGTGGTCGAGTGGGCGGAGAACTTAGGGACGGCATTCATGCCGCGGATCACGACGGTCGTACGCTTTGCGTGTAAGGACGGAGGAAGGGAGCTTACATTCGATGACAAGCAAAACACGGGCAAAACTTAGAAGTTTGGCGACCGCCGAACAGCCGATCTTTCAAGTCGGCAAGGACGGCGTGACCGACGCAGTCGCCGCGGCCGTCGACGACGCGCTTTCCGCGCGCGAGTTGGTCAAGCTGACAGTATTAAAAACCGCCGAATCGCCTGCGGTCGTTTTGGAAACGCTTTCAAAACGCTTGCACGCAGAGCCGATCACCGCGATCGGCAACAAGATCGTGCTGTATCGCAAGAGCGAGAACGAGAAAGCGAGGCATATCGAGTTATGACGATTTTAGCCGTCAATACGGCCGGTGCCGAAACCGAAATCGCGCTTATCGGCGAAGTGACGCGGTTTTACCGCGACCCGAACGGGCGGCGCGCGTCGGTTGCGCTGATGCCGGCCGTCGAAGCGCTGCTTTGCGAAGTCGGTTTGCGGCCGAGCGATTTAGACGCGCTGGCGGTGGTCGTAGGCCCCGGCTCGTTCACCGGCATTCGCATCGGCGTCAGTTCGGTACGCGCGATGGCCTATGCACTTGAGAAACCGGTCATTCCCGTCACGCTATGCGAGGTGCTGGCATATAATAGAGAGAGCGACGGCGCAACCGTCACGGTCGGCGACGCCGGCAACGGCTTTTGCTATATTGCCCGTTTCGACGTAGGCAAACGGTTTTTGGAAGGCCCGCTGTGCCTGACGCTCGACGAGGCCGAAGCCTATATCGCCGCGCACGCCGATTGTGCCGTTGTCACCGACAGCGTATGCGCGCGTTTCGGAGAATGCGCGGCCGGGCAGGGGCTGATCGGCGCGGTGCTTGCGCATACGGCCGATGCGGTACCGTACAGCGAGATCGTACCTTTGTACGTCCGCAAGTCCCAGGCCGAGCTTTGAAAGCGTAGGCATCGGCGGATACGGGCTACGCTCCGTGAAACGCCGCGGTCATGTACGGCGATGTACAATCCCGACGTCGTTCCACGGACTGTTGCCCGTCTGCGCCGCGCCTACACGTTCAAAGATATTTTATACGGGAGGGCGGTAACATGCGGATAAGACGCGCGACGGCGGACGACGTCGACACGGTGTACCGACTGGAACAGGCGTACATCGAATGTCCCTGGAGCCGCGAGGATATTGGGGCGGCGATTGTCGGCGAAACGTATGTCTATCTGATCGCCGACGACGGCGCGGGGTACGCCGGAATGCAAGTATTGTACGAGGATGCGGAGATCACCAACATCGCCGTCGTGCCCGACCGTCGCGGACAGGGGATCGGCGGCGCGCTGCTCGACGCGCTGATCGGCGAGGCGAGAGCGCGCGGGGCGACGCGGCTGCTGCTTGAGGTCAATGAGCAAAATCCGGCGATGCGGCTGTACCGCGAAAAGGGATTTGCGCCGATAGCGACGCGCAAGCAGTATTACAAAAGCGGGACTGCCGTGGTCATGGCAAAGAATATCTAATGCTTTGCGACGGGAGGGCGGCTAAACATGCAAGAGGGCGTTTCCGACGGGATTCACTATCTGCGTAATACCGGCGACGGAACGCCGGTCGTGCTGCTACACGGCTGGGGCGGCAGTACGGCGAGCTTTCGCGGCACGTTCGATTTTTTATCGGCATTCGGGCGCGAGACGCTGCTCATCGACTTTCCCGGATTCGGGGCTTCACCGCCGCCGCCGCCCGACTGGGGTATCTACGAGTACGCCCGCGCCGTTGTCGCGTTGACCGAAACGCTCGGCTATTCGCGGTTTATTCCGGTCGGACACAGTTTCGGCGGCCGCGTGTCGATCATCTTAGGAAAACTCGACGCGGTCGAAAAACTGGTGTTGGTCGACGCGGCCGGCATGAAACCGCGGCGCGGCCTACGCTATTACTGGAAAGTCGGCACGTTCAAGCTAAAACGCAAGTTGGGTCTAAACCCAAGCGGCGGCAGCGCCGACTATCGGGCGCTCGACGAGACGATGCGCGGCGTATTCAAGCGCGTGGTCAATACCTTTCTCGAGCCGGAGCTAGCCTATATCGATTGCCCGACGCTGCTTGTTTGGGGTAAAGACGACCGCGACACGCCGCTGTACATGGCGCGGCGTATCGAAAAGGCGGTCAAAGACTGTGCGCTGATCACGCTACATGGCGGACATTACGCATATGTGGATAATATGCCGACATTCCACCGCATACTCGAGGCGTTTTTATAAATGAAGGACAATTTCTGTGACAGGGAGAGCATGGACGAATGATTCAGCTTACCATGACGATACTATATACCGTGCTTTCGTCGGCGCTGCTGACGGCGGTTTCGGTCAAAATGTTCCAGATGTACCAGCTCGGCGGCTACAAGGTCAAGGGCGTGGTCAACTGGTTCCGCATCACGCGCGGCGACTATCTCATCCGCTATTTCGGCGCGGGCTTTTTCTCGCTGATCGGTATGCTGGTATTTTACATGTGCTTTAAAAGCTATTCGTACTGGTACTATATCGGATATATCTTTTTCCTTGGCTTTTCGATCCTGTTCATCGCGCTCAACCGCCGCGAAGTCAACAAAACGCCGGTCAAGTACACGCCGCGCATGGTGCGCTTTGTCACCGTGGCCGCCGTGCTGTACGCGGCCGAAACGTTCTTTTTGATTTGGCTGGGCGGGATCATCGGCGTATCGTATACGCTCATTGCGCTGCTGCTGATGTTGGTGCCGTTTTCGGTGACGCTGGCGCATTGGCTGGTTAAACCGTTCGAGACGCTCAACAACTACGGCTATAAGGTGCGGGCGACCAAATATTTAAAGGAAATGCCCGAACTGATCCGCGTCGGCATTACCGGCAGTTTCGGCAAAACGACCGAAAAAGCGATCTTGAAATGTATGCTCGAAACAAAATACACGGTGTGCGCGTCGAAAGCCAGTTACAACACGCCGCTGGGGCTTGCGCGCACGGTCAACAACGATCTGACCGACGACACGCAGGTACTGATCGCCGAAATGGGCGCGCGCAACGTCGGCGACATTGCCGAACTCGCCAAGATCGTCGTACCCAACTACGGACTGATCACGGGGATCGGCAATCAGCATTTGGAGACGTTCGGCAGCCGCGAGAATATCAAGCGCACCAAGTACGAACTGATCGAAAACTTGGCGGTGTCCGGGCTTGCCGTGTTCAACGCCGACAGCACCGACAACATCGAAATGTTCACGAAAACGCGTGAGCCGCGTATGCTGACGGGGGCGGCCGACACCGACGCCGAGATCACCTACGACCATGTACGCGTCTCGTCCGAAGGCACCGAATTCGATATTACCGTCAACGGCGAGACGACGCATTTTACCACCAAACTGTTGGGCAAGCACATCGCGGGGCTTACCACCATGGCGCTTGCCGTCGCGTTCAGTTTGGGCGTCACGCCGCAAGAGGCGGCCGAGGCCGTCAAGACGTTGCAGCCCGTGCCGCACCGCCTCGAACTGATCGAGGAAAACGGCATGATCATCATCGACGACGCCTACAACTCCAACCCGGAAGGCGCGGCCAACGCGCTGGGCGTGCTCAAAGAGATCGACCGCTACAAGGTGATCGTCACCCCCGGCATGGTCGAACTGGGGCAGGAAGAGGCGGCTTGCAACCGCGCGCTGGGCGAGAAGATCGGCGCGGTGTGCGATACCGCGATTTTGGTCGGCGCGCGCGGGGCGCAGATCAAAGAGGGCGCGATCGCCGCCGGTATGCATGAAAACGCCGTCATTTTAGTCGACACGTTGCAAGAGGCTGTTGCTTGTTTGCGCACTCTGCCGGCCGATTTGGCCGTTCTGTTCGAAAACGATTTGCCCGACAATTATTGAGCGCATACGTCGTCTGTCGGCGCAATCGAAAGCGACGAGCAACAAAATAAAATACAACGAAATCAGCCGCGCGTCTATCAAAGCGGCCTATGGAGAAAAACAGGTGAGGACAGCACTCATTACCGGCGGCGCGAAAGGGATCGGCGCCGCTGTTGCCCGAAAATTGGCCGCAGACGGCATGAACGTCGTCATCGCGTATCGAAACTCGAAAGGGCAAGCTACGCAGCTAGCCGACGAACTGAACGGCCGTGTGCGCGCGTTGGCGGTCGCCTGCGACGTGACGGACGCAAAACAAGTGCAAGCATTGTACCGCGAATGCCGCAGCGCATTCGGCACGGTCGATACGCTGATCAACAATGCCGGCGTGTCGTTGTACAAGCTGTTGCAAGACACGACCGACGCCGACTACGACGCCGTGATGAACGCCAACTGCCGCGGCGCGTTTTTGACGACGCGCGCCTTTTTGCCCGACATGATCGCCGGACGTTTCGGCCGTATCGTCAATATTTCTTCGATGTGGGGCGTGACCGGCGCGGCAATGGAAACGGTCTATTCGATGAGTAAAGCCGCCGTAATCGGTCTGACCAAAGCGCTCGCAAAAGAGGTAGGGCCTTCGGGCGTGACCGTCAACGCCGTCGCGCCGGGGGCGATCGAAACCGATATGCTCGGCGGCTTTTCGGCACAGGATCTGGACGCGCTTTGCGACGAGACGCCTTTAGGGCGGATCGGCAAGCCGACCGATATTGCCGCCGCCGTTTCGTATCTGGCGTCGGCCGACAGCTTTGTAACCGGCACGGTACTCCACGTCAACGGCGGGTTGGTGATTTGATATGACGGCGGAGACAATGCTTAAGTGCGCCGCAGCGCAGTCGGCGCGCGAACTGTGCTGCCGTGCAGACGATTTTTTTGCGCGTGAGAACGTCATTGTCGAGTCGGGCGCGGTCGAGGGCGCAAGGCGATATTTGCGCTTGCCGTTTGACTGTCAGTTGGTTTCCTACGGCGCGAATGTAGTTGCGTCCTGTCGTCGGGATGTGCGGCCGGCCGTCGAAACGTATTTGGCGGAAACGTCCCCGGCGCACGGGTTCGAGACGCCCGGTATCCATAGACTGGACAAGCTGTTGGCGCCGTTCGGTTTGCAAACATGTCACATGGCGGAATACTTCTTGCCGGTGTCGGCGCATATGCCGTCGCCGCCATGTCCGTATCCGACACGGCTGTTCGAGCCGCCGTCGCTCGCGCCGTTCTATCTGCCGCAGTGGCGCAATGCGCTCAGTATACAGCGCAAAGAGGACGACCGTCTGTTGCTGGTCGCATATGACGGCGCGCGTCCCGTCGGCGCAGCCGGGGCCTCTGCCGATTGCGACGGCATGTGGCAAATCGGTATCGACGTATTGCCGGCTTACCGACGGCAGGGGATTGCCGCAGCGCTTTCGGCAAAGCTGGCCGACGAGATTTTCCGCCGCGGCAAAATTCCGTTTTACTGTGCGGCTTGGTGCAATTTGCCGTCGGTGCGCAACGCGCTCGCAAGCGGCTTTCGCCCGGCATGGGTGGAATTGACGGCAAAGCCGATCGCCGAAGTCGCCGCGCTTTTACAGGCCGACCGTCCGTAAACTACGATACATATATTTTTTCAGGCAATGGCGTCGCGCAAGGTAAGCGGCGCCTTTTTTGCTGCCGCGAAAGCGTAAAAGAAAGCAAGAAAAATGCAAACGTAAGCAAAACGTCAAAACGTAAGTAAAACATAAGGACACGAAAGAATGTAGGTATTGACAAGCGGGAGGGGGTACTTTATAATTAAATTGTAAGCAAAAGGTCAGAAAAAAACGTTGTGAAAAGGCAGACGTTCGGGCGTTGCCCGAAATCGGCGATTTGGGATGGTGCGCAGTGGAAAAGAGGATTACGGACTGGACAGTACAAGGATATTACGCCAACGTCCCGCTATTCGGGTTCACCGTCGAACACGGTATTACGCAGGCCTCGGCGACCGAAGAATACGCCGTATTACCGGGCGAATCGATCTACGATACGCTGCTGCGGTGCGGCGTCATCGAGGATCCGATGCTCGACGTCAATTCCTATCACTGCGAGTGGGTGGCAAACCGTTGGTGGGTGTACCGCGCCCGCATTTCCGTTCCGACCGACGCGCGCCTTTGTTTCGAGGGCGTCGACGGCGCGTTCTCCGTCTACTACAACAATCGCTTTTTGGGGCGGCACTATAACAGCTTTGTCCCGTTTGCCGTCGACCTGTCGGCGTACGCCGGCACGAGCGGCACGCTAATCGTCATGGTCGAATGCCCCGAAGAGAATCTCAACCAGTCGGGTTATACCTCGAAGATCACCGCGCAGCGCACCCGCTACGACTTCAAGTGGGACTTCTGCCCGCGCTTGGTCAGCTTGGGGCTTGTCGCGCCGGTCGTATTGCAAACCGGCCCCGAACTCGAGGCGCGCATCGTCGCCGACCCGTCGGGCGCGGTTTCCGTCGAGTATAGCGGAAAATACATACCCGACAAAAGCCGCGTTCGTTTCGAACTGGACGGACAGACGGTCGAGACGTGCGGCGCAAGCGGTTGCTTACGCTTGCAAGTCGAAAATCCCCGCCTGTGGTATTGTAACGGGGCGGGTGAGGCCGCGCTGTA
Organism: Clostridia bacterium; assembly: GCA_022791055.1. Taxonomy (GTDB): domain Bacteria; phylum Bacillota; class Clostridia; order Christensenellales; family Pumilibacteraceae; genus HGM11386. The sequence continues at coordinate 57,422 of JAAVYI010000029.1, read as the reverse complement.
TCGCGGCACGCTTTCGGTCGTTGCGGACGAAAAAATACTGTGGCAACGAGCGTATAACGTCGGTTTCCGCGAAGTGCGCTTTGTCGAAAACGAGGACGCGCCGGCCGGCAGCCTGCCGTATACGCTGACGGTCAACGGCGAAAAGATCTACATAAAAGGCGTCAACTTCGTGCCGATCGAGATGTCGCGGGCGAAGATGACCGAAGAAAAGTATCGGACGCTGTTGACGCTCGCTAAAGAAATGCACGTCAATCTCATACGGATCTGGGGCGGCGGCCTGATCGAAACCGAAACGTTTTACAATCAGTGTGACCGACTGGGCTTGCTCGTGTGGCAGGATTTTCCGCAGTCGAGCAGTGGCATCGACAACTGCGCGACCGTCATTCCGGCGGGGATCGAGGCGCTCAAAGCGACGGCTGAAAGCGCGGTCAAACGGCTGCGCAACCACCCGTCGCTTGCCGTGTACTGCGGCGGCAACGAGCTGATGGATAACTGGATACCGCTCGACTTCTCGCACCCCAATTTGGCCGCATTAAAAGAGATCGTCGACCGCTTGGACGGGACGCGCGCCATGTTCCCGACGACGGCGTCCGGCCCGAACAGCGCACTGAAACCGACGCTATTCGGACAGGGCTTGCACCACGACGTACACGGACCGTGGGACTTTACCGGCAGCCCGCAGCACTACGATCTGTATAACCGATCGGACTGCCTGTTACACGGCGAGTTCGGCGTCGACGGTTTTTGCAATCCGTCGGCGATCGAAAAAATGCTGACGCCCGCGCAACGCAACCTGTCGTACATTGCGGACAACTATATCTGGCGGCATAAAGCGGAGTGGTGGAACCAAATGCCCCGTACCGAGGAGATCTTCGGCAAGGCCGCCGACGTTGCCGAACAGATCGCGCTCAGCCAGTATTTGCAGGCCGAAGCGCTGCGCTACGCCGTCGAGGCCAACCGCCGCCGCGCGTTCCGCAACAGCGGCAGCATCATCTGGCAGTTCGACGAACCGTATCCTAATCTGTGCTGTACCAACCTGGTCGACTACTTTTGTCAACCCAAAGCCGCCTATTACGCGGTGCGGCAAGCCTATGCGGCCGTCAATCCCAATATGCGATACGACAAGTTGGTTTACCGACCGGGCGAGGCTTTCACCGCCGATGTGTTCCTGACAAGCGAGCGTTGCGGCGCGTTCGAACTGTTTGTGACGGTCGACGTCGACGGACTTATAACCGAACATGCGTTTGCGGCAACTGTGAAGGGAGCGGGCAAAAGCGTTCGCGCCGGGACGATCGCGTTCGAGGTGCCGCGCGGCAGTTCGATGCGCTTTGTCTTAGAGGCGCGGGACGCAGGCGGCAAAGTCTATACCAACGAAATTGTTTTGTTGATCCGATCGGGCGCGCACTGCGAAAAAGCGCCGGCGATCGCGTTTGTCGAAAGACGGAAAGGGCAACATTAGAAGAGAGGTGCCGATGAGAAAGGTAACGATGACCGAAATAGCCAAAGCGCTGGGCGTGTCGCGCAGCCTGGTTTCGTATGCGCTGACAGACAAGTACGGCGTAAGCGAGGAGATGAAACGGCATATCATCACCAAAGCCGTCGAAATGGGCTATTTTAAGACGCCGCACGCATCGCTTAAAATCAGTAAGCGCATTGCCGTCATCATCGGCGAAGAATATTTGGGCGAAGAAAGTTTTTTCACCCGGATCATTGCGGGGATCGAAAATTCGGCGCTCGAAAAGAAATTTATCGCTAATATCTTAAGTCTCAAGGACGGCGAGGACGTCGAACAGTTCGTGTCCCGCATCATCGATTCCAAACCTTGGGGGTTGATCGTCATTCGGCAAATGGACAAAAAGCTGGCCGAATACTTCAAAAAGCTCAATATGCCCAAGGTGTTTGTCGATCTCATCGACGCCAACCCCGACTGCTTCGAAGTGCGCGTCAACAACTACGGCAACTCGTATAAAATGACCGAATATCTGATTCGATCGGGCTGTGACAAGTTGGCGTTCGTCGGCGACGTCGACTGGGCGCTCAGCTACGACGAGCGCTACCGCGGATTTTTGGCGGCCTGCCGCGAATACGGCGTCGCCCATACCGACATTATCGGCAAGGACGGCAAAAGCCGACCGTTCGACGACGTGGCGTTTGCCGACTATGTACGCAAGACTTCCGGGGCTGCGGTCGTCTGCGCCAGCGACAGCATTGCGCACGACGTGTACGAGATCATCAAGGCGCATGATAAGCGCATTCCCGCCGACTTCTCGGTGGTCGGGTTCGACGATATGCCGTTCGTCAAGCAGTTCGACCCGCCGCTGACGACCATGCACATACCGCGGTTCGAGTTGGGACGCGTCGCGTTCGGACTGCTGCGGGAACAAATCGGCTATTACGACGCGCAAAGCCGACAGGTTTGCTTAAACGCCAAACTTGTCGAGCGGCAGTCGGTAAAAGTAAACAGTAAAAACCAAAAGGAGAGTGTTGAGCAATGAAAAAAAGACGATGGATCGCCGTATTTTGCGCTGTTCTGATGCTGGTGATGCTGGCGTCGGGCGCGATCGCCTGCCGCAAGAAAGAGCAGTCGGAGCCGGAGGACGGCCCGCGCGACTATACGGACACGACCGTTAAGACGTACACGCCGACGCTGTCGCTGTCGGATTCGACGCTGGAGATCGGCGTCGCCGGCGTGACCAAATGGGTGTTCCGACACAGCGGCAACAACTGGCTGTTCGACGGCATTTACGCCATGAAGGGCAGTAGCGCCGAAAAAGTGTTTACCAGCGCATCCGGACGCGTCGACGCCGACGGCAATCTCCACGAGGACGGCGCCTATTTCAACGTGCTGTCTACGTCCGACGCAGACGGTCTCGATAAGCACGTCAGCGGCTTTGTCGAAACGGTGACTGTTTCGGCCGACGAGGCGAACAAAAAGGCGGTCACATTGCAAGGCAAGGGCTTTACCTCGACGCTGACCGTTTCGGCAGACTCGCAGTTCGTCGAGCGTCGCGTGACGCTGACCCCGCCGCACGACTACAAACTCGACGTCGGCGACGTGTCGTTCTCGTTCAAGAGCAAGGTCGACGAGTACACCGAGTACGGCTACATCCTTTCGCGCAAGGCGGACGACACGCAGTACTCGCTGCCGTATTCGTTCCCGGCGCTGGCCGGTAAGCTGACGCGGCAAGACGACGAAAACAAAGTGTTTACATATATCGACGTCATCGACCTGTACGATACGGCCGGCTGTTTCAATACGGCGCGTCGCAGAGTCGCCTTAAACGACTATTTCGAGGCCGGTATGCTGTCGAGCGACGGCATGTTGCGGCAAAGCGAGAACAACACGTTCATCGAGCGCGTGTGCGTGCGTCCGGGTACGTACGATTCGTTCTACGACCTGATCTACGACGCGCGCAGCGAGTATGCCAAACTGTACGAGATCGACCCGCTGTCGCTGTTTGCGGCCAATTCCAATATGAACGTCACCGACTGGGACGAAGCGGTATACGGCGCCATGTACGACGAGCTGGATTCCCGCGGCCGTCCCTTGGGCGACGACTACGGCTGGGGACCGTATGGCTACAATAACGGCGGCGTCGAGGCGGGCGGCACGCTCGACCAGCTCAAAGGTATGATCCGCTATGCGCAAGTGACGGGGGACAACGATCTCTATGATTTTGCCATGAAGTATCTTTTGCAATTCGTGCGCCCCGATCCCAAGTACAACAAGTGCTTTATCATGCCGCTCAACAGCATTCCGGCGTATAAAGAGTACACCGACGAATATTTCTTCTTCTTGCAGTGCTTCGGCAACGACTACGGCGCCGTCGACTCGTACATGGGGCCGAACTCCAAAAACTTCGGCGCGTTCAAGTACTTTACCCGCTGCGCCTATTTGGGCGAACTGGCGATCCTGACCGACAACGCCGAACTCAAAGAAGCGTACTTAAAATTGATGGTCATGGTCAAACGTTTGCGCGGTGAGAACTTCGAGCAACCGATCGAGTGGGGGCTTGACGGCACGCCGAAACTCGACTTCGAGAACGGCGGCTCGAGCGGCGCGGAAGCGATGTGGGCGAACTGTATGTACATCGCCTCGGAGATCACCACCAACGAACGCGACAAAGCCGAATATCTCGAGTTTATGCGTAAGGCGACCGACCAGGCCAATAAGCAAGGCTTCGAGCGCTCGTCGTCGTTAAGACACGCGCCCAAGCCCGAAAGCGTCGGCTATATCGCGCGCATGAACTTGAAACTGTACGAAATGACGGGCGAGAAGTCGTACCTTAACTACGCTTTGCAAGCATCGCGCGGTGTGTACTTCTTCTACTTCCACAACTCGCACCCGCACACGTATTTCCAAACGCTCGGCTACGGCTATGCCTGCGCCTACGAGCGGTGGGAAGCGTTTTGGGAAATGGTCGAGACGCTCGAACTGCTCGTGCCCATTCTCGAGTACACCGACGACCCGCTTTTATATCAACTGTATTACCAACTGCGCGAATCGGCGATGTCGACCCTGCCGGTCAACGGCTATCCCGAAGGCGTTTTGGGCGGCCACTCCGATTGGCTGGACGCACTGTACGTCCCGTTCGAGCAGCCGACCGGCGCGCTGGGCGATAACGGTTTGGCCGACGGCGGCGCGATGAGCGTCAACCGCCACAGCAAAGAGATGTACGGCATGGGCGAGATTTGGATGGGCGCGATGATGTACACCGTTCTGGGCAAAGCAGTCGATCCGGACGTACTGGTTCTCAACTATACGGCCACATGGTTGCATCTGTCGAATACCGAAAACGCCTATAAACTGTACAACTTCGGCGCAGCGGGCGATCGTATGATCACATTCCCGCATTACGCCGTCGGCAGTTACACCGTCACCCGAGACGGAAAAACCCTAGGCACGTTTACCGCTGCGCAACTTAAAAACGGCATTGCGATCCGCCTGGAGAGCAAAACGCCCGCGCATATCAAGATCGCGCCGAGCGAAACGGCGGCGCAAGCCGGATCGGTCGATACGTCCGCAACGCTATCCGTCACCGACATCGAGTCGGACAGCGCGACTGCGACGGTCACGGCGGCGGGTGCTGCGTACTATCGGTTGTACGTCTCGCGCGGACGCTTTAGCGACTACAATACCACGGTGCGCAATTCGGCGAGCGGCGTGTTCAAACTGGGTTTTGAGGACGCAAGCACGCTGTACTTGAAAGCGACGGCATTCGATGCAAACGGCAACGCATACAAAGAAAGCCAAACGGCGACTCTGCGGGCGAACGGCGTCGAGATCGGCGTACAGGACGACTTCAACGAGCCGCGCCCCGCCGGCGGCGACTCGCTGTCCGGTTGGACGGCGTACCCGCAAAAATACACCGGGCCGATTGCGCTCATCTGCGATAACAACGGTTTTAACAACTATCCGACCGACGCCGAGAAGTACCGCCGGCCGACCGGCTATATGGCGATCTCCAAACCGTCGTACAAGGGCTACGACATCGACACGTTCACCAAAACATATACCGTCGATCTGAGCGAATATCCGCTGTTCGACTTCTATCCGTTCTGCAAAAACGTCGAAGCGACGTTTACCTTGGCGGTCAAGATCGGCGACGACACCTATACGCTGATCGACAAAGCGGCCGGCTTCGACCTGCCGAACTACCGTTTCGACTTAGTAAAGATCACCGGTAAGACCGGCACGCAAGCCGTGCAAGTCATCTGGATCAGCGAGGGCTATAACCGCGGCTTTGCCATTCAAAAACAGCGCTTTGTCAAAGAGACCGCGCACACGGACGCATACGATCTCAATACGCTGACGTTTACGTCCAACGCGACCGTAACAAAAGAAGACGGCATGTTGACGCTCACCAACGGCAGCGACATGGTCGCCAACAACCGATTCTCGTTGCCGCCGTTCGACCCGGCGCAGTACACCGATATGGAGATCGTGTTCGACGGTATGACCGACCAGCAAAACGGGTTTATCGCGGCAACCGTGACGGTATTCGACGGCGCGGAAAAAGCCTACCAAACGTCGGTCGCCTCCGTCAAACGCGGCGTGCCTATTAAGCTCAAAGTCGCCGATATGCAACTGGATGCGGCCGCGCATTACGCGATGGAAATCACGTTCCGCCGCGGACAGACGCCGGTTGACAATATCACCGTCAAAAAGATCCGTTTGACAAGCGACCAAGTGACCGATACGACCGAGGGCTTCGATCCCGCTACCGGTTTCGTGCCGGCGGTAGGACTGAAAGACGGGGAATATCAAATGGTCAACGGTTGGGGCAGCAACTGGGCGTTCCCGGTGTCCTCGACCGGCCGCCTGCAAAACAGAAACCCCGGCGTCGGCTACGGCTCGATCTTCAAGACCGGTATCGCCGTCGACCTGAGCGAAACCCCGGTGTTGCGCTTTAAGATCGGCGACGTCAAGGGCGCAAGCTACGGCGTCAAGTGCAACGACGGCACGATGGGCACCGACTTGACCGTCAAAGAGGGCAACAAGGCGGGGACGTTCGAGGTCAATATCGCCGACCTGTTCAAACGCACGGGCGTCGTCAATATGCGTCTCGATTTCTATGTGCTCAACAATTACACAGACTCGACCGGTGACGACGTCGGCGTCGTGTTCGACGGCTACGCATTCGTCAAGGGCAAAACGCTGTACGAGAACGTCGTCGACACCGTGCATTCGGTGACGACGAGCGAGACGTTCACGCTGAATACGAATAAGGCGAACTACCTCGTTCTCGATGTCCCCGACTTGACCTACGGCGCCAAATGGCTGGTCTACATCGTCGACGAAAACGGCCTCGAGTACGAAGTCAAGAGTATCTACGAAGTCGTGTACAGCAAGATGTACAACCGCGCCAAAAAAGGCGTTTTCAAGTACGAACTCACCGACTTTTTGCCCAAAGAAATGCGCGGCAAGGATGCGACCGTATCCTTAAAGATCGTACTCGACGGAGAAAACACACATGTAACTTTCGGCAGTATACGCCTTGCCACCGACAACGATACGCTTGTCTTGCAACGTGTCTGCGCCGTCAGATAAATTTTTAGGAGGAGTAGGAAAATGAAAAAAATGAGATGGCTGCTCGTCGGCCTGCTGACGCTCGTGTTGGCGCTTGGCGTCGCGGCTTGCGGCGACAAAACCCCGACGCCCGGTCCGAACGGAGACGATCCCAAACCGCCCGTCGTAACGCCCGGCGGGGACGACGAGCCGCCCGAGAAGGAAGTCATTACCGTCACCGGTGTGGAGAACAACAAGGCATACGCCTACGGTAGCGACGTAAAGCCTACGTTCGATAAGGGTACGGCAACGTTGAGCCGCAACAGCGGCGCGGCCGCCGCCTATACAAGCGGTACCGCCGTCACCCAAGTCGGTTCGTATCTCTTGACCGTCACGCACGACAACGCCGATACCGTTTCGGTACGGTTCTCGATCGCGCCGCCCGACACGACGGGGCAGATCACCGACGAGTTTGTCGACGACGTGCCGCAAGCCGACTATTTCACCGATTCGCAAATTTCCTTTGTCGGCGGCAACCTGACCGTGTCGCACCCGGCCGACAGCCAGGCGTGGGGCATTTCCCGCCGCAAGATCGAACACGTCGACGTAACCGAATGGCCGTTCGTCGAAGTGCGTATCGAAAAAGTCGTCAACTGTTCTGCGACCATGGTACTGCGCCTCGAGGAGAACGCCGACGAAAAACTCGACGTTTCGTTCGACGTGGCCGGACTGTATTACGTCGACGTCAAGACCTATGCCGAAGCACACGGCTGGAACATGACCGATCAGACCGTGTGGGTCGACTGTAACATCGTCGGCAACGCCAATACCGACATGGTCGGCGTGTTCGACTACTACAAGAGCGCGAAAGAGATCGCGCCGCTCGCGCCCTGCGGCGTCTATGTCGACAAGACGGCCGAGACGATCAACACCTGGAAAGCAGCAACCGCCAATATCCAGTGGTTTGACGGCGACGACAGCGCGACGGCGGTCATCACCGGCAGCGAGGGCTACGGCCACTTCGATAAGCGCGTCAACTTCAACACCGAAGAATATCCCTTTTTGATCGTCGATGTGATGCAAGTGGTCGGCTCCTGGGCGATCAAAGCCAACAAATACGTCAACTATCAAAAGACAAATCCGCAGATCACGCTGATCGACACCACCAAGACCGGCAAGCACGAGATCAATCTGCAAAAGTTCTTCGGTGTGTCCGAGAACGTCGACGTATTGCTCGAATTTTACATCGTCGGCAAGTCCGACGAAAAAACGTTCCAATTAAACGGTCTGGAGACTACCGCCGATCCGATCACCGACATCGAAATTTCGGGTACGGCCGACGGCGCCACCGTCAACAGCGCCGAAGCGGGCGCGCAAGTCACGTTCGACAAGGGTACCGCGACGATTCGAAAAGACGGCGGCGAAGCGGCCGAATACATCAGCGGCACCGAGATCACCGAAGTCGGCAGCTATGTCGTCACGGTTAAAGCCGGCACGTTCGAACACACGATTTCGTTTACCGTCGTCAAGCAGGTGGTTATCAATACGTCGGGCATCGAGGACGGCGACATCATCAATATCGCTTGGCGCGATCGGCCGGCGCTGACCTTCGACAAGGGTACCGCGACGATCCGAAAAGACGGAAGCGAAGCGACCGAATACGCAAGCGGCACCGAGATCACCGAAGTCGGCAGTTACGTCATTACAGTGACAGCGACCGGTGCAGAGACCAAAACGGTATCGTTTACGGTATTTAACCGAGAAGTGCAGGAAGGAACGTTTGAAGATTATTGTACGCTGAACGTGAACACGATTACCGCAAACAATTCCACGAAATTGCCGAACGGACTATATAAGGACTATCATGACGATTTCTATATCATGTATGACGGTGCGGCAATGCGCATGGATATGACGACCGGAAATCTCGTATATGCCAAAGTTCAAGGGCAAGACTGGTCGGAATTGATTAAGTCGTACACGCTCACGTTCCCGCAAAGCGGATACTTTGTACTTGCGTTTAAACCGCTGGGTGGTTATAGTCCGGACGCAATGTTCCAATTCCAAATCAAGGATATATCGGGCGATATCAATTATAATGCAGCGACAAAAGCGGTAATCGATAAAGCGGGCGTACACCATGTATATTACGAGATTCCCGAAGCATTACGCGGACAGACAAACAAAGCGATAACGGTACTGGTCAAGATTCAAGCCGGCCCCGCTTTAAAAGAAATCGCATTGCATTCGTTGGGCTTGGTAAACGAGCTTCCGGAAGACAGCCCCGTTATCGTTGATTATGGCGACGATGCCGGTTTGACGGTAAGCAGTTGCACCAAAGAAGTTGCGGGGGGGGGGTATGTTGATTACCTCGACGAACGCAAACGCGACGATTACAAAGGCCTTTACAGGGCAGTTGGAGTTTAAGGCTGACTATAACTACTTTGTTCTTTCCTATAAAGCGCAATCCGACTTCACCATGAAAAACAATTTCGGTTTTGAGCTGCTTTCGCAAGACGACTGGCATTGGATTCATGTCAATTATCAAGATAAGGTAAAAGAAGTGACGGACAGTGACGGCGTGTGCCATGTATATTTCGCCATTCCCGACGCGACGCCTACGGCGGGTACGGGATCGAAAAGTTGGAAAGGAGAGAAAAAGGGACAGCTCAGTATTAAACTTTCATTGCAATCAACCGGCAAAATCGAACTGTACGAATTTGCGTTTGCCAAAGCCTTGCCGGCAGACGCGGACTAAAAGCGCCGGGGAATACGGATGAGGGAAAAATTTTAAAGGAGAAGTCGACCGACCTTCCGCGCGGAAGGTCGGTACGGCAAAAGGGTATGAAGAAATTAGCAAAAACAATGATAGTGGGTATGATCGCGCTTGCGACGCTGTTCTCGTTTACGGCGTGCGCGGGGTTCGGGATCGGCGGGCAAAAGCGCGTCGACGGCAAGACGGTGACCGTCGTCTACGAGGCCGACAAAATCGACTACTGGACGGACATCAAAAACGGTTATGAAACGCAGTACGCCGAACAGGGGTACACCCTCAACCTGATCCCCGTCGGCGGCGGGCAGGTGCAGGATAAACAGCAAACGATGATCGCGCAAAACGACGCACCCGACCTCATTTTGGGCGGCGACGTGCATATCGGCAATCAGTTTAAATATCTGTTGCCGCTTGACGAGCTACTCGCGCGCGACGATGCGGAAGTCGATTCGGCCGACTTTATTTCCGCGGTGCTGGACAAGTGCAAGCGCGACGGCAAAACGTACTACTTGCCGGAGTTCTTCAATGTCAGCCTGCTGTACTACAACAAGGACATTTTTGATGCGTTTAACGCGACGCCAGCGAACGCCGACCGATTGGTCGAGTATCCGCAAGCCGACTGGACGTATGAAGAATTTTACGACACGGCCGATAAACTGACGGTCAGAAGCGGCGGCGCGGTCTCCAAGTTCGGTTGCTATTCTACCATCGGCTGGTGGGGCGAGTGGCTGATCCATGTTCGCCAAGCGGGCGGTGAGTTCATGAAAGACGGCTATGTAGATCTGAACACGACTGCGGCGAAAGCGGGGTTGCAACGGTACTACGACAAAATGTTTGCGGCCAACCGCATTTCCAATAAACCGGGTATCGACGAAACGTTCGGAGACTTCTCGACCAAAAATTACGCCATGGATTACGGCGGACATATCTCCAACTGGAGCATTTTCCGCGGGATCAAAGGCCTCGACTGGGACGTCCAGTTGCTGCCGGCGGTCAACGGCAACCATGCCGGCGGAGAGTTGGCGGTATCGGCCTACGGCATTTACAAGAACAGCAAATCGGTCGAAGCGACCTGGTCACTGATCAAATACATGACGCGCAAACGTTCGTTCGAGGAATGGAACGCCTATCCGTATCCGCCTTGCCGCACGTCGGGCAAAGAGTTGTTGCTCGCCGTTCCCAAAGCGGAGCGCCCCGCGCCGCAGAATCTCGAAGCAGCTTACGAGTCGCTCGAAAACGGTTACTGCAAATCGCTGCCGAGCGAAAAGTACTTCACCTACGTCAATCTGACGATCGTACAGAACTACGTCACCAAGATCCTCGAGGGCGAGTACAACGTTTCGGACGGATTGGACGAGGCGACCAAGCGCGCCAACGATTACATACGCCAAAACTACATGTCGTAAAGGGAGCGCACATGCCGCAAGAGATTGCCATAGAGTTGTGGCAAAATGTCCGAAAGGAAATGAGTTTATCACCCCGAGCGTAGCCGAGGGGTCTAGCGAAGCGAATAAAATAATAAATTTATGCGCCTAGTGCATTCCTTGACTTCGCTCGGTGTGACAAAAAGTCTTTACTGTTTTTCCATAGGTTTTAACACAACTCTAAACAGTTTTACCCTACCGTACGACACAATCTTGTGACAGGAGGTCACGGACACAACAATGACGATTTTGAAACGAAAGGGCAGGCAGGTTTTTTGGTTTTACATTTTCATGCTGCCCGCACTGATAGGCTTTACCGGACTGGCGCTCTATCCCTTTTTCCGCGCGCTGTTCATCAGCTTTACCAACCGCACGCTTTTGGGATTCGACGAAACGCAATGGGTCGGATTCGCCAACTACCTGCGCGCGTTTAAAGACCCGTATGTATGGGAATCGCTGGGGACGTCGATGATCTTTGCCGTATTTTCGGTCATCATCACCAACGTCATGGGGCTTTTGGTGGCGCTCTTGCTGACCAGCAAACACCCGTTTATCAAGGGTTTCCGCATTATTTACTACATACCCTCGATCATACCGGGCGTAGCGAGCGTGATCGCCTTCGGCTTCATCTTCAGCCCGTCGCAAGGCGTTATTAACATCATGCTGCGCGGGTTGGGGATCGAAAATCCGCCTATGTGGCTGTCGAGTACCAAAACGGCGCTGCCGACGATGATCTTAATGGGATTGTGGGCGTTCGGCGGCAAAATGGTCATCTTCTTGGCCGGATTGCTGGGGATCTCGCGCGACTACTACGAGGCGGCTTCCTTAGAAGGGGCCAACGGCTGGCAGATGTTTTGGCACGTGACGTTCCCGCAAATGACGCGCGTCATTTTCTACAACGTGATGATGAGCATCATCGGCAGCATTCAGATCTTTACAGAGGCCTACGTCATTTCCGGCACGGGCGTCGGCGTCCCGGTTAACTTCTACATGGTCAACCTGTATTCGCACGCCTATTCGGGCGAGTTCCAACTCGGTTACGCCTCGGCGCTTGCTTGGATCCTGTTCGTCGTCATCATGGTGATCACCGGCCTGTACAATCTGATCAACAAGCGATTCTTCGACTACGACATTTGAGGAGACGGACATGGAAAACGCATTTGTCAATAAAAAGGTCGTCAAGCGCGCGTTCAACGGCAAACGCTTGACCAAAAAAATTCTTCTCAACGTCGCGTTGATCGGGCTGGCGATCTTTACAGTGTTCCCGCTGTTTACTGTCATCGTCACTGCGTTTAAAACCAACGATCAGATCGTCAACAATCCGTACGGCTTTATCCCCAGTCCTTTTTCGGGGCAGGCGTATCGGGAAGTGTTCCAACGGTTTCCGTTTTTCAAGTATCTCGGCAACTCGCTGATCATCTGTATCGCCAATGTCATCGGCGTGCCGCTGACCTCGACCATGGCCGGCTATGCGTTCAGCAAGTTCAACGTCAGGCACAAGAAGTATATATTCCTTGCGATGATGGCGATGATCATGGTGCCGGGTACGGTGTTGCAGATCCCGACGTTCGAAATGTACGTCGGATTCGGCTGGATCAACAAGTACTATCCGTTCATTATTCCGGCATTCTTGGGCGGCGGTATCTCCAACGTGTTTTTGGTGCGGCAGTTCGTCAGTACCATTCCGCGGTCGCTGTTTGAAAGCGCGGAGATCGACGGCGCGTCCGAGCCGGTTCAGTTCATAAAGATCGCCTTGCCGCTGAGTATGCCGATCATCATGACGATCGCCGTCTTTACGTTCACCGGTTGCTGGAACGACTTTTTCAGCCCGTTACTGTACTTGACCGACGAAAATCTGTATACGCTCGGCTACGGGCTGTTCATCTTTTTCAGCCAGTGCAAGATCGGCACGCAACGCGCTTGGAATATTATTTGCGCGGCCAGTATGCTGGTCATGATCCCGTCGTTTTTGATCTTTGCGTTCGCGCAAAAGTATTTCGTCGAGGGGATTACCATTACCGGCATTAAGGGATAAAAGGTCTATGCAAGACACAGATAACAAAATGGCGTCGGCTCGCGCGCGCGCCGACGCACTGCTACATTCGATGACGCTTTCCGAAAAGCTGGGGCAGATTCCGCAGACGCTGTTCGGGTGGGAGTGTTACCGAAAAACCGCAGACGGCTATGCGTTGACCGACAAATTCAAAGACGAGGTAGCCCGCCGCCAAGGTCTCGGCTGCCTGTACGGTCTGTTCCGCGCCGATCCGTGGTCGGGCGCCGATGCGCGCACGGGTATTCCGATGTGCGACCGCGTAGAGGTGTACAATCTTGTGCAGAGCTACGTGCTTGCGCACAGCCCGCACAAAATTCCCGTGCTGATAACAGGCGAGGCCAACCACGGCGCGCAGTCGCTCGGCTCGCCCGTGTATCCGGTCAATCTCGCCGTCGGCTGCGCATTCGATCCCGCGCTGTATCGGGCGTGTTGCGAAAGCGTTTCGGAAGAACTGCGGCAGACCGGCACGCAACTGATGCTGTCGTCGGCCGTCGATATGCTGTGCGATCCGCGTTGGGGCAGAAGCGAAGAATGCTACGGCGAGGATCCGTATTTGGCGTACACGTTGGCGCGGGCGTTGGCCGAGGGCGCGCAGGGCGACGGGCGCTGCGTCGCCGTCCTCAAACACGTGTGCGCGCAAGGGGCGTGCGAGGGCGGCCGCAATCTGGCGTCGGCGCGGATCGGCGCGCGGGAATTACACGAAGTACACCTAAGCCCTGTGCGCGGCGGGATCGACGGCGGCGCTTGGGGTTTTATGGCCGCGTATAACGACGTCGACGGCACGCCGTGCCACGCCAACGCCCCGCTGTTCGAGTCGATGCGCGCCCGCGGTTTTCGTGGGCTTATCATGGCCGACGGATTCGGGATTGACCGTTTGGAACTGCTGACGGGCGACCCGGTGGCGGCGGGCGCACTGGCGGTCAAAGCCGGCGTAGACGTCGGACTTTGGGACGCGGCCTCGACGCGGCTCGGCGAAGCGTTGGAGCGCGGCCTGATCGACGAGGCAGACGTCGACCGCGCAGTACTGCGCATACTGACGGTCAAGATCGCCTGCGGCCTGTTCGATAAGCCGCTGCTCGAAAAGGCGGCACGGCGACAGGCGAGCGATCTGCCGCGGCGCATGGCCGAAGAAACGCCGGTGCTCGTTAAAAACGACGGCATTCTGCCGCTTGCGAGAAAGAGCAAAATTTTGCTGTGCGGCGCGCTCGCCGATTCGGTGTATGCGCTGCTGGGCGACTACACGTCGTATCAAGAGGACGGCAAGATCAAGACGGTGCGGCAGGCGCTTATCGAAACGTTCGCCGACGTGCGTTATGCGCGCGCGTTCGATTTGGTCGGGTGTCTAGACGAGGCGGCGGCGATCGCGGCGGCCGCCGACGTCGACGCCGTGATTGTGGTGGCGGGCGGCTCGAGCGAGCGCGACTTCGGGACGCAGTTTGCGGAGAACGGAGCAGCGGTGGCCGGAGCGACCGAAACCGCCGACTGCGGCGAAGGCTACGACCTGGCCGAAGTTAAGATCGCCGAACACCAGACGGCGTTTGTCAAAAAGTTGGCGGCAGTCAATAAAAATATCGTGTGCGTCGTCAGCGGCGGCCGTCCGTACGGTACCGAAGAAATGCTGTCGTACTGCCGCGGCGCGCTGTACATGTTCTACAACGGAGAGGCGGCCGCACCGGTGTTGGCCGACATACTTTGCGGCAAGGTCAACCCGTCGGGCAAGCTGTCGGTCAGCGTACCCAAATGCAGCGCGCAACTGCCTGTGACGTACTGGAAACGAAAGAACGGCGTCGACGGCAATTATACCGACTTGGAGAACGCACCGCAGTTTGCGTTCGGGTACGGGCTTTCTTACACGCGGTTTGCCTATTCCGACTTGCGCATTCGCCCCGCGACGGCGGCCGAACTTGCCGACGGCGGGGCGGTCGAAGTGTCGATTACGGTCGAGAACATCGGCGCGTGCGACGGCAAAGAAACCGTTTTGCTGTTCGTGTCGGCGGCAGCGGGCGGGGCGGCGCTGCCGTATCAAAAGCGGCTAAGGGCGTTTGAAAAGACGGCGATCGAAAAGGGCGGCAAAAAGACGGTGGCGCTGCGGTTGGGCGCCGAGGCGTTTTCGCAGTGGGACGCCGACGGCGTTTGCCGGATCGTGTCCGGACGGTACAGGATACAAATCGAACAAATCGGCGGAGAGATCATCATACAATGAAACGGAAAAAATTTGCGGTCATATCGCATACACACTGGGATCGGGAATGGTATATGCCGTTTTCGGTGTTTCGCTTGCGCTTGGTCGGCCTGATCGATCGGCTGCTCGAAATTCTGGAAAAAGACGGCGAATATATTTTTCACCTCGACGCGCAGACGGTCGTACTCGAGGACTATCTCGAAATTCGGCCGCAAAACGAGGCGCTTTTAAAGAAGTATATCACGGCCGGCAATATCGTCGTAGGGCCGTGGTATTTGCAAAACGATTTCTTTTTGACAAGCGGCGAGGCGACGGTGCGCAATCTGATGATCGGGACCGAACTCGCCGAACGATTCGGCAAATGCTCGCGCGTCGGCTATGCGCCCGACCAGTTCGGGAACGTCTCGCAACTGCCGCAGATCCTCGACAATTTCGGCGTCGACGGATTTTTCTTTGCGCGCGGCTATAAGTTTGTCGAGTGGGACGCGGAAAAAGGCCCGTTCGAGCGGCCCGCGACGCCCGAATTGATTTGGCGCGGCGCCGACGGCACCGAAAAGACGGCGGTCTTTTTGCGGCACTGGTACAACAACGCGCAGCATATCCCGGCCGACATGGTAGAGGCGCAGGCGCTTTTGAGAGAGAATATCGAGAATTTCAAGGACGGCTTGACCGACTGTATTCTTTTGATGAACGGCGTCGACCACCTCGACCCGCAGGCCGACGTACGGACGGTCATCGACGGATTAAAGGCCGACGGCGTCGACATCGAGCAGGTCACGCTGGCCGACTATCTGCGCTATATCGAGCGCTATTTTGCCGAACACGCCGTCCGGCCGCCGGTGTACGAGGGCGCGCTCGACAAAGGACACGACGGCGATCTGCTCAAAGGCTGCCGCTCGTCGCGTACCTATTTAAAACGCGCCAACGTGCGCGCAGAGGATCTGTTGCAAAACAAGATCGAGCCGCTGTTTGCCTATTTGCAAGCGAGCGGATTCGACGGCGTTTATCCGCAAGGCGAATTGGCGTATCTGTGGAAACAGCTGTTGAAGAATCACCCGCACGACAATATTTGCGGCTGCTCGCGCGACGAGGTACACGCGTACATGGTCGACAGCTATCGCCGTATCGAGGAAATGGGCGACGAAGTGCTGCGCCGCGGGCTGGAAACGCTCGCTTTGCACATCGACCACCCCGACCGCGACGACCGCAATTACGTGGTGGCGGCGTTCAATCCGACCGAACGCGCGTGCGAGCAGGTGATCGAGGCGACGCTCGACATACCCCAATCGGAGCATGTCGACGACTTTGCGATCGTCGACGGGGCGGGCAACGCCGTCGCTTATCAGCTAGTCGATCAAAAACGCGCGCAGCTCGACGTGTTCAGTCCGCTCAATCTGCCGGGCGTACTCGACGTCGATCGCTATACGGTGCGCTTTGTTGCAAGCGTGCCGCCGTTTGCCGCGCGCGCGTTCGCCGTCGTTGTCGGCCAAAAGGGGAAACCGATCGAGGCCGATCCCGCACTCGAAAACGGCCGCTACAAGCTGATTGTCGACGGCGCGCATTTGACAATCGTCGATAAGAAAACCGGGCAAAGCTATGTCGACCCGTTTTACCTCGAGGACGCTTGCGACAAGGGCGACGAATATCTGTTCCGCCCGACGCGTCATGCGGCGATGATCGTCCGTCCCGTTTCGGTCGAAGTCGACGCCGACGCGCTCGTTAAGACCTGCCGCTTGCGGTTTTGCTACGACGCGCCCGACGGCTACGATTTCGAAGCGGACGCACCCTACGCGGCGCGTAAGACGATGACGGCGACCGTCGAACTGACCTTGCGCGGGGAGAGCGAAACGCTCGAACTCGCCGTCACGCTCGACAACGTCTGCCGCGATCACCGCGTGCGGCTGGGCGTGCGCACCTTTGACGCGGGCGACGCGCTTTTGACCGACAGCCCGTTCGACTGGAGCGTAAAACCCCGCGACTATCACGGCGCTTACAGCGAGTCGTACACAATGTGCAACGCGACCTTTGTCGCCGTCGACGGCCTCGCGCTGTACACCGAGGGACTGCACGAGGCGGAAAAGTGCGGCAACGACATACTGCTGACCTTGCTGCGCGCCAACGGCGTCATTTGCCGCCGCTATGACTATTCGGTGTCGGGCGGCGCGCAGTGGTTGGCGCCCGAAAATCAAAGCCTCGGCGTCGTCACGCACCGCGTCGGCCTGTTCGTAGGCGACCGCACCCCGGCGCAGCATTTTGTCGCGGCCAAGCAGTTCCGCGTCGGTCTCTCGGTCGCCGTCAACTCGTTCGACCGCACAAAGTACAGCGGCGGGCGGTTTGTCGTGCAATCGGCCGCGTACAACCGCTTGTATTATCTGCCCGATCGCTACGCCGATATGCGCGTCGGCGACGCGCCCTTTACGTTGACGGGCGAAAATGCGGTCGTGACGGCGTGTAAGTGTGACCGACAGGGGAATACCGTCCTGCGGTTTGTCAATTTCGGCGAGCAAAGCGAGTCGGTGCGCGTGTGCGCCGCCCGCGAAATTTCGGTGACGGATATGACCGAACAGCCCGACCTAAAGCGCTGCGGCCGCGCGTTCGCCGAAACGGTCGGCAAGCGCAAGATCGTCACCCTGCGCATTGCAAACGGAGTGCGGTAAAATGAGCGTCTTACAATTTGTCAACGCCAAAATCGGGTCGCGCAACGAACGCCGTTTTTCCAACGGCAACGTCTATCCCGTCACCGCCTGTCCGTTCGGCATGGCGCACTTTTGTATACAAAACGACGGCGCGAACGGCGGCTGGTTTTACGACCCGACGTCGCACGCCTTCGAAGGATTCCGCTTAACGCACCAACCCAGTCCTTGGGTAGGCGACTACGGACATATTTTGCTATTGCCGTTTACCGGCAAGTTGCACGCCGAACCGTCCTTGCGCTGGTCGAGTTTTCGACCCGATCGGGCTACGGTCGCGCCCGATCGTCTCGACGTGTATTTGTCGCGCTACCGTCTGCGCGCGGCGCTTGCGCCGACCGAACGCGGGTGTATTCTCTCGCTCGAAAACGCATCCGATGCGCGGACGGGATTTGCGCTCATACCGTTTGCCGTCTCGCGGTTTTCGATCGAAAACAACGTCTTGACCGGCTACACCGACAGCCAATCGATTTGGGGTTTTAAACGCATACGCGAATATTTTCACATTACGTTTTCGACCGAAATCGTCGCATCCGAGCCGCTCGAAAACGGCGGGATCGCCGTCTACTTCGACCGAAAGGCGGTCGAGATCAAGGCGGCGACCGGCTTTATTTCAAAAGAGCAGACCGCACGCAATCACCGTTTGGAACTGGCGGGCGAGACGTTCGACACGGCGCGCGCCAAGGCCGCGGCACTGTGGGAAGGGTATCTGTCGCGCATTGCCGTTTCCGACGAGGATCCGGCGCGCAAGCGCACGTTTTATTCATGCATGTATCGTGCGCTATTGTATCCGCGCAAATTTTACGAGTTTGACGCCAGCGGTTTGCCGTGGCATTTCAACGCCGATACAGGAAAATCGGAGAAGGGCGTCTTTTACACCGACAACGGTTTTTGGGACACGTTCCGCACCGAATACCCGTTTTTGACGCTGATCGCGCCGCAGTCTGTGCGCGAAATGCTCGAGGGCTTTTTAAACTATGCCGACGAAACGGGTTGGCTGCCTAAGTGGCTCAGTCCGGGCGAGATCGGCGTTATGCCCGGTACGTTGCTCGAGGCTGTATTGGCCGACGCCGTTGTCAAGGGCGTACTCGACGGCGAACTTGTGACGCGCGCCTATCAAGCGACATTACATAGCGCGTTCGCGGTGGGCGAAGGACGGCACGGGCGCAAGGGACTTAGAGACTACATGCGCTACGGCTACATACCGAACGACGTTTCGGAGAGCGTCAACAATACGTGCGATTGCGCCTACGGCGATTTTTGCGTCGCGCAGATCGCGCGCGCGGTCGGCGACGAAACGAATGCTGCGGCATTGCAAGCGCGCAGCCGCAACTGGCGCAACCTGTTCGACCGGCAAACGGGATTCGTGCGCGGAAAAGACCGCGACGGCAAGTTCCGCATCGATTTCGACCCGTGCGACTGGGGCGGCGACTGCTGCGAAGGGAGCAGTTGGCAAAACGGATTCGGCGTCTATCACGACGTCGCGGGACTGGCCGAAGTCTACGGCGGTCGCAAAGGGTTGGAGCAAAAGCTGGACGCGCTGTTCGCCGCACAGCCGGTGTTCAACGTCGGCGGGTACGGTTTCGAGATCCACGAGATGAGCGAAATGGCGTGCGCCGACTTCGGTCAGTGCGCCATATCCAACCAACCGTCTTTCCATATCCCGTGGCTGTACACGGCGATCGGCGCGCGCGAAAAGGCCGCATATTGGGTCGAGCGGTTGGCGACGCAAGCGTTTTCGGCGGCCGACGACGGGTTGCCCGGCGACGACGACAACGGCACGACGGCGTGTTGGTTTCTGTTCGCCTGTATGGGATTCTATCCGCTGTGTCCCGGAAAGGCCGAATACGTCGCCGCAAAACCGCTGTTCGATACGGTCACGCTGTGCGGCCGAACGATTGAAGCGTTACCCGACGTCGTTTCACACGCGCAACTGCTGAAAAAGGAGCGTGCGCGATGAACGGAAAACTGGCCAACTTGGCGCAAAAGGGCAGCGCACGACAGTACACGCTCGACGGCCTACGTATGCTCGACTGCGACAACGGGCGACTGCGCTTTCTTTTAAACGTCGACAGGGCGCTGGATATGCCGCAACTGTACCGTCGCGGCGAGAACGTGTCCTTTGTTTGCAAAAACGGATTTTCGTCGCGGGCGCAGCCGTTCGCCCGCCGCTTCGAGGGCGGCATGCTGTATACTTGCGGGTTGGACAGCCTGGGCGTGCGCGCGGGGTACGAGCAGCACGGCAGCCTACACAACACGCCGGCGCGGTTGATCACCGTCGACTGTAGCGAGCGGGGCATTACCGGCGTGGCGGAGACTGCCGTCACCGCGCTGTTCGGCGAACGTCTTACGTTGCGGCGCACGGTCACTACCGCGATCGATGCCGATACGCTGGAGATTGCCGACACGCTGCGAAACGACGGATTCCGCGCGCAGCCGTACTGCCTATTGTACCATGTCAATTTGGGCTATCCCATGCTCGACGCGGGCGGCCGCATTTTGGCGGACAACGCGCGCGCCGAAGCCGTATCGTCGCCCGACGAGCGTCTGCAAAACTGGCGCGCGATCACAGAGCCGACCGCGCAAACCGAACTGTGCTGCTATTTGCAAAATACCGGCGGCCGCGTCGGGTACGCCGCGCCGAACGGCAAGCGGTTTTATCTCGAATACACGCAAAATACGTTGCCGCAGTTTGTCGTTTGGAAAAGCATGGTCGCGGGCGACTACGCGCTCGGACTGGAGCCGGCGACAACGCGGTTTAACGAGCAGTTTGCTTATGCGACGCTGGAGCCGGGCGAACAAGCGGTGTTCGGGTTGCGGATGAAATTCGAGGAGGATTCGCCATGAAAAAGATAGCGATAGCGGGCAGTATCTTGCTGGACGTCGTCAAAACGGTCGACGCGTGGCCTGCGCGCGGTATGCTGGTCAACATTCTCAAAACCGAACGCGCGGTCGGCGGGTGCGTGTGCAACACCGGCATCGATTTGAAACGGTTGGGCGGCGACGGTATAGACGTCGAGGCTTACGGCCGTATCGGTTCGGACGCGCACGGCGATTTCGTTTTGGAGCGTATGGCGGCCGAAGGCATCGACGTGCGCGGGGTGGTGCGCGACCGTGCGGCGGAAACCTCGTTTACCGACGTCATGACCGAAGTCGAGACGGGCGAACGCACCTTTTTCAATCTGCGCGGCGCGAGCGCGGCATTCGGCGGGGACGACGTCGACCCGGCTATGCTCGACTGCGATCTGTTCCATTTGGGCTATTTGTTGCTTTTAGACCGTTTGGACGCGCCCGACGCGCAGTTCGGCACGGCCGCGGCGCGCCTGTTGCGCGACGTGCAAAGCCGCGGGATCAAGACGAGTATCGACGTGGTGAGCGAGCAGTCCGACCGCTTTCAAAAGGTGATCGCGCCCGCCTTACCGTACTGCGATTACGTCGTCATCAACGAGGTCGAAGGCAGCCGTTTAAGCGGTATTCCGGTCGTCGACCGAACGGGGCGGCTGTCGGTCGAAAACCTCGAACGTATATGCCGAAAACTGCTTTCGTTGGGCATTCGTACCTGCGTGACGATCCACTGCCCGCAGCTCAGTTGCGCGCTGACGGCGGCGGGCGCGTTCACCGTCGTGCCGTCGCTCAAGCTGCCGCCCGATTACATTCGGGGCGCGGTCGGCGCGGGCGACGCGTTTTGCGCCGGCATGTTGTATGCGTTTGTCCACGGTATGCCCGAAGAGGAAGGTATGCGCTTAGCGTCATGCGCGGCGGCTTGCAATCTGTCCGCTGCCGATTCGGTCGGCGGCGCGAGAAGTTTGGCGCAGACGTGGGCCTTGGAAAAGCAATTCATAAGACGCACGCTATCATAAGGAGAAATAGAAAAACTATGTTGACAAAAAAACAATACGATGAAGGCGTCGCGTTCACCGTAGACGCTTTTAACAAGGCGGGCATCGTGCTGACCGACGAAGAGAAGGGACGTATCGAAGTCGCGGATTTCGGCCTGGGCATGGTCGAGCAAGTGGGTTTACAACTGCTGACATACGTCAACACCGAAAAGTGCTGCGCCAAAGAAATGGCGTTGCGGCCGGGGCAGACCTGTCCGGAACATACGCACGTCGGCGGCGAGGAGAACGGCGTTCCGTTCGACGGCAAAGAAGAGACGTTCCGCGTCCGCCGCGGCGTGTGCTATCTCTATGTTTCGGGCGCGGGCGAACGCATGGACATTCGCGCGGCGATTCCGCCGACGACGGTGACGGTCTACCATGAAATCGTGCTGCGCGCGGGCGAGCAGTACACGCTGTACCCCGGCACCAAACATTGGTTTCAAGCCGGATCGGACGGCGCGGTCATCAGCGAATTTTCCACCCGCAGCCGCGACGAGAGCGACGTGTTCGAAGATGTGCGGATCAAGCGCATACCGGAAGTGATTTGAACGCGCATACATCGCGTGATACGGGCTACGTTTGGCGAGCCGATTCGGTTACGTAGAAGGGACTACGCGCCCTCGTCGGCTTGCCAACTGTTGCCCGTCTCGCGCGCGTCTGCACGTTCAAATAGATACACATAACAAAACGGATCAGATAGGAGAAAAGCAATGTTAGTCAATTTGAAAGAGATCTTGAAGATCGCAGAGCGGGACAAGACGGCGATCGGCATGTTTAACGCGACAGGATTCGACAGCTTGCAAGCGGTGATCGGTGCGGCCGAGGCATGTAATCGGCCTGTCATTCTCGCACACGCCGAAGTGCATAATGTGTACAACGATATTTCGTTTGTCGGCCCGGCTATGCTTGCCGCCGCGCGTAACGCCAAAGTGCCGGTATGCGTACACCTCGACCACGGCACTTCGCTCGATATGGTGTATAAGGCGCTGCGTATCGGCTTTACGTCGGTGATGATCGATGCGTCCGCATGTAGCTACGCCGAAAATCTCGCCCTGACGCAAACGGTCGTAACGGCCGCGCACGCAATGGGCGTGAGCGTCGAGGCCGAACTGGGACGCTTGGCGACGGGCGAGGTCGGCGGCAAGCAGACGGAGACGCTTTGCGCGGAAGATTTTTATACCGACCCCGACGAGGTGAAAGATTTTTGCGCCCGCACCGACGTCGATGCGCTGGCGATCGCGTTCGGCACGGCGCACGGCTTTTACACGGCGCAGCCCAAGCTCGACTTGTCGGTCGTCGAACGTGTGCGGGAAGCGACGGGACTGCCGCTTGTCATGCACGGCGGCAGCGGTGTAAGCGACGACGGATTTCGTAAGGCGATCGCCGGCGGCATTCGCAAGATCAACTACTACTCGTACATGTCGAAAGCCGGTTACGAGGCGGCGGCGCGCGAGATCGCGACGGGAAAGAGTAAATATTTGCACGACGTCGAATATGCGGCGATGAAGGCGATGCAAGCCGACGTCGAAAAAGCGATCCGCACGTTTTCCGGCCGATAACGGTTTTTTGGCGACGAAAGAGTCGAGGTTTTGCCCCTCGACTTTTTTTGTCGCGCGCGGAAATTTGACAGCCGTCCGAAAAACCTGTATAATAAAGATATTGTACGAAAACATGGCGTGGGGCAAAGGGTGAACGATTCGGCAGACATCAATCGACTGTTAAAACGGCTGGCGCGCGGCGACGAGGACGCGCTGGACGAGCTGTATGCCATGATAGGCGGACGGCTGTTTTACGTTGCTTTGAGCGTGACCCGCAACCGCGCCGACGCCGAAGAAGTCGTTTCCGATGCTTTTGTCGCTTTCGTGCAAAAGGCGAACACCTTTCGCGCGCCGTTCAACGGGTACGGCTGGTGCGCGCGGATCACCCGTAATCTTGCGCTCAACGTCGTGCGCAAGCGCGGCGCGCCCACGGCCGACATCGACGACTTTTTCGACCTGTCGGACGGGGTGGACGAGGCCGAACGCGCGGCAGATAAGGCGGCCGTCGAACAGGCGATGCGCGCGCTGACGCCCGAAGAGCGGCGCATCGTCGTTCTGTATTACTACGACGATTTGACGGTACGGGAGATCGCGTTCGAAACGGGAATGCCGAAGTCGACGGTGGCGCGCACGCTTAAACGTGCGCTCGAATCGATGCGAAAAATTTTGGGGTAGCGGGACAAAAGCGGTTTAAAACGTGTTTAGAAAATAGGAGCCTATGAAAAAGAACGACAGGACAACCGAATATTTGGCCGCATACGCCGACGAAGCGCCCGACCGCGATCGGACGCTGAAAGCCGCGCGCGCCGTTTTGCGGCAAAAGGCCGACCAAAAAAAACGCAGCCGTTTTGCCACGCTTTTTCCCGTGTTCGCCTCGGTTGCCGCGGTCGCCGTCGTCCTCGTGTTGGGCATTTCCGGACTGGTGCGCTTGTTTGCGCCCGCGCAAGCGCCCGGCGACGGAACGCCCGCGCCGTCCTATTACACGGCGGCCGACGTCGGCTATCGTAACGTCACACGCGAGCGAGCCGAACAACTGACGGGGATCGACTTCGGCGAAACGGAGAATGCGACGTTCCGTCTGTATTCGTTCAAAACGGGCGGCGACGCTTTGGTATACGTCAAACTGCGAGTGGCAAAGGACTACGGCTACGACGAAATCGCGCTTTGGGTGGAGTTGACCGACCGCGCGTATCGTCCGATCGCCGAGCTGTTTGCGACAACCGGGACGTTTTACGAGAACGGCGAGTACGTGACGCGCGCGACCTTTGCCGACGTTCGCAGCTATTTGCAGATCATGTCGCCGAACGGCGATGCGCATATCGACTATTTACCGCAAAAAAATATTTGAAAAAATTTCGAGGTTCGCGGGACAAATTTCTCTATAGGCGTGTTTATATGGTGTAAGGAGGCGGGAAACACGCCGAAATAAGGAGGTTGGATCGATGAAAAAAGGTAAATGGTTGGCGGTAATGCTTGCTGTTCTGTGCGTAGGCGTGCTGTCCGCGTGCGGGTCTGCGCCCAAAGGCGGCGAGGGGTGGTTCGCGCCGGATTATACGTTTGACGAGAGCGGCGACAGTTTCAACGAAATCACCGAAAACGATTTTATTTTGACGGAGACCGAGGCGAAGTCGAGTTTTTCGCTCGACGCCAATTCGGCCTCGTATTCGTACATGCGCGCCGTCCTCAACGACGGTCGGCATGTCGACAAGAACGCCGTGCGCATCGAGGAGATGATCAATTATTTTTCGTATGATTATCCCGCGCCCGAAGCGGATGAGGCGGTCGCGCTTTCGGCAAACATGGGCGACTGCCCGTGGAACGACGCGCACAAGCTGATGACCGTCGGCGTGCGTACCCAAGAGGTCGACGTGGGCAGCGTGCGCAACAATCTGGTGTTTTTGGTCGACAGCTCCGGCTCGATGTACGGCGACGACCGCCTCGGACTGTTGCAAAACGCGTTCGCGCTTTTGACCGAAAACCTGACCGAGAACGACCGCATTTCGGTGGTGACGTATGCCGGCGACGCGCGAGTCATTTTGCGCGGCGTGCGCGGCGACGAGGGCGTCCGCATTCGCCAAGCGGTGTACGAGATCGAGGCGGGCGGCTCGACGGCCGGCGCCAAGGGCATTCGGACGGCCTACGAGATTGCGGCCGAAAACTATATTGCAGGCGGCAACAACCGCGTTATTTTGGCGACTGACGGCGATTTCAACGTCGGTGTCTCCACGCAAGCGGGTTTGGAGAAGTTGATCAAGGAAAAGCGCGAAACGGGGATCTATTTGAGCGTACTCGGCTTCGGCATGGGCAACTATAAAGACGACAAAATGGAGACGCTCGCCAAAAACGGCAACGGCAATTACGCCTACGTCGATTCGCTGTTTACCGCCCGCAAGATCCTGGTGCAGGAAATGGGCGGCACGCTGGTGACGGTGGCGCGCGACGCGAAAGCGCAGGTAACGTTCGACCCGACCGTCGTCAAGTCGTATCGCTTGATCGGATACGAAAACAAATTGCTGACGCCCGAACAGTTCGAGGACGACAAGACCGACGCAGGCGAGTTGGGCGCCGGGCTGACCGTAACTGCGCTGTACGAAGTCGAGCTGATCGGCGAGGGCAAGGCGGCGATCGCGGCGGTGCGCTATAAGGATCCCGGCACGACCGACGACGCAGTGACGGAAGTGACCGCCGACGTAGCGACGGGGAACTGCGACAGCGAGGACTTCCGTTTTATCACCGCCGTCGCCGAATTCGGCTTACTCTTGCGCGATTCGGCATACAAGGCAGACGCCTCGTTTGCCGCCGTCGTCGAGCGGCTCAACGCCTTATCGAGCGCCGAATCCGACGTCTACCGCAAAGACTTCAAAACGTTAGTCAAAAAAGCCGCCGATATATACAATATGTAAAACGGCAATATCAAAACAATTTCATGCGGTCGGCGATTCGTTGCGCGGCCGCATGTTTGTTTTAGAGAAAAACTTTCGAAAACTTTTTCCGCATGTCCGAAAATGCTTGACGGAAAGTTTTGATTTGTGTTATAATTAAAAACGAGTCGCACGAGAGAGGCGAAGAAAACGGCTTAAACAGGCGGCCTCGGCTCGGCGGAAACAAGTTAAGGAGGTGCAGGAATTATGTATGCAATTATCGAAACGGGCGGCAAGCAGTATCGCGTGTCCGAGGGCGACGTGCTCGAGGTGGAAAAACTCGACGGCGCTGTCGGCGAGAAGGTGGAGTTGCCTGTCGTGATGACGGCGGACAACGGCGCGGTCACGGTCGGCGCCGATTGCAAAGCGAAAGCTACGGCCGAGATCGTTGCGCACGGCAAGGGCAAGAAGATCATCGTCTTTAAGTACAAAGCCAAGAAGAACGAGCGCAAAAAGAAAGGCCACCGTCAGCAGTTCAGTTCGATCAAAATCGTATCGATCGCGTAAAAACGGTATGACGACGGTCGAAGTCGTTCGGCGCGACGGACATATCGTCCGCGTAACGTCGGACGGACACACCGATTACGGCGAGGAAGGCGAGGACATCGTTTGCGCAGCGCTCTCGAGCGTGATCCAAACGGCGGCGCTCGGTCTGTTCCGCGTGGCTGGGATCAAGGCGGTCACACTCGACCGCGACGACAGAGCGGCAAGGTTTTCGATGGAGCTTGGCGACATGAGCGCGCGCGACCGTCGGGCGGCCGATCTGATACTCGACACAATGCTTTGCGGAATTGCCGACTTACACGAAGGCTTTTCCAAATTCATCAAATTGGAGGTACACGGATAATGTTTATCAATATTCAATTACACGCGCATAAGAAAGGAATGGGCTCGTCCAAGAACGGCCGCGATTCCGCCGCCCAGAGACTGGGCGTCAAGAAGTCGGACGGACAAGCTGTTTTGGCCGGCAATATTTTGGTGCGTCAGCGCGGCACTTCGGTGCGCCCGGGCGTCAACGTCGGCATCGGGAGCGACGACACGCTGTTCGCGCTCATCGACGGCAAAGTCAAGTTCGAGACCAAGAACAACCGCAAGCAGGTCAGCGTCTATCCCGCGTAAGGCGAGAGGCGTTTGCATGTTTGCCGACTTCAAAGATATACGAACGGAGTAAGAGGGGCGTGGGTTTTCCGCGCCCTTTGCTTATAGCAGGAACGACTGGCAACAAAAAGGAAATTCGGATATGGCAAAAGTAACGTTTACCGACGAGATTTGTAAAGGGTGTTCGCTGTGCGTGAACGCCTGCCCGCAAAAGATCTTGCGGCTTTCGACACGCACCAATGCGAAGGGCTACCGTGTGGCCGAATGCGCCGACATGAATAAATGTATCGGTTGCTCGATATGCTACACGATGTGTCCCGACTGCGTCATTACGGTCGAGAAATAAAAGCCGTAGGCATCGTCGGATACGGGCTACGTTTGCTGCAAAAGCTCGGTTGTGTAGGATGAACTACACGCCGCTCGCTTTCGTGACAACTGTTGCCCGTCTGCGACGCGCCTACAACTTTTTTGGGAATGGAAGGAATACGATTATGAAAAAACTATGGAAAGGCAACGAGGCGATCGCCGAGGCTGCGGTGGCCGCCGGCTGCCGCTGTTTCTTCGGCTATCCGATCACGCCGCAGAATGAGATCCCCGAATATATGTCGCGTAGACTGCCCGAAGTGGGCGGCAGTTTCGTGCAAGCCGAGTCGGAAGTCGCCGCGATCAATATGGTGTACGGCGCGGGCGGCGCGGGTGCGCGTGCAATGACCAGTTCATCCAGCCCGGGCATTTCTCTGAAACAGGAAGGGCTCAGCTACATAGCCGGCGCCATGGTGCCGTGCGTCATCGTCAACATGATGCGCGCAGGTCCGGGCTTAGGCGGCATACAGCCCAGCCAGTCGGACTACTTCCAGGCGGTCAAGGGCGGCGGCCACGGCGACTATCATTTGTTGGTGTTTGCGCCGGCGTCGGTGCCTGAGGCGGTCGAACTGACCTATCGCGCGTTCGACGTGGCCGACGAATATCGCTGCCCGGTGATGATCTTGGGCGACGGCATGTTGGGGCAAATGATGGAGCCGGCCGAGATCCCGCCGATGCGCGACCTAAGCGATCTGCCGAAAAAGTCGTGGGCGGCATGTGGACACAATGGCGGCACGCAGCGGCTGATCAATTCGATCTACATGGCGCCCGACGACCTCGAAGCGCACAATATCGAACTGTTCGACTTATACGGCAAGGCGGCACGCGAGCTGTCGGCGGCCGAAACGTACTTGACCGAGGACGCGGACGTCGTGTTTACCGCGTTCGGCAGCGTGGCGCGTATCTGTAAGGCGGCCGTGCTAGAGTTGCGCAGCCGCGGCGTCAAGGCCGGACTGGTGCGCCCGATCACGCTGTACCCGTTCCCCGATCAGCAAATGCGCGACGCGATCCGCCCGCAGGCGCGCGTCGTGTGCGTCGAGCTGAACATGGGGCAGATGGTCGAGGACGTGCAACTCGCACTGGGCCGCCCGGTCGAATTTTACGGTCGCGCCGGCGGCAACGTCATGACGCCCGAAGAAGTGATCGACTTTCTCAAGAGGAGGGGGTGAAAACCATGTTGACAACAAAACCTTCGCTATTGACCGATACGCCCCTGCACTACTGCCCGGGCTGTACGCACGGCATCGTACACCGCTTGATCGCCGAATGCGTCGGCGAGCTGGGGTGCAATGACCGCGCCATCGGCGTGGCGCCCGTGGGCTGTGCGGTGTTTGCCTATAACTATTTCAAGTGCGACATGTTCCAGGCCGCGCACGGCCGCGCGCCGGCGGTGGCGACCGGTATCAAGCGCGCGGTGCCCGACAGTCTGCTGTTCGTCTACCAGGGCGACGGCGACCTTGCCTCGATCGGCATGGCCGAAACCATACACGCAGCCGCCCGCGGCGAAAACATGACGATCGTCTTTATCAACAACGGCATTTACGGCATGACCGGCGGTCAAATGGCGCCGACCACCTTGCCGGGACAGAAAACGACCACGTCGCAGCAGGGGCGCGACGTCAAAACGCACGGCAACCCCATTCATATCTGCGAATTGCTGTCTGCGCTCGACGGCCCGGCCTTTATCGCGCGCACAAGCTGCCACGACGTCAAAAACGTGTTGAAAACCAAAGCGGCGATCAAAAAGGGTTTTACTTACCAGTTGGAGAAAAAGGGCTTTTCGATCATCGAAGTGCTGTCGACCTGCCCGACCAACTTCCACCTGTCGCCGCAAGCCGCGCTCGACTGGATCCGCGATGTGGGGCAGAAGGCATATCCTTTGGGTGTGTATAAAGATATCGGAGAGAACGGCTAAACGGCGTATACATCGCCGGATTCGGACTACGTGCGCGTCGGCAACTCGGTTGAGTAAGCTAAACTACACGCCCTCGTTTCCGCCGCGCCTGTTGCCCGACTGCGGCGCGTCTACACCGTTTCAATAAAAAGAGGTCTGTTATATGAAAAAAATCATTGTATCCGGTTTCGGCGGACAAGGGGTCTTGAGCCTGGGACTGTTCGTCGCCTATTCGGCCATGCACATGGAGCATAACGTCGCGTGGCTGCCGAGCTACGGCCCGGAAATGCGCGGCGGCACGGCCAACTGTTCTGTGACCGTTTCCGAAGAAGAAATTGCTTGCCCGATCGTCACGCGCCCCGATATTTTGGTCGCCATGAATGCGCCTTCGATCGACAAGTTTGCCGACAGCGTGCCTACGGGCGGCGTCATATTCGTCAACCGGTCTGCGACCGATAAAAAGGTCGCGCGCGACGGCGTCAAAACGGTGTACGTGCCGGTCGACACGCTGGCGCAAAACATCAACCCGCGCGGCGGCAACATCATCATGTTGGGCGTGTTGCTTTCGTATCTGGGGCTGACGCGCGCGGCGGCCGAAGCGGCCGTGCGCTATGTGTTCCGCGAAAAGCCGCAACTAATCGACGTCAATTTGCAATGCCTGGATGCGGGTATCGATTTTGCAAAAGATTGAGCGCATATTCATCGCTTGATACGGGCGACGGTATAAAAAATCTTTGAGACAAGGAGGGACGCGATATGCTGGCAAGCGCGCACGAATTGGGACTGCTGTTTTCGGAAATGAGTATTGTCGTCATCGTGTTGGCCGTTCTCGGACTGGCGTTGATTGCCGTCGAGTTCTTTCAGCCGATGTACGGGATCGGCGTGGGCTGCGGCAGCGCTTTGGTGATCGCGGCGATCGCCGTTCGTATGTTGGCGGCCGGTACCGAATGTATGCTGTTCTTTATGCTGTTTTTTGCGGCGACGATCGTGTTGGCCGCGCACGTTTTGATGTTGGGGCTACACAAACGCGCTTGGCTGATGCAATCTGTGTTTGCGAGCGACGAGGCGGATGCGGACGACGACATCTATTCGTTTCTGTTGAGCCTCGAGGGTGTTGCGACTACGCGTATCGACGGCTACGGACATATGGCGATCAACGACGTCAATTTTTACGTCAATTCCGACACGCTGATCCAAAAGGGCGAACGCGTGCGCGTCGTCAAGGTGGACGGCGACAAAATCGTTGTGTGCAGAACGGCCGACTTGGAGCGAGACGCCGCGGAATAGAAAACATAACATCGATACAACAAAGCGGGTAGGCGTGTAGCCGACCCGCTTTTTCGGTCTTAGCGGGCAAGTCGCGGCATAGAATAAGATAGCGGAAAATAGTAAACAAATCAGGAGGCGCTATGAGTTTTTTTTCGGAAGTCGCGTTCGAGTTGGGGCTGACGTCGCCGGCAACGGGGTATCAGATTGTCGATTATAACGGCGAGGCCATATATATCGAGGGCATAAGGCGCATACTAAATCTTACCCCGGAGGCGATCCGATTCGAGACGCGGCGCGCGCTCATCGAGTTCACCGGCGAGGGGCTGATCCTCGATCGCGCCGACGAGGGGAGCGCGGTCGTGCGCGGCAAGGTCAAAGGGATCGCGGTGAACGAACGATGAACTTGCGCTCTTCTCTCACCGTCGAAGTCGACCTGTCTCCCGCGCGCCTGGTCAACGAATTGAACAGGCAAGGCATTCCGACGCGCGCCGTCGTCAAAAAAGAGGGCTGCACGCGCTTTACGGTCGATAAAACTTATAGCCGTAAAACTTTTGCCTTTTTCGACGAGATGTGCTATACTTATAAGGTAGTCTCGTCCGGCGGGGCGCTCGAACGTTGCAAGCGCAGCCTGTGGCGGCTCGGGGCGGTGGTAGGCTTGCTCGCGTTTTTCGGCTTGTACGTCTACCTCGGCGGGTTTATTTGGCGCGTCGAAGTCAGCGGGCAGGAATACCTGTCGGCCAAGACGATCGCCGAACGCGCGGCGGCGCTGGGCGCCGGTCGCGGCGTGCGGGCAAACCGCATCGATCCTGCGGCGCTCGAAACGGCGCTTCGTGCCGGCGACGGCATTCTCGAATGTTCGGTCGAGATCCGCGGCGTGACGCTCAAGATCTCGGTGATGGAGGACACTCGCTATCATGCGCCCGAAGAAGAGGGGCGCGCCGACATCGTAAGCGAATACGACGCCGAAGTCACGCGCGTCGTTTGCGAACGCGGCACGCCGCGGGTCAAGGCGGGCGACCGCATTGCCGCAGGCGCGGTGCTGATCGAGGGCGCGAGCTACTCGACGATGGGCGACGACTACGGCAACCCCATACTGCTCGAGGAGTATCGGGCGCGCGGCACGGTGTACGGCAAGACGGTGCTGGCTAAGTCGATTGTCATTCCCGAAACGTCGGTGCGTCTGACGCGGACGGGCGCTGTCAAACGCAAAACAGTCCTGTCGCTGTGGGGGATGCGCATCGGAAAAGTCGATGCGCCGTTCGAGCTGTATGAGACCGAACGCCGGGTCAAGCGGCTCGAGCCGATCCCGCTTGCGGTCGAAACGGTGCGCTTTTACGAGGTGTGCGCCCAATCCGTCGAGGCCGACCCGGACGCAAGAATCGCCGAACTGACGGCGGAACTGGAGAGCCAAGCCGAACTGAAAGGCGGCACGGCGGGCAACGTAACGCACACGGTACGCCACGAGAACGGCATGTACACCGTATCGGTGTATGTAGAGGCGGAAATCATTCTGGGCAAACTTTGACCGTATTCGTCATGCGTAGCGGAATCGTCAAAAAATTTACGACAAGGAGGTTCCGGTCGCAACAATGACCGAACGAATCGAGATCGAAAACGACAACTTAAGCAAACTGTTCGGCAGTTTCGACGCCAATATCAAGCGGATCGAGGCGCAGTTCGACGCGCGTATATCCACCCGCGACGGCGCCGTCCTGGTCGACGGCAAAGACGCCGCGGCCTGTCGCGCGCTCCTCGAGCAGTTGATCGCGCTCCTCGAGCAAGGCTACGAGATCGACGGCGCGCGGATCGACGCCGGCATAGAGTTGGTCAAGGACGGACGCGCGGACGAACTGTTGTCGCTGACGAAAAGCGTCGTATATACGACGGCGCGCGGGCGGCAGATCGGTTGCAAGACGGTCGGGCAGCGCGACTATGTACGCGCCGTCAAGTCGCACACGTTGACCTTCGGCGTAGGCCCTGCCGGCACGGGCAAAACGTTCTTGGCCGTAGCGCTCGCCGCCGCAGCGTTCAAGGCAGGTGAAGTCGAGAAGATCATTTTGACGCGGCCGGCGATCGAGGCGGGTGAAAAACTGGGCTTTCTGCCGGGCGACCTCAAGGAAAAAGTCGACCCGTATCTGCGGCCGCTGTACGACGCGTTGGGCGAGATGTTCGGCGTCGAGGCGTATGAGCGTCTGCTCGAGCGCGGCAGTATCGAGGTCGCGCCGCTCGCATACATGCGCGGCCGCACGCTGGCGCGGGCGTTTGTCATTTTGGACGAAGCGCAGAACGCGACCAACGAGCAAATGAAAATGTTTTTGACGCGGTTGGGCGAGGGCAGCCGCATGGTGGTAAACGGCGACGACAGTCAGATCGACTTGCCGCACGGCACCGAGAGCGGCTTGAAGATCGCCGTCGACGTACTCAAAGGGATAGACGACGTTGCGCTCGTCAGACTGTCGGAACGGGACGTCGTGCGGCACGCGCTGATCACGCGCATTGTGCGCGCATATGCTGCGTCGGGGAGATAGGACATGCAATCGGAATCGAAATCGAGCAACATACTTAAAGTGACGGCGGTGTTTGCCACCGTATTTTGTTGCGTATTTACGGCGATCACGCTCAAATATCTGCTCGTGCGGCACTACGGCGCCGACCGCGGCTATATCTATGCGGGCGCCTGTATTGCCAGCACGGTCTGCCTGATTGCGGCCGGCATGTATTTCGCCAACTCGCGTAAGCGGTTGGTGTCCAACATCAAGGAACTGGCCGCCGTCTCGTCGGCCATCACCGTCGGCTTTATCGTCAATCTGTACCTGGCGCTACTCAGCGTGTATCTGATGCCGGTCGCGCTGTCCGCCTTCATTATTGCGCCGCTTTCGCGTCGGCGCGATGCGTTTGTCGGCAATCTGATGTCCAATATTTTGACGGCCGCCATTTTAATGACCGAGGCGGTCGCTACGGGCGGCGAGATTGAGCCGATCGTCGTCATGCTGGTAGCCGGGATCGGCGGCGGCTCGCTGATCAGTTACAATGTGTCCAACGACACCAAGCGACTCAACTATATCATAAAAGGGCTTGTGATCGGCGTGTCGACGGCGGCGTTGGTGGTGGCGTATTTGGCCGCCCGGCGAGCAGCCTTACAATGGGCGACGATCTATTTGGCGATCGGCGTCGCGTCGCAGCTGTTGCTGGGGCTGATGTTGCAGCCGATCTTCGAGGCGGCGTTCAACCTCGTGACCAACTCGCGGCTGGTCGAGCTGACCGACCGCAACGCGCCGCTGATGAAACGGCTGTCCAACGAGGCGCCCGGTACGTTCAGCCACTCGCTGGCGGTTGCCAACTTTGCCGAACTGTGCGCCGTGGCGATCGGGGAAAATCCGTATTTGGCGCGCGCGTGCGCCTACTATCACGACGTCGGCAAACTGACCAATACCGAATATTTTAAAGAGAATCAGTCGGACTACAACCCGCACGACGAACTGCTGCCCGAGGTGTCGGCCGAGATCATTCGCAGCCATACCGACGAGGGGCTGGCGCTGTGCAACCGCTACCGCATTCCGCACGAGATCAGCCACGTCACCGTGCAGCACCACGGCACGCTGCTCATTCCCGTGTTCTACGAAAAGGCCAAGGGGCTGACCGACGGCGCCGTCGATCAAACCGAATATTCGTACCACGGCATCACGCCGCGTACCAAGGTCGCCGCGATCATCATGATCTGCGACAGCGGCGAGGCGGCCATTCGCGCCATGGACAAGCCCGACGGCGCGCGCGTCGACAAACTGATCAAAGGGCTGATCGATTCGCGGATTGCCGCCGGCCAGTTCGACGAGTGCGACATCTCTTTAAAAGACTTGACGACCATTCGCCGCACCATTGTCAGCGCATACGGCGGGGTGTTCCATAAGCGGTTGAAGTACCCCAAAGGCAACTGAGGGCGTATATACGCACATATAACGGCTATGTTCGGCATCGGCTGCTCGGTTGCGTAGACCAAACTACGCGCCCTCGCGCCGAGCCGACAGTTGCCGTTCTCTGTACGCATCTGCGCCCTCAGTGGCGCGTCGATTCGCGCATATTGTCGCGCGGCGTGTCTTTACGGAGTGCCATTGCGAGGGAGCGTAGCGACCGCGGCAATCTGTTGCGCCTCAAACGCACCTGTCATTGCGAGCGCAAGCGAAGCAATCTCTTGCGAGTAAACGGAAGTACACAAAAACGGGAGATAACCATGTTACGAGTCGAATGTGAGCAAGAAAACGGCTTTCAGGCGATCGCCGATGCGACGTTTGCTACGCTTAAATTGCATGGTGAGGCGATTGTCGAAGTGACGCTGACCGACGCGGAGACGATTCGGGAACTCAACATAGCGACGCGTGGGATCGATCGGCCGACCGATGTACTCAGTTTTCCCATGCTCGAAACGATTGACATTTTTGATCAAACGCACTATCCTTATAGTTACGACGCCGAATGCAGCGCCGTGCGTATCGGGTCGGTCGCCATCTGCCGCGAGATCGCGGTCAAACAGGGCGAGGAATACGGACACGGGACCGAACGGGAAATCGCATATTTGTTTGCGCACGGCCTGTTGCACCTGTTGGGCTACGACCACGAGACGCAAGAAGAAGAGCAAGAAATGACCGCGACAGCCGAACGCATTTTAACGGGGCTGGGCATTACGAGGGACATATGAAATCGGGATTTATCGCCATTGTCGGCAAGCCGAACGTCGGCAAGTCGAGTCTGATGAACGCGCTGGTCGGGGAAAAGGTTTCGATCGTCACCCCCAAAGCGCAAACGACGCGCGACAACATTATGGGGATTTTGACGACATCCGACTATCAAATGGTGTTCGTCGATACGCCGGGCGTGCATAAGTCGCGCACGGTGCTGGGGTCTTACATGAATAAGGCGGCCGCCTCTGCTGGCACGGACGCCGACGCCGTGGTCATCGTGTTAGACGCGACCAAACCGCTGACCGAATCGGAAATCGGCTTTGTCGAGAAATATCTCAAGACCGGCATACATGTCTATGTCGTCATCAACAAGACCGATCTCGTCAAGTACGAAAAGATTTACCCCATGCTGAGCAAGTTGGCCTATCTGACCAGCCCGGCCGACGGGCGCGGCGCGATCCGGGAAATCATTCCGACCTCGTGCCGAACGGGTTTCAACGTCGATCTGCTCAAAACGTATTTGGCGGGCGAGTTGGTCGAAGGCGATTGCTATTTCCCCGAAGACGAGTACACCGACAAGAGCGAACGCTACATGGTGTGCGAGATCGTGCGCGAAAAAGCGTTGCTGTTTTTACAGGAAGAGATCCCGCACGGCATCGGCGTCTATATCCAGTCGATGACCGACGAGGGCAATCTATACCGTATCGAGGTCGATATGATGTGCGAAAAGCCGTCGCATAAGCCGATCGTCATCGGACACGACGGCGAAAAGCTCAAGCAGATCGGCGAGAGCGCGCGCGGCGAGATCGAGAAACTGCTGGGCAAAAAAGTGTTTCTCAAGCTGTTCGTCAAGGTGCGCGAGGGCTGGCGCGACCGCCCGGGTCAGATCCGCAACCTCAACCATTAACGCCGCATTTGGCCGAAACGAAAATGTATAACCTCCTGCCGAAAGTACATATACTATATCGGGAGGTATCGAAATGAACCCTTACGACTACTTTGACAACGACGGCGGTTTGGCCTCGGGCTTGGCGTGGATGCTGTTTGCCGAGACGGGAGAGCCGGGCTACTATATGATGTACAACGATCTGTTGAAACCCGACGACGAGGATACGCTGTAAAGCTACCGACGCGGCCGCATTGTATAAGCGGAAGCGTTG
Source organism: Clostridia bacterium (assembly GCA_022791055.1). GTDB lineage: Bacteria > Bacillota > Clostridia > Christensenellales > Pumilibacteraceae > HGM11386. The sequence continues at coordinate 20,494 of JAAVYI010000029.1, read as the reverse complement.
TACATAGTAAGAAAAAAGAATACGGTAGAGGAAAACCATGCCGGCAAAAAACGTAACGGCCGTCGTCTTGCGCGCGACGGACTATAAGGACTACGACCGCTTGCTTCGCCTGTTCACGCCCGACGAAGGCGTGCTTTCGGCTGTCATCAAAGGCGTGCGCCGCCCGAAAGCCAAACTGAAGTTTGCGGCGCAGCCTTTTTCTTTGAACGAATATGCGCTTGTCGAGCGCGGCGGCTATCACACGGTGACCGAATGCGCGCCGATCGAGACGATGTTCGAGATCGCGTCCGACCCCGACCGCTATATGGCCGGCGCGGCCATGCTGGAGACGACCGAACGCGCCGTCGGCGAGATCGCGTCGCCCGAAACGTTCGTCGTCTTTTTAAAAGCGCTCAAAAGTTTGGCGTATTCGGCGGCGCAGCCGTATGCGGTGCTCGATAAGTACCTGATCGACTTGCTGCGTATCATGGGCTACGGATTCGAATACCGTTCGCAGCCGTTTGCCGCACTCAACGCGACCGACTACGAACAGCTCGGCGCGACCGAATTTCCAGACACGGAGAAGGCGGCCGTGCGGCTTTTGCGCGTGTGCGAGGACAAGTTTCTCTGCTCGATCAAGGCGACGGGGCAAATCGGCAAAATTAAGTAGGATTTTACAAAACACCGACAAAATTGTTGCAATAGAAAATATTGTGTGATATAATAGACGTTAGGGGCATAGGACATGCCGCCATTTATCATGTCAACTAATTTTAAGGAGAATATTATGGCAAAGAAAGAAGCAAAGAAGTATTGCTACCTTTTCAGCGAAGGAAATGCAAGTATGCGCGAGCTGCTCGGCGGCAAGGGCGCGAATCTGGCCGAAATGACCAAGATCGGTTTGCCTGTTCCGCAGGGTTTTACCATTTCGACCGAAGCTTGCACGCAGTATTATGAGGACGGCAGAAAGATCAACGATTCGATCCAGGCCGAAATCATGGAATATATCGACAAAATGGAGAAGATCACCGGCAAGAAGTTCGGCGACAAAGAGAATCCGTTGCTTGTTTCCGTACGCTCCGGTGCGCGCGCTTCGATGCCCGGCATGATGGACACCATTTTGAACCTCGGCTTAAACGAGACGGTTGTCGAGACTATCGCCAAGAAATCGGGCAACCCCCGTTGGGCTTGGGACTGCTACCGCCGCTTTATCCAAATGTTCTCCGACGTCGTTATGGAAGTCGGTAAGAAATATTTCGAAAAGCTGATCGACGAAATGAAAGAAAAGAAAGGCGTTACTCTGGACGTCGAGCTGACCGCCGACGACCTCAAGACGCTGGCCAACCAGTTCAAGGCCGAATACAAAAAGCAACTCGGTTCGGACTTCCCGAACGATCCGAAAGAGCAGTTGTTTGAGGCGGTTAAGGCTGTTTTCCGTTCCTGGGACAATCCCCGCGCCAACATCTACCGCATGGATCACGACATCCCGTACAGCTGGGGTACGGCCGTCAACGTACAGATGATGGCGTTCGGCAACATGGGCGAGAACTGCGGTACCGGCGTTGCGTTCACCCGCAACCCCGCGACCGGCGAGAAAGGCTTGATGGGCGAATTTTTGACCAACGCGCAGGGCGAGGACGTCGTGGCCGGCGTGCGCACCCCGATGCCGATCGAGAAGATGGCGCAGGTATTCCCCGAAGTGTACAAGCAGTTCCAGGAAGTTTGCAAAACGCTCGAAAACCACTACCGCGATATGCAGGATATGGAGTTCACCGTCGAGAACGAAAAACTCTATATGCTCCAGACCCGTAACGGCAAGCGTACCGCCGCGGCCGCGATCAAGATCGCTTGCGACTTGATCGACGAGGGCATGATTACCGAGAAAGAGGCGCTCATGCAGATCGACGCCAAATCGCTCGACATGCTGTTGCACCCGCAGTTCGACGCCAAGGCGCTCAAAGACGCCGATAAAAACAATGTGGTCGGCAAGGGTATCGCCGCCTCTCCGGGCGCTGCGACCGGCACGATCGTGTTCACCGCAGAAGACGCCGTTGTCGAAGGCAAGAAGGGCAAGAACGTCATTCTCGTCCGCCTCGAGACCTCGCCCGAGGACATCGAGGGCATGAAGTACGCGCAAGGCATTCTGACCGTGCGCGGCGGACAGACCTCGCACGCGGCCGTTGTTGCGCGCGGCATGGGTACCTGCTGCGTATCCGGTTGCGGCGACATCAAGATGCACGAGGAAGAAAAGTACTTCGAATTGGCCGGCAAAACGTTCCGCGAGGGCGACGCGCTCTCTCTCGACGGCTCGACCGGCAATATCTACGACTGCGCGATCAAGACCGTTCCGGCCGACCCCAATTCCGGCTACTTCGGCCGTATCATGGCGCTTGCCGACAAATACAAAGCGATCGGCGTTCGCACCAATGCGGACACGCCCGACGACGCCAAACAGGCTGCCGCATTCGGCGCACAGGGTATCGGCCTTTGCCGTACCGAACACATGTTCTTCGACCCGAAGAGAATCGGCGCATTCCGCGAGATGATCTGTTCGGATACCGTCGAGGAGCGCGAGGCTGCGCTCGCTAAGATCGAGCCGATGCAGCAGGCCGACTTCGAAGGTCTGTTCGAGGCGCTGGGCGGCTATCCCGTCACCATTCGCTTCCTCGATCCGCCGCTTCACGAGTTCGTTCCCACCGAAGAGGCCGACATTGCCGCGCTCGCCAAAACCCAGGGCAAGAGCGTCAAGCGCATCAAGGAAATCATCAATTCGTTGCATGAGTTCAACCCGATGATGGGACACCGCGGTTGCCGTTTGACGGTCACGTATCCCGAGATCGCCGTCATGCAGACCAAGGCTGTCATTAAGGCTGCGATTAACGTCAAGAAAAAGCATAAGGACTGGAATATCGTTCCCGAGATCATGATCCCGCTGACCGGTGAGGTCAAGGAAATGAAGTTCGTAAAAGACATCGTTGTCAAGACCGCCGACGCCGAGATCAAGGCTGCCGGCATCGATCTCAAGTACGAGGTCGGCACGATGATCGAGATTCCGCGCGCGGCAATCACTGCCGACGAGATCGCTACCGAGGCCGAATTCTTCTGCTTCGGCACCAACGATTTGACGCAAATGACGTTCGGCTTCAGCCGTGACGACGCCGGCAAGTTCTTGGGCGCGTACTACGCTAACAAGATCTACGAGTCCGACCCGTTCGCCCGCCTCGACCAAAAGGGTGTAGGCGCACTGATGAAAACCGCCGTCGAATTGGGCAGAAAGACCCGCCCGAACATGCACTGCGGTATCTGCGGCGAACACGGCGGCGATCCTTCGTCGATCGAGTTCTGCCACAACATCGGACTCAGCTACGTTTCCTGCTCGCCGTACCGTGTGCCGATCGCCCGCCTCTCCGCCGCGCAAGCAAACATAAAATCGCCCCGTAACAAATAAGTAAGAAAGGATAGACCGTTTTCGTATGAAAACGGTCTATTTCATATTCGGTTATGCGGTTTTAATGGTTACTTTGCGTGTTGGCATTTTAGTTGACTTTTGGTGAATTTCGTATTATGATAAGTACAAATATAAAATCAAATAATGGAGACGAGCATGAACAAAAAGGCGCTTAACACGATTATGTACGTAGTGTTCGGGATCGCGGTATTCGTAATGTTCGGCACGGCGATGTCGTTGCTGTTTGACGCGATATTGTCCGATGACCTTTTGGTTGTTGCGACGCCCGAAGCGAATACCGAAAAAGTGGTTTCATATATTAAGAATTCGGCGGTCGGTATAGTGTGCATTGCAATCCCTACGCTTGTATGCTGTTGCCTTTCATTTTCGGCAAAATCGAAAAAGATTTTCGGCATACTTTCGGCAACGTTGGCGCTTTTGCTGCTATCTATGAGTATCGGATTTATTTTCGATTTGCGCGGAACGGTGATGCAATTCGATGCAGCGAGGAAGGAATGCTATACAATTGCTACAGCATATTTTTCGGATCTGATCATGATCATTGTATCGAACTGTATCATTTGCGCTTATTTTATCGCAATGACGGCGCTTGCCGTCCGTTCGCAAAAGACCGACATGCAACCTGTGCTTACCGACGGCAATAACGATTCGGATCATGCGGCAACAATGGGAGAGTAATAGTATGAACAAAATCAGACAACTCGTATTGGTTTTATTCTCGTTTATATGCAGTCTTGTTTTTGTCGGTTGCGGCAATGCGGCGGACGGGTATTTCGTGAAAGGCAGCTTAAAATTCGATCCCACATATTACTCTACCTTGCAAGAAATATCGGTGAGCGTCGACTTTGATGTAATCTTGCCCGATGTGGAAGCGTATGATATATCCTACACGTTGGTGATGTATCACGACAATAAAAAGATAGGCGAAAAATCTTTTAAAAGAACCGTTACTTCGAGCGGTAATGAAACCCGCGCCGTTTCCGAGTATTGGAACGTCGATTACTATGCGGCCGATGTGAATGAACGTAACATTAGGGTCGAAATATCCGATTTTACGGCAAAGGCAAAATCGCTCGACACGTCTTACGTCGGGTTTTCCATAGGTTTCGGCGTGGGTGGCGGCGTGCTGTTGATGGGGATAGTGGCGTTGTATCTGTTTGTAAACAGACGCGACGGCAAATAAACGCCACCGAACCAAACCGCAAAATATATGGATTTTCAGTAAATGCGGCGCCCCGTAATTTTGGCAGCAAATTCGCGCGGTACGGCTTGCGATTTTCGACCGGATAATCGGGACTGTAAAAATTTTCAATCGATTGCGGCGCTAGGCGCGGTTAAAGTCTTGACAAACGGGCAATAATCTGATAGAATTGTAACGCGCGAAGAATGAAATATTGCAAATTCGAGGACGGAGCAGTAACGGCGCCGTCCTTAAAGTGATATTGACGGCAGCATTTTGAGGAGGTTGGGCATGGATTACAGCGCGGTTACACTGGAAATCGAAAAAAACTACCTGTCGCAATACGCCATGCATTCGATCGACAGCAAGGGCAGAAAGAAACCCATACCGCCGTGTTCGATGCGAACGGAGTTCCAACGCGACCGCGACCGGGTGTTGCATTGCAAGGCGTTTCGGCGGCTCAAGCACAAGACGCAAGTCTTTTTGGCCCCGGAGGGCGACCATTATCGCACGCGGCTGACGCATACGCTGGAGGTGGCGCAGATCGCGCGCACGATCGCGCGGGCACTTCGTCTCAACGAGGACTTGACCGAGGCGATCAGCCTGGCGCACGACTTAGGTCACACGCCCTACGGACACGCGGGCGAGCGGGCGCTCAATGAATATACGCACTTTGCGCACAACGAGCAGTCGCTGCGGATCGTCGACGAGCTGGAATACGACGGCAAGGGCATGAATCTGACGCATGAGGTACGCGACGGCATTGTCAACCACACGAGCAAGGGCAACGCTTGCACGCTCGAGGGACATGTGGTGGCCTGGAGCGACCGCATCGCGTATATCAATCACGACATCGACGACGCCGTGCGCGGCGGGGTCATCGTCGAGGAAGATATACCGAAAGCGTACCGGGAGCTGTTCGGCGCGCGTACCGCCCGTATCAACAGCATGATTTTGGACATAATCAATCATAGCTACGGGAAGAATTTTGTCGAGCCGAGTCCGCTTTTTAAGGAAAACATCAACGGCTTGCGGTCGTTCATGTTCGAGCGCGTGTACAACTCGTCGGTCGCCAAAGCCGAAGAGGGCAAGGCGGTGGCGATGATCAAGTTCCTGTTTGAATACTATTTCAAGCGGATCGACCTTTTGCCGCCGGAGATACGCGAAAAACCGTCGTCGCCCGAGCAAAAGGTGTGCGATTTTATTTCCACCATGAGCGACAATTTCGCGGTGCGCACGTATGAGGACATCACCGTTCCCAAAGGGTGGTCGAAACTGTAATCGGAGGAAAATTGGAAGATTTCAACGCGTGGGTCGAGGAACTGCTGGCGAAAACCGATTTGATTCAGGTCATTTCGCGCTACGTTCCACTGAAAAGAAAAGGCGGCAACCACTGGGGATGCTGTCCGTTTCACCACGAGAAAGAGCCTTCCTTTGCCGTCAACGAGCAAAAGCAGTTCTATCACTGTTTCGGCTGTAAAGAAAGCGGCAACGCAATCACCTTCATTCAGAAAATGGAGAACATCGACCGCATCGACGCGATCCGCATTCTTGCCCGCGAGGCCGGCATGGAACTGCCCAAACTGCGGCGTAACACCGAAGAGACGGTCACGCGCGAAAAAAAGGACAGGCTGCTGGCGCTGATGAAAAGCGCGGCGCGGCACTACTACGACAACCTTTCCGACCCGCGCGCGAAAGCGGCGCGCGAGTACCTGGCGCGGCGCGAGATCCCCGATAACCTGATCAAAAAGTTCGGCTTGGGCTTTTCGGTCGGTTGGGACGAAATGATCGTCTATTTAAAAGGCAAGGGCTACACCCATGCCGAAATGAAAGAGGCGGGCATTGCGGCGCAGAAAGGCGACAGTTGGTACGACGTGTACTACAACCGCTTAATGTTCCCGATCATCAATTCGTTCGGCGAGATCATCGCGTTCGGCGGGCGGACGCTCGAGAGCGATCCGGAGTTCGCCAAATACCGCAACACCTCGCAAACGCCGATCTTCGACAAGTCCAAAGCGGTCTACGCCGTCAACCTGCTCAAAAAGAAAAAGCAGCGCGAAGGCCTCAAATACATCATCATGACCGAGGGCTATATGGACGTCATCGCCCTGCATAAAGCGGGCTTTGACAGCGCGGTCGCCTCGATGGGGACGGCGCTCACCTGGCCGCAAGCCAAGCAGCTCAAAAACTACTGCGACCGCATTTATATCAGTTACGACGGCGATACGGCCGGGCAGAAGGCGACGATGCGCGGCCTGGACATCTTGGCACAAGCCGGTATGAGCATTCGCGTCGTGCGCTTGCCCGAAGGACTAGACCCCGACGACGTTATCAAAAAGCAGGGCGCGCAGGGCTATCAAAAGTTACTCGACGAGGCCGTCACGCTGCCGGCGTTCAAGATCGAAACGCTCAAAAACAGTTATGACCTAAACGACACCGAAGAGAAATCGAAGTTTGCCGTCGAGGCCGTGCGGGTGATTACCGCGCTCGAAAACCCGGTCGAGCGGCAGGACTATCTCAAGCTACTGAACACGTACACCGGATACCCGATGGAAGTGCTGTACGCGCAAGCCGGCATCGGCGCGCCGCCCGAAGAGCCGCAGACGGAGACGAAAGTCGAGACCCCGGAGACGGCGGTCGACGACGGCGAGCTGTTCGTGCTGGCGTCCTTAGTCCACGGCGCCGACTACGTCGACTACGCGCAGGATCTGTTCCCGTATCTCGACGAGCTGGGACAAGCGGTGTACGGCTATGTCATCGAACGGGTGCGCAGCGGCGTGTACAAAAGCCCGACGGGACTGTTTACCGCGCTCGACCCGAAGTTCGAGGCGGAAGTCGGCGCCATCGTCAACTATCGGTTTATCGAGGGCGACGGCAAGAAGAAGTACGACGACTGCGTCAAAAATCTGCAAATACGCAGTTTGGACAAACGACAGAAAGACATTTTGGAACGATTGCGTTCAACGCGCGATAAGTCGCTTTTGGAGCAGTTGGACGAAGTCAACAAGCAACTCAATCGGATTAAAAACAGGAAGGAATAAGGAAAAAACGTATGGCGGAGATTCTGGACGAAAAAATGCAAAAAGTCGTAAAGAAACTGATTGATGCGGGCAAAAAGCGCAACCAGTTGACATATGACGAGGTCGGCGAAAAGTTGGCGGTCGAATGCGAGGCCGGTGTGGATCAAATGGAAGAGGCGCTCAGGCTGCTCGAAGAAAACGGCGTCAAAGTCGTGCGCAGCAAAGCGGAAGCGCAGCTGCCCGAAAAGATCGCCAAAGAACTCAAGCGCTTGATCGCCGTCGGTAAGCAGCGCGGCAGTTTGACATATGACGAAGTCGGCGAAAAGCTGGCGGTCGAATGCGAGGCCAATGCCGACCAGGTGGAAGAGGTCTTTAAAATCTTAGCCGCCAACAATATCAATATCATCAACACGACGATCGACTTAAAAGCCGATGACTCGATCGACCAGCTTTTGAGCGAGGTCTCGATCGACGACCCCGTCAAGGTGTACTTAAAAGACATCGGCCGCGTGCCGCTCCTGTCGATGGACGAGGAGATCGAGCTGGCGCAGCGCATGGCCAAGGGTGACGAGTACGCCAAAAAACGGCTGTCGGAGGCCAACTTACGTTTGGTCGTCTCGATTGCCAAACGCTATGTCGGCCGCGGCATGTTGTTCCTTGACTTGATCCAGGAAGGCAATCTCGGACTGATGAAAGCGGTCGATAAGTTCGACTATACCAAAGGCTTCCGCTTTTCGACCTATGCGACCTGGTGGATTCGGCAGGCGATCACGCGCGCCATTGCCGACCAAGCGCGCACCATCCGCATTCCCGTGCATATGGTCGAGACGATCAACAAGCTGATCCGCACGACGCGTCTACTGGTACAACAGCTCGGCCGCGACCCGACGCCCGAAGAGATCAGTAAGGAAATGGGCATTTCGGAGGATCGCGTGCGTGAGATCCAGCGCATTGCGCTCGACCCCGTGTCGCTCGAGACGCCGATCGGTGAGGAAGAGGACAGCCATTTGGGCGACTTTATCGAGGACGACAAAGCGACCGCCCCGCAGGACGTCGCTGCGTTTACGCTGTTAAAAGAACAGCTTTTGGCCATTCTCGACACGCTCACCCCGCGCGAGGAAATGGTGTTGCGGCTGCGCTACGGCATTGACGACGGACACCCGCGCACGCTCGAAGAAGTCGGCAAAGAGTTCGGCGTCACCCGCGAGCGCATCCGTCAGATCGAGGCCAAGGCTTTGCGCAAGCTGCGGCATCCTTCGCGCAGCAAAAAGCTCAAGGATTATATCGATTGACACCGCGTTTAAAAGCCGTGTGTGCGCTCATTCGGCCGTGCGACTTGCTGGCCGACGTCGGCTGCGACCACGGTTATGTGGCGCGTTACGCTCTTGAAAACGGCGTTCGGTCGGTCATCGCGTCCGACGTTGCGCCCGGCGCTCTGCAAAAAGCGCGCGTTCTTTTGGCGCCTTACGGGTCGCGGGTGACGACCGTTTGCGCCGACGGTCTGGACGCGCTCGCGGGACAAAACCCGGACTGTATCGTGATCGCCGGCATGGGCGGCAAGAACATCATCGACATTCTGTCGGGTTATACAGGCGACGCGGCGCTGATTTTGGGGCCGCAGCGCGACGTGCCGCAGGTGCGGCAATATCTGACCGAACACGGGTACAAAATTACGTTCGATTCGGTTGTCGAGGATCGCAGACGCTTTTACGACGTGTTGCGCGTCGAGCGGGGCGAGCAGACGCTCGATCGTTTTCAACGGCAATTCGGCGTATTTTATCGGCAAAAGAATCAAGCGTTGCAAGACAAACTATTGCGGGAACGGTCGCTGCGGCAAGGCTACGGCGCCGACACTGCGGACATTACGGAGGTGCTACAGTGGCAACAACGGTAAGAGAAGCTTTGGAGTTGATTCGCGGGTTTGCGCCCGACGAATACGAATATAAAAAGGAATACGACAACATCGGTTTGCTGTGCGGACGGTACGAAGCGGAGGTAACGAAAATTCTGTGCTGTCTCGACGTGACCGAAAAGGTCATCAGCGAGGCGATTGAAGAGGGCGCGCAGTTGATTATCAGTCATCATCCGGTCATTTGGTCGCCGATCCGTTCGGTACGCAGCGACGACGTGCTCGGACGCAAGTTGCTACGGGCGATCGAGAACGGCATTGCGATTTTTGCGGCGCATACCAATCTGGATTTTTGTCCGGACGGAATCAATGATTATGTAGCCGAACAACTGGGATTGCGCAACGTCACGCCGCTCGAAAAGTACAACGACGGAGACGCCGGATTCGGCCGCGTCGGCGAGCTTGCCAACAAGGTGTTTATCACCGTGTTAAAGGGTGAAGTCGAAACGGTACTGAAAGATAAGTACGTGCGTATTGTCGGCGAACCGTATGCGCAAGTCAAGCGCATTGCCGTCATCAACGGCGCGGGCGGCGGCGATACGGCTTACGTCGATATGGCGTTGAAAGCGGGCGCCGACTGTTTGGTGACGGCCGACGTCAAGCACCATGTAGCCGTATATGCGGCAGATGCGGGCTTATGTATCATCGAGCCGCAGCACTTTACCATGGAATACGCCTACATATCCCGTCTGGTGCAAACGCTCAAGATCGAGGCGAAGTCGCATAAAACGGATATAGAGATCATACAAGCCGTTTCGGAGGTCAATCCGCGGTTTTAAACGGCAATCATTTTAACATTAAACACCTTTAAAAAGGAGAACGGAATATGAAATTCGACGCCATACTCGAGTACCAACAGGCAGATCTCAAACTGCGCAAGGTGTACGAAGAAATCGATAAAAGCGAGTTGGGCAAAAGCTTGGAGCGCGCTCGCAACGAGTTCAACAACGCAAAATCGCGCGTCGCCGACAGCGAGAAAGCGGCCGAGGCGCTGGTCAACATGGTCAACAACGCCGAACGTCTGTACGCAGACGGCGTAAAAGCCTACGAAGAGATCGCCGCGAAGTTAGACGGCGCGGAGTCGGAGGACGAGCGCGCAAACTGTATCGCGCGTTTGGAGACTATCCGCAAGAAACTGAGCGAGATCGAAAAAAAGTTGGGCGAGGTCAAGCCGCGCGCCGAAAAGACGATTAAAGAATATCGCGCGGGGCAAGAGACCGGCAAGCGTATGCGCGTCGAATACGGCAAGGCCAAAGAGGCGCTCGAACAGCTCAAAAAAGAAAAGGAGCCTATCATCGAGCAATACAAAAAGACGCTCGCCGCACTGAAGACATCGATCGATCCGGCGCTGATGGAGCAGTATAATGCGCTCAAAGCCGAGGGCAAACCGATTGCGATCGTCGAGGCGATTATTCCGGACAAGGGAAATTCCGCCGTGTACTGCCGCGGCTGCGGTATCGAGCTGCCGCAGAAACTGAAAAGCGAGCTGCTCGAATCCGGACAGTGCCGGTGCGAGAAGTGTCGCCGCATTATCATAACGCGAAAATAGAGTGGGCGCATTGCGAACATACACCATATGTTGCGATTGACGCAGGATCTACATGCGCATATACTGTAATGGAAGAAGAAAGCGGTTATCGTATTTCGATAACCGTTTATTTTTTTATTTATAGGTAAATGGAAACGTAAACAATTATATGGTATAATTTACTAGAGTTGTGGGCGCGACATAAATTCGTATGTAAAAGGAGCGTACAAGTGGGTTTCTACGAAAGAAGGGAGGCTATCCTTAAGCTGTTGGAACGCGGCAAAAAAGTGACCTTGCGCGAACTGGCCGTGCGGTTTGAAGTCAGCCGAAAGACGATACTCAACGATATTATGCACTTGACCGAACATCATCGGATCGCCGTCGAATACGGACGTTGCGGCGGCTACTTTCTGACCGACGGCGGTAAGGTGACGCTCAGCCGCGAGCAGGCAGCGGCGATCTATCCGATTTTACAGACGCATCGGGCGGAACTGTCTTGCGCCGACGAGATTTTGGCGATTCTGGAACACGTGCTTTCCGCACCAAAAGAAGTGCGGTAAATCCTGCAAAATATTGTACTTTTGCAAAAGGTATTGACTTTCGATTCTACCTGTGGTATACTGTATCTAAGTTACAAAGGAGGAAGGTCATGTTTTGCAAAAAGTGTGGCGCATGGGTTGATGAGAGTGCGTCGAAGTGTCCCGAATGCGGAGACCCCATAGTAACGTGGAATCCGTCTGTGCCGGAAGATCGCTCCAGCATTTTGTTAGCTGTACTGTCTTTCTTTTTTCCGCTTATCGGTTTAATATTGGCGTTTATATTTCGAAAGAATTGGCCGAAGCGTTCCACCTCGTGCGGTAAAGGCGCGCTGATTGGGATTGGTGTGTATGTCGTTGTACTTTTCTTAAGCTGGATGCTGTTGAATTGCTTGTTGCAAGTAGAAAAAGCGCAACATATCCTGCTGATTGCGCGTCTGTTGATCCGGTAATCGTCGGTGTACGCTTTAAAAAAATGTTTTCCATTCTTTTTTATAGAGAATCCAGGCCTATATGACGGAAGAATGTTTGACAAGTCGTTATCCGATTATCTTGGTACACGGTGTGCTTTTGAAAGATTTTAAATTTTTCAAGGCGTTCGGGCGTATCGAGAAAATATTGAAAAACGCAGGGTTCAAGGTCTATACCGCCAAAACCGACGGCTTTGGAACGGTGGAGACCAACGCCGGGCAACTGCGCGCCTTTGTCAACGATATTCGGCAACGTGAAGGAGCGGAGAAAGTTAACCTGATCGCGCATTCCAAAGGCGGATTGGATGCGCGTTATATGATCGAGCATTTGGATATGGCGGACGCCGTCGCCTCGCTGACGACGCTATGTACGCCGCACCGCGGCTCGCCGATCGCGTCCTTTATCTTGCGTTATCCGTCGTGGATCCTGCAATGTATCGCCTTTTGGATCAATCTCTGGTATCGAATTTTCGGCGACCGCTATCCCAATGCGATTTCCGTCTGTCACCAGTTGCAACTGCACCCGCAGGCGACGCCCGACACGTTGCCGCAAGTATATTGTCAAAGTTTTTCGACGACGCTCCAAAAAAGCAAAGACGATTTCGTCATGGGAATCCCACTGCTGTTTTCGCATCACTTGGAGCGCGACGCATCCGACGGACTGGTATCGCGACAGTCGACTAAGTTCGGAGAGTACCGCGGCGACTGCGTCGACGACTCGGTATCGCATTCGGAAATCGTCGACTTTATGGCAAAGCGCAAGAAGAAAGAACGGATATACGGTTTTTATCTGCAACTGTGCCGCGAGTTGGCGGAAAAGGGTTTGTAGCGACAAACGCCGCCGATTTACGGGTGTGTCCGATCGCCCGAAATGCAACTTGAATTTGACCGTTTTTCCCTCTGAAACGATTGCTTTCAGAGGGAAATTTGTTATACTCTTATGTTATACTCTTAAATATACAATGAAAGTACGGGCAGTTGCAATACGGTCGAGATGCGGAGCATGGAAATGGAGTATTATTTGGCAATCGATATAGGCGCGTCCAGCGGACGGCACATCGTCGGATGGACGGAAAACGATCGAATCGAGACGCGAACGGCGTGAAAGAACGCGACGGTCGACTGGTTTGGGACATCGACAGCCTGTTCGACAACGTATTGAAAGGCATTCGCGCGGCGTTTGCGAAGTATCCGAAGATCCGTTCGCTTGCCGTCGACACCTGGGGCGTCGACTATGTGCTGCTACGCGGCGAAGAAAATATAGCGCCGTGCATTGCCTATCGTGATGATCGCACCGATACAGCCATTGATGCCGTACATACACGTATTCCGTTTGCAACGCTGTACGAAAAGACGGGCATTCAGTTTCAGCCGTTCAATACCGTGTACCGGCTGTACGACGACTTACAGCGCGGCCGACTGGATGGGGCGACCGATTTCTTGATGATCCCCGAATATCTCAGCTACAGACTGACCGGCATTAAAACGCACGAGTACACCAACGCCACGACGACCGGCCTTGTGAATGCCGCTACCGGTGAATACGACCGCGCGCTGATCGCGGCGTTGGGACTGCCGGCGCATCTGTTCGGCAAACTGTCGCAGCCGGGAACGCGCGTCGGTATGCTCAAACCGGAGATTGCGCAAGCCGTCGGCGGGCAGATCGAAGTGGTGCTGTGCGCAAGCCATGACACGGCCAGCGCGGTCGAGGGGATCCCGATGACCGAGAGCGCCCCGTACATATCGAGCGGAACGTGGTCGCTGCTGGGGCTGAAAGTGCCGCAAGCCATTACCGACGCAGGCAGTCGCAAGGCCAATTATTCCAACGAGGGCGGCGTGGGTTATGTCCGCTATCAGAAAAACATCATGGGCATGTGGGTGGTCAATCGGTTGAAAGACGAGCTTTGCCCGGACAAACCGTTCCCGGAGATCATCGACGAGGCAAGGCAAAGCGAATACGCGGCGTGCGTCGACGTCAACGACAGTGCGTTTTTAGCGCCTGTCAGCATGAAAGGCGCGTTCGACGACCGGCTCGATCGGGAACATCAAAAACCGCGCACGATAGGCGACTATTTCCGTTGCGCGTTTAACAGCCTGGCCGAAAGCTACAAAACCGCGCTCGACGAACTGCGGAAAAACAGCGGCAAAGATTTCGATACGCTGTATATCGTCGGCGGCGGGGCAAAGAACGGCTTGCTAAACGAACTGACCGAAACAGTTTGCCGGATACGCGTCAAAGCGTTGCCGATCGAGGCGACGGCAATCGGAAATTTAAAAATTCAAATCGGGAGATAAACTATGTACGAGTACGCAAAAAAGGCATATGCCGCATACGGCGTGGATACAGAGGCCGCGCTTGCCAAGCTGAAAGATATACCCGTGTCGATCCACTGTTGGCAGGGCGACGACGTAGTCGGGCTTGACGGCGGCGGCGCTGCGTCGGGCGGCATTCAGACGACGGGCAACTATCCGGGGCGGGCAAGAAACTTCGAGGAACTCAAAGCCGACATTAAGAAGTCTTTTGCGCTGATCCCCGGCAAAAAGCGTTTGAACTTGCACGCAAGCTATGCCGTCATAAACGGCGAAAAGGTCGATCGGGACGAATATCGGCCGGAGCATTTCGCGCCGTGGGTGCAGTTCGCCAAAGAGATCGGGCTTGACGGCCTCGACTTCAATCCGACCATGTTCTCGCATGTCAATATGAAGGACGGGCTTTCGCTTTCGTCGCCCGACGAGAAGATCCGCAAGTTTTGGGTCAAGCATTGCATCGCGTGCTTAAAAAATCGCCGAATATTTCGCAACCGAAATGCACAGCCATTGTTTGGTCAACATTTGGATCCCCGACGGTTACAAGGACGTTCCGGCCGACCGACTGTCGCCGCGTCTGCGCTTGAAAAAGAGTTTGGACGAAATTTTGGCGTGCGGCTATGACAAAAACAAAGTGGTCGTAGCCGTCGAAAGCAAGGTATTCGGCATCGGCGTCGAAAGCTATACGGTCGGCAGCAACGAGTTCTACCAAAACTATGCGGCCAACAACGGCATTTGCTGTCTACTCGACAACGGGCATTATCACCCGCTCGAATACGTATCGGACAAAATTCCGTCGTTGCTCGCGTTTTATGACCGCGTTGCGTTGCACGTTACGCGCGGCGTGCGCTGGGACAGCGATCATGTCGTACTGTTCGAGGACGAACTGAAAGAGATCGCCAAAGAGATCGTCAGAAACGGCGCGACCGACAAGGTGCTGATCGGCCTTGACTACTTCGACGCCGGCATCAACCGCCTTGCCGCGTGGATCGTCGGCGCGAGAAACATGCAGAAAGCGCTTTTGTGGGCGCTGTTGCAACCGAATGAAAAGCTCAAGGCCTTGCAAGAGAAAGCGGCGTTTACCGAACTGATGGTGTTGCAGGAAGAACTGAAAACATTGCCGTTCGAGCCGATCTGGGCGGAATATTTGGCGCGGCAGAACCAACCGGGCGCTGCGTGGTTCGCCGAAGTGCAAGCATACGAAAATAAAGTCCTAAAGGAGAGAAAATAAAATGGCAAATCGGTTTATTTTAAACGAGACGTCTTACTTCGGCAGCGGCGCGAGAAAGGAACTCAAAAGCGAGATCGCGCGGCGCGGATTCCGCAAGGCGTTTATCGTCGCCGATAAGGATCTGATCCAATTCGGCACGGTCGATATGGTGACGGCCGAACTGGCAGGAACGGCTTTCGAGATTTTTTCGGCGTTTAAAGCCAATCCCACGGTCAAGAACGTAAAAGACGGCGTTGCCGCTTTCAACGGCGCGAACGCCGACTTCATCATTGCGATCGGCGGCGGGTCGGCTATCGACACGGCCAAGGGCATTGCGATCGTGGCGAACAATCCCGAATTCGCCGACGTCGTTTCGCTCGAAGGCGTCGCCGATACCAAAAACAAGTGCGTGCCGATCATCGCGCTGCCGACCACGGCGGGTACGGCGGCGGAAGTTACGATTAACTACGTGATCACCGACGAGGCGACGGGGCGTAAAATGGTTTGCGTCGACCCGAATGATATTCCCGTACTGGCGATCGTCGACGCCGAACTGATGGCATCGATGCCCAAAGGTCTGACGGCGGCGACCGGTATGGACGCGCTGACGCACGCGATCGAGGGCTTTATCACCAAAGGCGCATGGACGCTGTCGGATATGTTCGAGCTGAAAGCGATCGAGCTGATCTCGAAGAACCTGCGTGCGGCGACTGCGAACGGCAAGGACATGGCGGCGCGCGAAAATATGGCGCTCGCGCAGTACGTGGCAGGCATGGCGTTTTCTAACGTCGGTTTGGGTTGCGTGCATTCGATGGCGCACCCGCTCGGCGCGCGGTTCGATATTGCGCACGGCGTTGCGAATGCGTTGCTGTTGCCGATTGTCATGGAATACAACATGTCGGCAGCCGTCGAAAAGTATTGCGAGATCGCAAAGGCGATGGGCGTCGATACGACGGGCATGAGCAAAGAGCAGGGCGCGCAGGCGGCGGTCGACGCCGTCAAACAGCTGTCGCGCGACTTAAAGATCCCGCAGACGTTACGCGAGATCAAGATCCCGCAAGACGCGTTGGAGCAGCTCGCCAAAGACGCGTTTGCGGACGTATGTACGGGCGGCAACCCGCGCGAGATCGGTGAAAAAGATGTATCGAAAAGCATATTGAGGTGATCGTATGGGTTTGGTAGACGATTTGAAAAAGGCAGGAAAAACATTGTTGCGAAAAGACGTTTTGCAAGCGCCGTTTGTGCAAGAAGTTTGCAAGACGATCTCGAATATGTACCGTTTGGGCTGGGACGAGCGCAACGGCGGCAATATCAGCTGCTTATTGGACGAAAAAGAAGTGGCCGACTATTTGGATCTAAACAACGTCATTCGCACGTTTCCGCTTGCGGGCGTCTATGAGAACGCGTTTGACGTCACCCCGCTTTTGGGTAAGATCTTTCTTGTCACCGGCACGGGCAAATATTTTAAAAATGTAGAGGACGACCCCGAAACCAATCTCGGCATTGTCCGCATCGCGCAGAACGGGGTAGAACTGCTGTGGGGCTATAAGGACGGCGGGCGAACAACGAGCGAACTGCCCGCGCACCTGATGTGCCACATGGCAAGGCTGAAAGTCGATCCCGAAAATCGCGTCGTCATGCACACGCACCCGACCAACCTCTTGGCGATGACCTATGTCCATAAGCTCGACACCAACAAGTTCACGCATACGCTGTGGCAGATGAGCACGGAGTGTATCGTCGTATTTCCCGACGGCGTCGAAGTGTTGCCGTGGATGCTGTGCGGCACCAACGAGATCGGCGTAGCGACCGCCGAAAAAATGCAGTCGGCGCGCGTGGTCGTTTGGGCGATGCACGGCATATACGGCGCGGGCAAAACGCTTGACGAGACGTTCGGCCTGATCGAGACGGTCGAAAAGGCCTCGCAGATCTATATGCTGACGGCGCATTTGCCGCGCGTCAATACCATCACCGACAAGCAGTTAAAGCAGTTGGTAGAGCTTTTCAAAGTGGACGTGCGAAAAGGGATCCTGTCTTAATCGGAAGTAGCTTTCTATCGCAAAAACAGCAATGTGTAAAAGCATTGCTGTTTTTGTAGTGCCGGCCGTCTCATTTTGTGCGCCGTAATCGCGCAGTCCACGCCTTTTTTAAACTTCGCAAAAAAATCGCTTTTTTCTAAAATATACAAGGCGACCTTAGGTATTTATCTGGTATAATATACAAAAACAGGTGGATATTGGAAGATGACGTTCTACGAGCGTAGAGAGCGAATCAAGCAGATACTGAAATGCGAAGGCAGAGTTTCGTGCGGAGAGTTGGCTAAGCGCTTAGGTGTGACGAAAAACACGATCGCCAACGACATCAACGCAATCACGATGACCTTTCCCATCGCAACGTACTTCGGTAGAAACGGCGGTTACGAATACCGCGGCGACGGCACGACGATACTGAGCGCGCGACAGACAAGATATTTATACGCATTTATGCGGCGTTACGAAGCGGAGGCCTCCGACGATATGTTCGCCGAGATCCTCGCCATGTTGGAACACGCTTCCCCAAAAGACGAATAACGGCGGGCTTAGTCTTTGTAAGCCTCTTTTTGTGTGCCCGACATAAAAAATACATTCATCACGCCGCATTTACGGTCGATTTTATAGCAGCATACAAAAAATCGCAAGACAAATTGCCTTGCGATTTTTTTGTATGTGCATATAGCCCGCTACAGCGTAATATTCGGTTCCGTCGGGCGAAGGCGGCGAAAACAAAAACAGCGCAAAAGAAAAAGAAACCGCAAATGCGATTTCTCTTATCTCAGGGTGTGCGTATACCCCCGTAATGGTGGACTATTGGTGATTGAGTTTGAACACCTTTCAAGCGTTCCAGTACCTCGTTTGTTTCGTCCAGTCGTACCCGCTCGATAGACTTATCAACGCCGAAATTAAAGTAATTCACGACTTTGATATGTTCGTCGTCATAAATATACACCATAAACACAAGATTGTCAATGATTTGCCGCTGGTAGTCCTTGTCGGCTGGGTCGCCTTTGATTAGTTGCGCAACAAACGCCAGTATGTCTTTTGCGGTAATTTGGCGTCCGCGCTCTAACTTGATTTGCGATTTCTGCCCGTTTAAGTCATTCAAAAGTATTTCGTACTCGTTCATTTTCTTTTCAATGTTTGCACGGAGCAAGGCGTTCCGCGCCTCGATAAATGCGTTTGTCAAGTCCTCGATTTCTTGCTGGGTTTTGGCGATGCGCGTTTCAATGCTTTTCAGTCCGTCGTCGCCCGTGCGTTTCTCATAGTATGCGATAGTATCTGCGGCGGCTTTCTCGGCGTTCTTTTTGTCGCTCAAAAAGTCTTGAACGTGCTGGGTAACTCTCGTTTCCAGCGTGTCTTTGTTTTCTCGTGTCTTTTCGCATTTGCCTTTTTTCTTTTGCTTGCAAGCGTAATAATAGTGCTTTTTGCCGTTCTTGCCCGTGCCGCCGTCCGATACCATAGCCGTGCCGCAATGTCCGCAAAACGCTTTGCCCGTGAGTAAATACGGCTCTACCGCCGAATTTGCGCCTGCAAGTATCTTGTTTTGCGCTAACCGCTTTTGCACGTCTGCAAATAGTAATTTGTCCACGATAGCAGGGTATGTGTTTTTGCAAAGCCTTTCGCCAAAGTAAAATTCGCCCGTGTACTTGGGGTTGCTCAACCACTTGTCGAACGTGCGCCCTTTGAACGGCTTGCCGTTAAAACGCAAGCCCTTTGCGTTGAGTGCGTTTGCGATTTCGATTTTGTCCGTGCCTTTGGCGTATTCCGTGAAAATGTAGCGGACGATTTCGGCTTGTTCCTCGTCAATAGCGACTTTATGTATAGTGCCTTTTTTGCCCGTGCGGTCGGTGTCAATGAGTTTATACCCGTATATAAGCCGTGCGCCCGTGAAAGTGCCGTTTTCTACGCTGGTAGTCAAGCCGTCGCGTATGCGGACGGATAGCCGCTGGCTGTATTTCTCGTCGTTCCACTCAACGAACATTTCGTACAGTTCGCCGCCCTCGTCGTCGCTGACTGGCTCTAACGCCGATAAAACCTTTACGCCGCATTGCTCTTTAAGTTGATGTTTTAACATCATACTTTCAAAGCGGTTGCGCTCGAAACGGTCAAACTTGTACACTATGATATTTTGGAACGTGCGGCTTTGCGCGTCGTGTAGCATTTGTTGAAACGATTTCCGCTTGTGCGTGTCTTTGGACGCGCTTTTTGCTTTTTCGGTGTAAACCTTGATAACATTTAGCCCTCTGCTTTGGGCGTACTCGGTACAAATGCGAATTTGCCCCTCAATCGTCATTTCGTTCTGCGAATGTGAACTGAAACGTGCGTAAATAACTGCGTTTTTCATTGTCTGCTCCTTTGCGTGGTCGGCTGTTTTCAGCGCGGACTGCGGCTTAAAATTTTGTTGTTCGCTTTGGTGCTTACCGTCTTAACCAGCAAAAAATGCCGCCGCAGTTAAATTGTCAAGGGTGTAACCGCCAACGGCGGCGACGGTTTTATGCCTTACGGGAGATAAATCGTCGCCCTTGACTATTTGACAAGGCGGCGTATTCCGTCCCCAGACGGTAAGCACAAGCGAATAACAAAACTACTTAATTCTTAAAAAAATTGCCATATTGCTTTATCGGGTATTATACCACAATAAGAATACGGCGTTTTTTGTTATGTTATCTGAAAGTTACTTATTTTGTCGAATGTTGAATAAAAAATTACAATTCTTTTACTAAAATTTGTATTTGATAGTTCCATTGCAAAATACCCGACAAAACAATTAAGTGCACTGTAAATTCGGGAATAATATTGTATTGTGTTTTTGCAGTATCAAGCAATGTTTTTAATATTTGCTCACGAGTT
>JAAVYI010000005.1 GCA_022791055.1 Clostridia bacterium | reverse complement strand
GTTTTTGACCTTTAAAGAGGATTCCAAAGACTTAGTCTTTGGCAGTTGCGAGGGGGAGATTTATAAGAGGGGGAACACAGTCTGAAGTGTTCCCCCTCTTGTACGGTTTTGGTCTCACCTTTTGGCGGCAAAAGGTGAGGATATTTTATCGGTCTTTTGCTAAAAGACTATCGTCCCTTTAGCCCGCAAAAGTTCGGGAAACCGATTAACGCCTTTTTATATAATTTACTTTAACCTTTTTAACACTTCCTCTATTCTCGCTTTGCAACGCGCGGCGCCTAATAATTCTTTCATTTCGGTGGCGCCGCCGGGGGTGACGGCGGAACCGGTGATCGCAATGCGGAAGACCCAAAGCACTTGCCCCTTTTTGTAGCCGCGTTCGGCGGCGTAGGTTTCGAGCGCGGCGTGCAAGTCGTCGGCGTCTAAAAGCGGCAACAAATCGGGCAGCATGGCGGACGCCGTGTTGCGGTCGGTTTTCCACTTTTGGTTACAAAACAGATCGAGGTCGAAGCCGTCGAACTTGTCGATAAACGCAGTCAAATCGGCCACGTCGCTCAACACTTCGGTGCGGCCTTTTAACAACCCCGCCAAGTAGCGCAGGTCGAATCCTTTCAGGTAGTCGCACTTTTCCAAAAACGGTTTGGCTTTCTCGTAGAACGCCTCGTCCGACAGCTCTTTGATATACTGGCCGTTGAGCCAGCGCATTTTCGCTTCGTCGAAAATCGACGCCGATTTGCTGATCCCGTCGAGCGAAAACAGCTCGATCATCTCGTCGAGCGACAGCTTTTCGCGGTTGTCTTTCGGACTCCAGCCGAGCAGCGCGATATAGTTGACGATCGCCTCTTTCAAGTAGCCTTTTTTGATAAAGTCCTCGTAGCTGGCGTCGCCGTGGCGTTTGCTGAGCTTGTGCTGCGCGTCGCGCATGATCGGTTGCAAATGAATGTACTGCGGCAGCTCCCACCCGAGCGCACGGTATAATAGGTTGTATTTGGGCGTACTCGACAGGTACTCGACGCCGCGAATGACGACGTTGATCCCCATCAAATGATCGTCGATGACGTTGGCGAAATTGTAAGTCGGTAAGCCGTCCGACTTGATCAATATATTGTCCTCTAAGTCCTTGTTGTCAACGGTGATGTCGCCGAACACCAGATCGGTATAGGTCGTTTTCCCAGTCAGCGGCACGTTCTGCCGAATGACGTACGGCTCGCCCGCAGCAATGCGGCGCTCGACTTCCTCGCGCGGCAAGTGCAAACAGTGCTTGTCGTACTTGGTCGCCCCGTCCTTGTGGATCTGCTCGAGCCGCTCTTTGCTGCAAAAACAAACGTATGCGTCGCCGCTGTCGAGTAGCTGCTGCGCATATTTCCGATAGATCTCTTTGCGCTCCGATTGCACATACGGCCCGTAATCGCCGCCGACGTCCGGCCCCTCGTCGTAAGATAAACCCGCCTCTTTGAGCGTGCGGTAAATGATCTCGACGGCGCCGTCGACATAGCGCTCGAGGTCGGTATCCTCGATGCGCAAAATGAACTTGCCGCCCGCTTTACGCGCGTACAGATAGGCGTACAGCGCGGTACGCAAGCCGCCGATATGCAAGTACCCCGTCGGACTGGGCGCAAATCTTGTTCTTACCATAGTGCCTCCGATTGACAATTTGACGTAAATTTGCTATACTATAGCAAACGAAAATCTCCGTTTTCGCTTATATGATTGTAGCACAACGGGAAAAATAAAGCAATCAAACGAGGATAGGTTATGTTAAACGATTTGGCGGAATTGATCGCAATCGAAAGCGTGATGGGCGCGCCGCAGCCGCACGCGCCGTTCGGGACGGGGCCGCGCGCCGCGCTCGACTGGTTTTTGCAAAAAGCAAAAGACTTCGGGCTTAGCAGCGGCGAGTTGGACGGCTACTGCGGCTGGGCGGAATACGGCGCGGGCGACAGCTGTATCGGTATCCTGGCGCATCTCGACGTTGTGCCGGCCGACCCCAAAGGCTGGAGCAATCCCCCTTTCCGCCTGGCGATCGAAAACGGCCGCGCATACGGCCGCGGCGTGGCCGACGATAAGGGGCCTGCCGTCGTATGCCTGCACATGCTGAAGCGCTTAAAAGACGAGCGCGTCCCGCTCAAGCATCGCATTCGGCTGATCGTCGGCTGCAACGAAGAAAACGGCTCGGCGTGCATGAAGCACTACCGTAAACACGGCGAAATTCCCGTCGTATCCTTGACGCCCGATTCCGATTTCCCGGTCATCAACAGCGAAAAGACGATCAAGCAAGTGCATTGCGCGTTCCCCTGCGACGCCTTTTTTGCCGACAACGTAGCGGCCGTCACCGCCGGCGTGCGCCCTAACGTGGTGCCGTCGTCCGCGTCGGTCACGCTCAAAGAAAGCGCGGTCGCGGCGAAGATCCGTAAAGCCACGGGCGGCGATCTAAGTAAGCTGTTCCGCCTGCCGGCCGTACTTGAAAATCTCGTTACCTACGGTTATGAGGGGCGATCGTTCGGCATTGTCGACGACAACGGGCTGACGATCACCGCCGACGGCGTAGCGGGACACGCATCCGAACCGGAAAAGGGCGTCAACGCGCTCGCCGTGTTATACGCCGTACTCGAGCCGCTGTTCGAGGGCAAAAGCGCTACGCTCAAGGCGATGAACGAATATCTGCTCTCCCCGCTCGCGCCCGAAAAACTGGGCATCGCCGCCGAGGACGCCTCGGGCGCGCTGACGATGAACGTCGGCACGGCCGCATTCGACGGCAAAACGCTTACGCTTTCGCTCGACTTCCGCGTCCCCGCCTCGTTCGACGCCGACCGCATCGATACGGCGGTTGCGGCGCGTATCGGCGATTGCACGTTCGAGACGATCCAGTTTACCAAAAGTCTGTTCATTCCCGAAGCGTCGCCGCTGGTGCAAACGCTACTGAAAGTGTATACGAAAGTCACCGGCAACGAAGGGTACACGGTTAAGACGGGCGGCGGCACTTACGCGCGCGAACTGCCCAACGCGATCGCCTACGGCCCGGCTTTCCCCGGCGAGGAAACGGCGATCCACAACGTCGACGAAAGTATCGCCGTCGATCATCTGTTTCAATTAGGCGACATCTATTTCGAGGCGGTCAAAGCCCTCGACACTTTATATTGACAATCGTTATTTTATAGGAGAAAACGAATATGGCAACCGAACTCAATCAAAACAATTTCAACGAAACGATCGGCAGCGGCAAGGTCATCGTCGACTTCTGGGCGCCCTGGTGCGGCCCGTGCCGCGCGCAAGCGCCCATTCTCGAAACGCTCGAGGCAGAAGCGCCCGGTGTCAAGGTCGCAAAGGTCAACGTAGACGACAACGAGGAACTGGCGATGCGTTTCGGCGTGCGCTCGATCCCGACGCTGATCGTATTCGAAGAGGGCGAGCAAAAGGCGAAGGCCGTCGGCACGCAAAGCCTCGACGAATTAAAGCGTCTGTTAAATATCTGACCTATGCGGCGGCCGTCGCACCGCCTTACGAGACAACCCTATTTTTAACACGGAACGCAAAAGCAATCGGCAACAGACTGCTTTGCTTTTGCGTAGAAAAAGGAACCAATCATGAGCATACTCGACATCAAGGGCTTGACCCACACGTTCGACGGCAAACTGCTGTTCGACAAGGCCGATTTGACGATCAACAACGGCGAGCATATCGGCGTTGTCGGATTAAACGGCGCGGGCAAGTCGACGTTCATCAATATCATCAGCGGCAAGATCCCGCAGGACGACGGCGAAGTGCTTTGGACAGGCAACGTCCGCCGCGCTTATCTCGACCAGCACGCCGACATCGACCGCAGCCAAACGGTGATGGAATATTTGCAAACGTCTTTTGCGCATTTGTACGAACTCAACGCGCGCATGGAGGCGACATACGAAAAGATGAACGAACCGGGCGCGGACTTAGACGCGCTCATCAACAAAGCCAACCGTATGCTGGAGACGCTGACCGACGCCGGGTTTTTCGACCTCGACGCACAGATCAAAAAGGTAGCCAACGGTTTGGGCGTCGGCCGCTACGGGTACGATACCCCGGTCGCCGAACTGTCGGGCGGTATGCGCGCGAAACTGATGCTGTGCAAGCTGCTTTTAAGCGAGCCGGACATGATGCTGTTGGACGAGCCGACCAACTTCCTCGACATCGAGCATATCGCATGGCTGGTCGAATATCTCAACACGGTCAAGGGGACGTTCATGGTCATTTCGCACGACACCGATTTTTTGGACAAGGTGTCGAAGTGCATCGTCAGTATCGAAAACGGACAGATCAAAAAATACAGCGGCAACTACCGCCAGTACACGGCGCAGGCCGAAATGAATCGCAAGCAGTACGAGGAAAGCTATTTGCGCCAGCAGCGCGAGATCGAGCGCATGGAGGACTACATAAACCGCAACAAGGCGCGCGCCGCAACTGCGGGCATGGCCAACGCGCGCAAAAAGCAGCTGGAGAAAATGGAGCTGATCAAAAAGCCGACGACCGTATACGAGGCCGAATTTTCCTTCCCCTACACCGCCCTGCACACGCGCGAGATCATCGCCGTCAATCGGTTGCAAATCGGCTACACCGACCCGCTGCTGCCGCCCTTCGATCTCAGTATGGACTCGGAAACCAAGCTGTGGATCCGCGGTACCAACGGTATCGGCAAAACGACGCTGTTGAAAACGCTGACCGGGTTTTTGGCGCCGCTCGGCGGCGGGTTCAAATTTCATCCGTTCGTCAAGCTCGGCTACGTCGAGCAGGATCTCAATTTCCCCAATCCCGACGAGACGGCCGTCTCCTACTTTTCGGGACGGTTTCCTCGCTACGACACCAAAAAGGTGCGCGCGGCCCTGGCTGCCGTCGGGATCAAAAACGACCTCGCCACCAAGCCGATCCGCAATCTGTCGGGCGGCGAGCAGGTGCGCGTCAAACTGGCGGTACTCAACAACACCGAAAGCAATCTGCTGATCCTCGACGAGCCGACCAATCACCTCGACGTGCGCGCCAAAGACGCGCTCAAAAAAGCGCTTTTGGCCTATCCCGGCGCGCTCATCTTGGTCAGCCACGAAAAGGAGTTTGCCGGCGAGATATGCCCCAAAATACTCGACATCAAAGGCGACTGAGATCGCCCGATAAAAAAACAGGCTTTCGACCGAAATGCCTGTTTTTTTGTTGTCGACAAATTTTAGTTTGCGCCCGAAAAATCGGGGATTTTTAACGTCGCCGTACCCCAGTCGGAAAAGGTATATTCGGTGCGCGACGAGCGGTCTATAGCGGTTTCCGTCACCGTCCGCAGCTTGCCGTCGGCGGTCGTTACGGTGACATGCTCGCGCTGCGCGCCCGTCTCCGTCGCAACAAAGGCGACCGCGCCCGCCACCGTTTGCGCGATGGCGCGCAGCGTTTCGCGCACGCATTCGGCGAATGTCTCTTGCCCGCTCGCGGCTTGCGTCCAGGCGCCGCCTTGCTTTTCGATGGCAAGCGTGCCGTCGGCGGTCGGCAAAACATAGCGTTCGCTGTCGGGGCGGAGATCGTCGAAATTTTCGCGGCTTGTGTACGTCGCCCGATAGACAGCCGTCGGCGTCAGTGCGGTTTGATAAGCCTCTGCAAACGACATATTCCCCTGCGCGTCGATCGTCTCGCAAAAAACGCTGTACGCAACGCGCGCGAACGCGCCGCAATCGGTCAGACGCTTTACGTCGCTGTTTGTCCAGCGTTCCCCCGGAACGGGGTCGGACACAAGATAGGCATAGCGCAAATCGGCATAGGTCAGAATGTATGCCGTCTGTCGGATTTCGGTTGCCGCCGACTCCGGTCGGTCGAGCAGTCGAATCCGTGCGCGCACCGCCACACGCTCGACCGACCGAATCGCGCGCTTTTGCGGCGCGTCGAGCGCCAGTTCGTCGACAGAAACCGCGGCCAGTCGCGTATGCCCGATATACGACGCGCCGATCGATTCGCGTTGCTGCTCGATGATGTCGCCCCACACGGTTTGTACGCGCACCGTTTCCGTGCAACGCAGTTCATGGGTCACATAGGCCTTGACGGCTTGCTCAGCGTCGGCATACGTCTGCTGCGAAACGGCTACGACCGCGATTTGCCCCTGTGTCGGCGCTACGCCGCCCCGACAGGCGCCGCACCCACACACTATCACAATCAACGACACTATCGCCGCAAGCCGTTTCTTCACACCGCACCTTCCTTATTCATTACAGTATATACGTCTTGTCAAAAGTATATACCATTACCCCCCCCCGTCAAGTTCGCGGCGGCTATTTTTGCAAATTTGGCAAAATTTATTTTTTCGGCGGTGATGCACGGCTGCAAACACGAAAAAACAAGCGCGATTCGATCACGCTTGTTTTTGTGTTGTATCGTATCGGTATTTCAGAATTTTGCCGTGTAGCCGTCGAAAGCAACGGCAATGCCGCTGTCTGCGAAAATCTTTTCCACGTCCTCGTGCGTGCCGGCATGGTTGTGCGTGATATGCGTGACGACGAATTTTGTTTTTGCGTCGCACATGCCTTCCGTCAGATACGCTTTCAACTTCTTGTTTTCCTCGAAGTTCATGTGTCCCTTGTAGTAGTTGTCGCCCATGGTCGCGTCCATGATAACGCAGTCGAACTTCTTGCCGTAGCCTTGCAAGAATGCCAGTGTCTCGGCATACGGATACCCGCTGTCGACCAAATACAGCAACGCTTTTTTGCCGTCGTCGATGATATAGTTGAGGGCGTCCTCGTCGAACGCATGGCACGCCTTGATAGGGGTAATTTTGTATTCGCCCGCCGTAAAGGGTTCGAACGCTTGCACGACGTGCAACTCCATACTTTCGCGGATTTCCGACCCGATCGGGAACAGCGCGAACGTCCCTTCGAATCGGCGCTTGACGTCCTTATTGCCGTAAATATGCATTTTTTCCGCCGCCATGTTGTGCGCAAAGCAGCCGCCGCGCGTGTCGAGTATTTCGGGTACGTAATGATCGGCGTGCGTGTGCGTGATCAACAAATGTTCGACATGGCCTAAACTAAACCCTCCGGCCAGGCAGTGCGCGTGCGTCGCCGCCGGCAGGTCGATGAGCAGTTTGCCGTCGATAAGCGTCTGACTGAGCGAACGCAAACTCTTGCCGCCCGCACGTCTTGCCGCCTTGCAATGCGCGCACTCGCAGAACAGTGCGGGATACCCTTCGCCCCCGCCGCTTCCCAGTATCTTGATCTCCATATGTCTTTACTCTCTTTTTATATAACCGTGTGACACACAGTATACACCTTTATCCCACGACATGTCAACGATTTGCAATACCGCCGCGCGTAAACAGCAGTCCCTTTTCAAGCCGAAAGTATCGTCACATATGGACCAAAAGTAGAACTATATTGACTTTTTTGCAACGGCTTGACAAATGCCCGCTCGTGGCGTATACTGGACCTTACGTCAACCACGTGCGTTTCAATTATATCGAAGAACACGCGGCATCCGGAAAAAATCTCACGCCTCTCATTTAGAAGCGGGATTCAAGGACATATCCACCTATTACCGCGTAAAACAGCGCCTTTTACAAATGCGACCGACTTAAAATGACATATCCGAATTTTTCTTTTTCGCCATATCCGTTCCGCATTATTGTCCCATCGCCCGATCAGTCGCACGGCCGCGCAAAAATTTCGTCGCTTTAGCACAGTGAATCGTTTGACAGTCGGAAAAAGTTGCTTTATAATAAAAACGCACGCGGCAACGCGTACCGTAAAACCGTATTCAATTTTGGAGGTATCCCATATATGTCTTATGTCAAAGAGGTGCTGGATTCCGTCATCGCCAGAAACCCGGGCGAAAAGGAATTTCATCAAGCCGCGACGGAGGTGCTCGAATCGCTCGAGTTGGTCGTGGAAAAGAATCCCCAATACCGCAAAAACGCGATTTTGGAGCGCATCACCGAGCCGGATCGCCAAATCATGTTCCGCGTGCCCTGGATCGACGATAACGGCGTCGCGCACGTCAACCGCGGATTCCGCGTGCAGTTCAACAACGCCATCGGCCCGTACAAGGGCGGCTTACGTTTACACCCGTCGGTCAATCTCGGCATCATCAAATTTTTGGGCTTCGAGCAGATTTTCAAAAACAGCTTGACGGGCTTACCGATCGGCGGCGGCAAGGGCGGCAGCGACTTCGACCCCAAGGGAAAAAGCGACCGCGAGATCTTCGAGTTCTGCCGCAGCTTTGTCACCGAGCTGTATAAGTACATCGGCGCAGACGTCGACGTACCGGCCGGCGACATCGGAACGGGCGCAAGAGAGATCGGCTACATGTTCGGTACATACAAAAAGATCACCGGCGTATACGAGGGCGTGCTGACCGGCAAGGGCTTGACCTACGGCGGCAGTTTGGCGCGCACCGAGGCGACCGGCTACGGCCTTGTCTATCTGACCGAGGAAATGCTCAAAGCCCACGGCACGAGCTTAAAGGGCAAGACCGTCGCGGTCTCGGGTTCGGGGAACGTCGCCATTTACGCGACGCAGAAAGCGACCGAACTGGGCGCGAAAGTCGTCACCATGTCCGACTCGACCGGCTGGGTATACGACCCCGACGGCATCGATTTGGCGGCGGTCAAAGAAATCAAGGAAGTACGCCGCGGACGGCTTTCCGAATACAAGAACGCCCGTCCCAAAGCGCAGTACTCGACGTCCGGCCGCGTGTGGCAGGTCGCCGTCGACGTGGCGCTCCCCTGCGCGACGCAAAACGAACTCGACCTCGAGGGCGCCAAAATGTTGGTCAAGAACAAGGTCAAGGCGGTTGCCGAGGGCGCGAACATGCCTTCCACCCCCGAGGCGGTCCACTACTTCCAGTCCAATAAAGTGCTGTTCGCACCCGGCAAGGCGGCCAACGCCGGCGGCGTGGCGACCTCGGCGCTCGAAATGTCGCAGAACTCGCAGCGCTTAAGCTGGACGTTCGCCGAAGTCGACGAAAAGCTCAAGGGCATCATGAAGAACATTTATCACAACATCGCCGCCGCAGCCAACGAGTTCGGCATGACCGATAACTTTGTTGTCGGCGCCAATATCGCCGGCTTTAAGAAAGTGGCCGACGCCATGCTCGCCCAAGGCATTCAGTAATAGGCATCGAACGTAATCACAAAACAAAAATTCCCGTATCCGTTACGAATACGGGAATTTTTTTATTTCGTCCGATTTTTATAATGTGATCAAAATAATGCCGCCGCCGGTGGTTTCGAGGAAACTGCCGCGCACGTTGTGCGCCTTAAGGCGCGCGTTTACAATCGTGCCGATATTGTCCGCCTCGACAGACGCGGCGAGCGAATCGGCAATGCGGATCTCGATACCGAAATATCCCGTCACCGTGACGGTAGTGCCGATGGTAAACGAACTTTTCGGAATGACGGAAACGGTATAATCGACCAACGTATTGAGTTCGTCGCGCAAGGCCGCGCCGGTCGACATGATATAGAAATCGACGTTGCCGCCGTTAAAGGCGATCTTTTCGTTGTACACATTATATACGACGTCGGTCGAGCGCGGGAAGTCGTTGGGCGTGTCCTCGCGGTGGTCGAGCGCAAACTCGGCATCGGTCTTTAAGAAATATTCGTGCGTCGCCATTTCGCGGTACACGATCTGCCCGCGGTTATTACGCAGTCCCATGGTGTAGTCGCCCCAGGTGCAATCGACGTTATACCATGCCCCGTCGACACAGACCTTATTCCAGGCGTGACCTCCCCAACCGCCGCCCGTGTACGCCGTGCCGGCAATGCGCACGCAAGGCAGCCCCTCGATATTGCATAGCAGCGAGTACGCTTTGGCAATGCCGTCGCACACGGCGAACGGCGCTTCGCGCGTGCCGAACACGCCTTCGAGATAATACGCGGCGTATTTGACACTTTGCTCGGTCGACCCGATCCGCAACACTTCGTTGTCGTAGACCACCTTCCACATGACGTAATCGTAAATGGCGTGCGCCTTTTCGACGTCGGTCATGTCCTCTGTGATGATCGACAGCAACGCACTGCGCGCGGCGCGATAGATCCGATCGGCGCTGCTGCCGCTGTCGGGTACGGGACGGAATCCGCATTCCGCCACATAGTACAACTCTTCGCTGGTCTGCACTTTGACCGACTGCGCAATGTCGTCGATCGGGAATCGGTAATCGGCCGCGCGCTGCTTTTCCTCGTCGTAGTTGACGTGCGGTCTGAGCGCGTTGAGCGCGGCGTTGCGGTCGTTCTGCCCGCCTGCGCCGGTATACGCGCTCGGACGGTTGACGGTCGCGCAGCGGACGCTGACGCTCACTTCCGAATTTTTGGAGACCGCCGTTGCCTCGGCCGAAATGAAGTACGAGCCGGTAAACTGCGACATGTTCGACGCGCGTCGCGCCATGTCCATCGCCGTTTTCCCCGGGTCATACGCAATAAACGTTTTCATCGAAACGTTGCTTTCGTCGCGGCGGAATAACAGCATAGCCGCATAGGCCTCGTTAAATTCGGCGTCGTCGACAATGTAGTAGTTGCGCGCGCCGTCGTAAAACCGCTCGGACAAATAGGCGCGCGCCGCCGTCGGCACCGCCTCGAGCGTGACGGCCGTCGCCGTTTCGCTTTCGGTATACAGCCCGTCGTCGCCCAGCGAGCGCACCGAAATTTCGGCGCCCGCGAAAATGTCGACGATCTTGCTCGCGTCGAACGTTGCGTCGGAAAACAGATCGCGGTCGGCGCGGTTGGTCGAGCGGTACGTCTTGCCGTTTACCTTGACTTCGTAATCGAGTAAAACGCCCGGATCGTCCCAACGGACATAGACGTTCGGGTAGCAGTTATCGTAATCGACAAAGAGATTGGTCGGCGTGAGACTGCCGTAGGCACGCACGACGGCATAATCGGCGCCGTTGACCGCGGCCGCAATGCCGTTGATCTTACACGTAATGATATATTCGCCCGCCTGTTGCGGCACAAATACGTACTGCCCCGTTCCCGTGTACCGACCGTTGATGTACCAGTCGCAAACCGGCTGCGGATTGTCGGCGGGCAGGTCGGTAATGCCGGACAGCATGACCGGCGTATAGTTGTCCGTCTGCTCGAGCGTGCCGACCGCCGTGCTTTCGGGCGTCGACATAAAGGGATCGAACACGCGCACGGCGACGCTTTGGCACAAATCGTTGTCTAACGTACATGTCACCGTATATTCGCCCGGCGTCGTCGGCGTGTCGTACATATATGTAAGCGCCGACGATTCCACCGTCGCGCCGTTGACGCTCCAGGTCGCTTGCATCGACGGATCGGCGCCGGCCGATAGCGAACACGCCATTTCGATGCGCTCGCTTTGCGCGGTCGAGGCAATGACGATGCCGCTGTCGGTCACCGTGCCGCCCTGCGTCGTCAGCGTCATCGACACGTCCGACGCATAGTTTACCCGAACGATCGCCGTCCCGCGCACTTGCTCGTTGGCCGTAGACACCGCCGTTACGGTGGCTTGCCCGTAGCCGATGCCGTTAAGCGTGCGGTCGCCCGTCACCGAAACGACGGCATCATCGTCCGACACGATATAAAAACTTTTGTCGGCCGCATACTTCGGGCTGACCGTCACCATCGACGCCGTAATTTCCTTACTCTGTCCGATCTCCAGTTCGATCAATCGCTCGTTGAAGGCAATCGAACTGACCCGGCCGCCGCCGACGGTCGGAAACATAAAGCACCCCGCAAGAACGGTACATGCCAAAATCGTTGCAACCGCCAGCGCACCGGCCGCGGCAAAAGAAAAACGTTTCGCTTTCATACACTCCTATTATATCGCGTATTCCACCGAAATTCAAGTCTTTTCCCCAAATTCGTGATGAAATTCCTGTGAAAAAGTTTACACGCCGCTTTTTGCCCCGCCTTCGCACATGCAAACGACATCTCTCCCTTACGATTCGCGCGGCCTTTATGCTTGTCCGCCGTCGTTGAGATAGAGAATGCCCAGCGTGCCTTTGCCGCAGTGGCTGGTGATGGTCGATCCCGCGACCGTTTCGATGATTTCGGCAAACGGTTTAAGTTCGGCGACGCGCGCCTTGACCGCAGCCACCGTTTCGGGTGCGGCGTAAGAATGCGTAACGAAAATGCGCGTCAAGTCGGGTGTGTCGAACTCGCGCAGCGTATTGTCGACGTATTTTAAAATGCTTTTGTCAAACGCGCCCATATACTTGGCGCCGACCGTCATTGCGCCGTCCTTGACCAAAATCGTCGGCTTGATTTTGAGCACGCTGGCAACAAAGCGGGTCACGCCGCTGCAACGGCCGCCCTTGTGCAAATATTCCATGGTATCGACGACGAACGACGCTTGCACTGCGGGCACGCGCGCCGAAACCAGTTTATAAATCTCGTCGGCCGAAAGTCCTTTTTGCCGCAGATCGTCGGCGTACAGCACCAAAAGCCCGGTGCCGGACGACAGCGAGAGACTGTCGACGACATAGACGCCTTTGAGTTCGGCCGCGGCGGCCTTGGCGTTTTCATGCGTCATGCTGATCTTCGACGACAGATTGATATGCACGACTTCGTCGCCGGCGGCTACCAACTTCGAGAAAAATTCCTTGAAGTTCTCTTTGCTGCGCGCCGCCGTTTTGGGCAGCAATTTCTTTTCGTTATACGTGCGGAAAATATCGTCGGGCTGAATATCCACGCCGTCCAAATACTCGTTTCCGTCGAGCGTCACGATCAGCGGCATGACCTCGATGCCGCGCGCGGCAAACAGTTCGCCGAGGTCGGCCGTCGAGTCGGTTGTGATTCTCACCATAAGAGATTCCCTCCTTGTTTACAGATATATCGGCAACAGACTCGCTTGCTTGGGCGAGCCGAATATGAGCAGCATAATCTTTTCCAAAAGCGAACCTTGCGTGAAATGGAAAATTTCTTTTCCGACGACCGACGCCTCCGTCACCGCGCCGAATACGCGTGAGTCCTTCGAGTCGTTGCGGTTGTCGCCCATAACGAACAAAAACCCTTGGTCGACCTGAATTTTGCAACGGTTCAACTCTTCCGCCGTGGTGTTCTCGGCGATCTTGCCTTTGAGTTTGTCCACATTGAGCTTTTCGTATAACATGCTTTCGAGAATATAGTCCTCGTCAACCGCGACAAACGAATCGGCACCGGCGTCCTTGCGGTACATGATCGCCGTATCCTTGCCTTCGGCATTCTTGCCGCTCTTGACAAACACCAGCTCGTCACCGCCGATGCCGACCACGCGCTTGATCAGCCGATCCTTTTCGCCCGCCTCCTCGATATCGAATACGATCACGTCGCCGTGCTTGAAGGATTTAGCAAAGCGATACATCAAAATATTGTCGCCGTGTTGGTACGAATCGCGCATACTGGTGCCGTTGACCTCGCACATGGCCACAAACACCACCAAGATCAGCAGCAAACTCATCAGCGCCACCAGAAAGTACAGCGCGCAGGTCACGTAAGGATTATCCTCGTCCCGCTCGCCCGTCAGCTTGCGGTCGGTAAAGACCGTTTCAGCTCCTTTCTTTTTCGCCAATGCTCCGCTCCTCCTTGCCCCGCAGTCTCTTTTTCAACGTGTCGTGGTCGAGTATGACCGTACTGCCGCAGCCGCAGCAGCGCAGTTTATAGTCGGCGCCGGTGCGGACGACTTCGAACCGCGTCGACCCGCAGGGGTGCTTTTTCTTCAGCGTGACGATTTCGCCGCATTCCGCCAGCATGTCACACCCAAAGCATATTGCTGATGATGACGCGGCCGCTGAACGTCAGACGAACGGTAGCGACGCGATCCCAGCTGTCGAGCGTTCCTTTGCCCGATTTAAAATCGTGTACGTCGAAGTTGAGTTTGACCCAACCGTCGTTGCGCTTTAAGCTGCGCAACGCAAAATACACTTCGCCCGCTTTGGTCAATAATTTGACGGCAATTTCCTGGTCGGTTTCCGAATACACCAGCATTTGCAAGACGTAACCCGGCTCGCCCCGATACGCCCAGTCGCTCAGCTTGAACGTGTAAAGCGCCTCGTCTGCGCCGACACCGCTGATACCGAACGGGCCTTCGGCCACTTCGGCCTCGCCGCCGTCGCCGGCGATCCAGTCGTCGACGCCCATGTCGCCGTCGTAAATCAAGCGGTTTTTCCCGCATTCCGCGCCCTTGATCCCGAGCGCCGACGGCGTGACTTCGTTCATCGGCGAACACAGCGTCATGCCGTTCTTATAAGAAACCCACGCAAAGGCATAGACCGGCGAAGTCGCGTCGTGCACGACCACCCGCGCAAAGTATTGCCCCTCGCCCAGCGTTTGCATACCTGTTTTTTGCCAGTTGCGCATTTCGGGCGCCTGCGTCGAATTGGCCGTGTACAGTCGCGCCTCTTCGATCTCGCCGTCTACGGTCAACTCGCAGTACAGCGCGCCTTCCGACCCGCGCAAAGAAATTTTGGGCGGTGTCGGCAGTTCGCCGCCGGCGAGCGCGGTCTGTAAAAACAGCCGCACGGTCTGCGTCTGGCACGTGTCGACGCCGCGAAACGCGCGCGGACGCACGTTAATCAAACAATGTTCGCCCACGGCCACCGTCTCGTTCACCTCGTCGAGCGACTGCCGAAACGCATTGGAGCAGCACAGCGACAGCACCGGCACGGTCACGTGCGCGGCATACGACACGCTGTCGAGCGCGGCGCGGAATCCGGTATCCTCCACGCGGCCGCCGAACTCGTTGATCACGACGCCGCACTTGATCGCCCCGACTGCCGCGGCTTTCCATACCGCGCTTGCGCCCGTACCGATCCCGACTGCGGCGATCGCGTTCGGGTCGAGGTCGTCGCGGCTTTCGGCGTATGTAACGGCGCGCAGCAATACCGTCGTCCATGCGTACCAGCATGTTTTTTGCGGCGCGGCCGGCACGTCGTCGAGCGTTTCGAGATCGCCTTCCGGCTGTGCGTAGGACATACTTTCGGGATACATGGTAAACCGTTCGGCTTTCTTTTCGCCCGAATAATCGACATACAAAACGGCGCGGCCGCAGGCTTCGGCAAACGTCGTCTTGTCCACATCGTCGTACAAGTCCCCCATAACGATAACAACGGGCAGACGCTCGTTTATGTCGGGACGCACCAAACGCGCAAAAATGCGCGTAATGCCGTCGGACGCCGCCGCGCCCGAAAAATACAGCCTCGTTTCGCTGATACCGTTTTCCGTCTTTTCCGAAACGATACTTTCGTTCAGCGGCAGGGACTTCCTGTCGTAGTCCTTCCACAATGCCTGTGAACTGATAACTTCCATTTGTTTATTATACCGCATACGCGCGCCAAATGTCAACCTTTTGGCCGAAACCTTTTTTCGCCGCCCCGCAGTCGTTTTACTTATGATTTTTCGGCAAATCGGAATGTTCCCTTGACAATGCCCTGCCGATACGGTATGCTTATAATAAAAGAACGGGGGCGCAACAATGATTCTCAACACAGGCGCGCGGACGGACACCGCGCAATATTTCGGCGAATGGCTTTTGCGCCGATTCGAAGAAGGGTTCGTGTATGCCCGTAATCCGCTGTTCCCCAACAAAGTGACGCGGTACGAGCTTAGCCCCGATAAGATCGACGCCGTATTGTTCTGCTCGAAAAACTACGCGCCCATACTGCCGCGGCTACACGAAATTACCGACAAATACCGCACGTACTTTCATTACACGATCACCGCCTACGGCAAGGACGTCGAGCCGGGCGTACCGTCGATCGACGAGAGTATCGAGACGCTGATCGCGCTGTCGAAGGCTGTCGGCAAACAAAAAGTCACCTGGCGATACGATCCCGTATTGTTGACGAAACAATATACGATCGACGTCCACGCAAAGACATTCGAGCATATCGCGGCTAAGGTCGCGCCCTATATCGACCGCTGTATTTTCTCGTTCGTCGAAATGTATAAAAAGTTGGCGACCAACATGCCCGAGATCGTGCCGTTTACCGAAGCCGACAAAATGAAGATCGCCGAAATTTTGGGCAGCACGGCCGCGCGGTACGGCTTGCCGATCCAGACCTGCGGCACAAACGGCGACTATTCCCGGTTCGGCATTGCCCGATCGGGTTGCGCCACGCCGGAGATTTTGGGCGCGGCCAACGGCTGCGAATTTAAAAGTTTGAAACACAAAGGTTTGCGCCAAGGCTGCCACTGTATCGAAAGCCGCGACATCGGCGCCTACGATACCTGTTTGAACGGCTGTAAATACTGTTACGCCAACCAAAGCCCGCAAAAGGCGGCCGACAATTACAAATCGCACGACCCGCATTCCCCCATTCTTCTCGGAACTCTACGCCCGACCGACGAGATCACGCAAGGCAACCAAACGTCGTTTCTCAAGTCAACCGGCCGCCAAGTCTCCCTATTCGACGGGGAATAAACCTTTTGCACGCATTGTGCAACGACGTTTCTATACGACTAAGGAGATTGTATCTTGAACGTTTTTAGTCCCATTCCGCATGAAAGGAAAGTCGCGGCTTTACAAGCGGTTTCTCCCGTAGCGCATTTTCGTCCCGACGGGTTCGACGCCTTGCGCAACATGACGAAAGCGTCCGAAGAAAAAGCGATTCGGTTTTTGCAACAGTCGCCGCGCTATCTGTTTATGCTGGGCGCACAATATTTCTGTCACAGCGCGTGCGACGCGCAAAGCGGCATAAACACCCGAATCATCGTCGACCCCGACACCGACAAAGACGCCGCGGCCGTTTGCAAATTTTTGTTTCGGAAAGTGCTTGCCGACGAAATTTTGTTGCATGACGGTCGCACGACGCGGCTGCTGTCGGTACAAGGTATCGAAGCGGAAGGCATACAGGCGTTTGAACGGTTAGCCGATCCGACTTTGCGTATGCTGTACTGCGCAGCCCCCGCCGATGATCCCGAAGATACGGGCAACGACAGGCCTCCCTATTTGTATACGGTCAAAGGCGACGCAAACGCAGTCAACATCGATTGCGGCGCGGCGTTTGCCGCCTTTGCGGGCTCGCCGCTAACAAGCTGGTTGGACGTCTCCGCACTGACGTTTCGCGCATGTGCCGAAAGCCCGTTGATCGCACACATCGCAGCGCGCGCCGAAAACACGATTCTTTCGGTCGACACACTGCCGACGGGACAAACTTGCAAAATCGTACTGTGGCGGGCGTAATGTCGGCGAAATACTCTATAAAAAAGACCGAAACACTTATTGTAAGCGTTTCGGTCTTTTCGGTAAGTAGGCGGGTTATTCGCCGATTTCGAAATGGTTGTTGCTGCTCTGCGTCGGGGGCATTCTGTCGCCCTTTTTGACGTGAACGGTGCCGATTACGCGGCCGTTGGACGCGACGACGTTATATTCGCCGGTCTTGGGCGCGATCTCGCCCGAGTTTAATCTCGTCATGTTGTGTTCCCTCCTTGTATTCGTATTATGTGTAAGCGCACATATCTCTATACGGGACAAAGGGGAATACAATTTAAGTATGTTTTTTCAAACGCGGGGTCGAGCGACGGCAGCACGGTGACGGCTTTTTGCGCGAATGCGTCGACGCGCGCGGCAAACGCGGGATCGGCGGCCGCTTGTATCGCGCCTTTGAGACTGCCGTTGCCGACGTCGGTCGCGTCCGGTAGCGCCTTCGGCAACAAGCCGATCGCCCGCGCCGCTTGCGGGGTAACGGTCACGCCGCCCGCCAAGTACACGCGCTCGATCGCCGACAGCGGCACGGCCGCGCGGTCGCACAAGGTCAAGATCCCGGCCGCGATCGCCGCTTTGGCAAGCTGTAGCGGTTGCGTGCCGCGGTCGCCGTTTTTGTTCAACTGCCCGGCCTGTAAACGCGCGTACACGAGGGCGATATAGTCGGAGGCGGTCGGACCGAACGCGCTGCCCGCCGCCGTCGAACAACAGTACAACTGCCCGCCGCGTTGCAACACGATTTCGCCGTTGGTCCCCAAATCGATATACAGCGCCGTTTCGTCGGGCGGCACGCAAGCGGTAAAGCCGGCCGCAATATCCGCGCCGATAAAGGCCGACGCGCACGGCAGCGTTTCGACCGCGACGGCTTGCAGCCCCAACGCCGCGCCCGACGTTCGCTGCGCGCCCAAAAATTGCGGCGTATACGGATAGACGCCCATGGCGACCGGATCGACCCGCAACAAAATATGCAACATGACGGTATTGCCGGTAACGATCAGTCGATCGGCGCGGTCGGTCAGCCGCCCGATCAGCGCGTTGATCGCGTCGGCCGTTTTGGTATACAACTGCGGCGCGACCTGCGTGCGCCCCATGACGTCGGCGCAGATCGCCGCCTGCGGATTGCCGGCCGTAGCATACGAAACCGCGCGGCCGTGTTCGACATAAGCGGCTTTCAGCACCGTCGAGCCGAGGTCGAGGCAAACCGCTTTTACTTCAGACACGGGATCGACGCCATAAGGTCGGCGAACTGTGCAATATCCAACGACTGATCGCCGTCGGACAGCGCGCAAGCGGGATTATTATGCACTTCGATCATCACGCCGTCGGCGTCGGCCGCCAAAGCCGCCCGCGTCAGCGCGGGAATGTACGCCCGCACCCCGGCCGCGTGCGACGGGTCGACGATGACCGGCAAATGCGTTTTCGCCTTCAACACGGGTACGGCGGCAATGTCGAGCGTATTGCGCGTCGAGCGCTCGAACGTGCGAATCCCGCGCTCGCACAGCACCACTTCACGGCAACCGGACGCGAGAATATATTCGGCGGCGTTCAGCCACTCCTCGATGGTTGCCGACATGCCGCGCTTTAACACGACGGGAACGCCGGCGTGTCCTGCCTCTTTCAAAAGCTCGAAGTTTTGCATGTTGCGCGCGCCGATTTGCAGCATATCGACATAGCGGCAGGCCGTTTTGAGACTGTCGAAGTCGATGACTTCGGTCACGCACGGCATATGCGCCGCGTCCGCCGCCTTTCTAAGCAACTTTAAGCCCTCTTCTTTTAAGCCTTGGAACGAGTACGGCGAAGTGCGCGGCTTGTACGCGCCGCCGCGTAAGATATGTGCGCCCGCGGCCTTGACGCCGCGGGCCGTCTCGAGCATCTGCTGTTCGTTTTCGACCGCACACGGACCGGCAATGACTGTCGCCCCGCCGCCGATCCGAACGTCGCCGCAGCGCACCACCGTCGGCTCGGGGTGAAATTTGATGTTGCACAACTTGTAACTTTCGGTCAGCGGCACAGCCTTTTCGACGCCCGGCGCGATCTCGACGTTGCTGCCGTCTAGCTTGGTCTTGTCACCGATCACGCCGATGACGGTCACTTCCTTGCCTTGCGAAAGATTGACGTCCAGCCCTTTCCCGCGCACGATCGAGACGACGTTTTCGATCTCCTTCTCGCCCGCATTCGGCTTCATGATAATGATCATAGTGTTTTACTCCTTGCGGCGGGAGCAAGCGCCCGCCCTACGTTTTGAAAATTCCCACTCGCATACAGAGTGGGAATCGTCAAGCATTGAAAACGGTTTTCCGCAACCTTTCATGCGGACAAGGTGAGGCGGCGGAGAGTGGTGCGATAAGTCGCAACAGGCAATCAAACGGCGCGGGAGTGTACTTCGACGTACAGGACTGCGGCGTTTGATTGCACGTAGCGGCTTAGCGCGCCGCTATACGCCGCCGCAACTACTTACTATATTTATCCTCATCACTCCACGAATACATCTTGCGAAGTTCCGCGCCAACTTCCTCGAGTTGGTGTTCGCTTTCGAGACGGCGGGTGGCGTTGAAGAACGCGCGGCCGTTGTTGTTTTCGGCGATCCACTTGGACGCGAACGTGCCGTCTTGGATCTCGGATAAAACCTTTTTCATTTCTTTCTTGGTCTCGTCGGTGATCAGGCGCTTGCCGGTCACGTAGTCGCCGTATTCGGCCGTATCGGAAATCGAATAGCGCATGAATCCGAAGCCGCCGCGGTAGATGAGGTCGACGATCAACTTCATCTCGTGAATGCACTCGAAATACGCGTTCTGCGGATCGTAGCCCGCTTCGACCAGCGTTTCGAAACCGGCTTTCATCAGCGCGGTCACGCCGCCGCACAGAACGGCTTGCTCGCCGAACAAGTCGGTTTCGGTCTCGCAGCGGAAGGTCGTTTCCAAAACGCCCGCGCGCGCGCCGCCGATACCCAAAGCGTAGGCCAGCGCAATCTCGAGCGCCTTGCCGGTCGCGTTCTGCTCGATCGCGACGAGGCACGGCACGCCCTTGCCCTCGAGGTACTCGCTTCTGACGGTGTGGCCGGGGCCTTTGGGCGCGATCATGAACACGTCGACGTTGGCCGGCGGTACGATCTGTTTGAAGTGGATATTGAAACCGTGGGCGAACGCAAGCGCTTTGCCCTCGGTCAGCTCGGGTAAAATGTCCTCGCGGTACAGCTTGGCCTGTTTTTCGTCGGGCGTCAGCATCATGATGACGTCGGCGGCTTTGGCGGCCTCGCGCGCGGTCATAACCTTCAAGCCGGCTTCTTCGGCTTTCTTCCAAGACTTCGAGCCGTTGTAGAGGCCTACGACCACCTTGATGCCACTGTCGTGCAGGTTGCGCGCGTGGGCATGGCCCTGCGAGCCGTAGCCGATGATCGCAACCGTTTTCTTCTTGAGATAGTCGAGGTTGCAGTCGTGCTGGTAATAAATCTTTGCCATTTTCTATTTTACTCCTTCATGTTGCTTTAGCGATTTATCAGATTGTATATAAGTATACTCTCTTTGCGCCGACTTGTCAATTTCGTTTGACTATTTTTCGCGAAAATAATATAATTACGGTATGAACGAGTACCATTTATCCGCCATGTGCCGCGGAATCGCGCTATTAGCCGACGTTCGCCGCGACGCAGGCGTAACCGCACTGATGCGCCTATGCTGCGGCGCGGGCGATCCTGCCGAGCAGTACGCCGACTACTGGCGCGCGTTGGCCGCCGAAAACCGCACCGACGACGCGACCGCATATATGCGCGAGGCGATCTTAAACGCTGCGTTTACCGTCACCGACAAGACCCGCGCCGAGTTCGAGCGCGAACTGGACGTACTGTACAAGCTGTCGCGGCTGACCGCAGCCGACTTCGCCGCGCTCAAGGACATTGCCGCCGACCTGCCTGCCCTTTCCTGCGGCACGGCGCGGCCGTTCTCCGCCGACGAGATTCTATCGGAGCGACAGCGCACGGGCAGCGGCATATTCCGAAAAAGCTGCGCGTTCGGCTGGGACGGCGCACAAAAGCGATTGATCCCGCTTTCGACCGTCGACCCGATCCGGTTGACCGACCTCAAGGAATACGAGGAGGAGCGCGCCGCCGTTCTCGACAACACGCTATGCTTTTTGGAGGGATTGCCGGCCAACAACGTGCTTTTGTACGGCGACCGCGGCACCGGCAAGTCGAGTACGGTCAAAGCGGTGCTCAACGAACTAAAGGAGCGCGGGCTGAAGCTGATCGAACTCAACAAGCGCGAGATCTGCGACCTGCCGCTGATCGCGCAGGCGATACGCGGAAACTTGCGATTCATTCTGTTTATCGACGACTTGGCGTTCGAGTCGCGCTCCGACGATTACGCGTCTTTAAAAGCCGCGCTCGAGGGGTCTGTCAGCAAGTCCGACAACATGCTGATTTACGCGACCACAAACCGCCGCCACATCTTAAAGGAAAATCATTCCGACCGACTGGGCGACGATCTGCACGCGGCCGACACCATGGAAGAACAGCTTTCCCTATCCGACCGATTCGGACTGACGATCACCTTTATGGCGCCGACCAAACCGGAATTTCTGTCGATCCTGTCGGGCATTTTGGCCGATCGCAACGTGACCGTCGAGCCGCAAAAACTGGCTGCCATGGCCGAACGCTGGGCGCTCAGAAAAGGCGGGCGCAGTCCGCGGGCGGCGCGGCAACTGGCCGATATACTCGAGAGCCGTATCAAGCGCGGTCTATCTACGGAGGACTTATGAGCGAAAATCTTACGCCCGAAACGGCCGAACAGCCGACCGAAACCGTCGAACAGTCGATTCCTACGCAATCGGAGACGCCCAAACGCAAAAAGCCGACGGCTACGCAGGTGCGCAGTCAAATCGTCATGTGGGTTTTGCTGTTGCTGTCGGGTTTCTTACGCGCTATCGCCATTCATTCGTTCATCAACCCCAACCACTTCGCGCCCGGCGGCGTAACCGGCATCGCGACGATACTGACCTACGTGACCGGCTGGAACTCCGGTATTTTCCTGTTTGCGATCAACATTCCGCTACTCGTCGTCGCGTTCTTTTTCATCTCCAAAATGTTCACGCTCAAAACAGGCGTCTCGCTGGCCGTCTCCAGTTTGTCGCTCATGCTGTTTGAAAAAATCAACTTCTTTACATATTCCGAAGAACATATTTTGGCGGCTGTAGCCGGCGGCCTGATGGGCGGCACCGGTTTGGCCGTTCTCTTTAAGACCGGCGGCAGTTCGGGCGGCACCGACATCATCGCCACCATCATTCAACGCAAATACAAAACCGCCGGCGTCAGCTGGTTTATCTTCGCGCTCGATTCGGTCGTCGTTTTGGCCTCGTTCTTCGTATACGATTACAAATTGACGCCCGTACTGCTCGCGTTCGTCGAAATGTTCGTATCGGCGCGCGCCTGCGACTTTATCTTAAACGGCTTCAAGTCGGCCGTCAAATTCGAGGTCATCACCACGCACGGCGACGAACTGTCGGCGGAACTGATGGAAAAATTGCACCGCGGCGTGACCAAAGTCGAGGCGGTCGGCATGTATTCGCAAGACGAAAAGTCGCTGCTCATCTGTATCGTGCGCCGCCGTCAGATCGCACAATTCCAAAAGATCATTCGCCGCTATCCCGATACGTTCGCCTACCTCACCTCGACAAGTGAAGTATTCGGCCGCGGCTTTCAAAAGAATGAATAGAAACTATTTCGGCTTTTTAAAAAAGCACGGAAAACTTATATACGGTCTTTTTGTTTTTTAAAGAATTGCTGCTCTTTTGAAAAAGAACGAGAACCGAATTTCCGGCCTTTTGTCGCCAAAAGGCCTAGGCGGACGTAAGGAGGAGGGCGCGACGCTCCCAAAATGTCCGGGGGACATTTTGTAGCCAAAGCGCCCAATTTGTAATTGCGACCTGGGGCAGTCTGAAGTGTCCCCCCCCTCTTGTACTGTTTTGGTCTCACCTTTTGGCGGCAAAAGGTGAGGATATTTTATCGGGCTTTTGCTAAAAGATTAACTTTCCCTTCAGACGCAAAAGGCCGGAACTCCGTTTTACTCTCTTTTGCAAAAGAATAGCAACCCTTTGTCCTTGCGTCTTTTTAGCAAACGATTAACGCAAAAATTGCGTCTTTTTTCTTTTAAAAAGACGCAATTTTGGTATTTATTTGAAGTTGCGTTTTACGTCCCTTTCTTTTGCCGCAAGAACGCATTGACGTCGACCTTGCCGACGAGGGTGCGCGGGAACGGGGTTTCGAGGTATTCGACCACCGTCGGCACGGCGTATTTCCCCAGCGATTCGAGTATCGTTTGGCGCACCTGTTCGGCCGACGGACGGGCGCCGCTTGTATACAGATACAGCTCGACGGTCGTTTTGCCCATATCGTTTTTGCCCTCGACGGCGCAGGCCTCTTCGATCCCGAGTGACGAGGCGACCGCCTCGATTTCCGACGGGTACACGCTGATCCCCGCGATTTTGATAATGCGCTTGATCCGCTGTTTGAAATACAAAAATCCGTCCGCGTCGACGCACCCGGCGTCGCCCGTGCGCACGTACTTTACGCCGTCCAAATCGGCAAAGGCTTCGGCCGTCTCTTCGGCCGCACCCAAATATTCGTTCATCAGCGTGTCGCCGGCGATCCAAATTTCGCCCGTCTCGCCCGTCGGCACCTCCGCGCCGGAATCATCGACAATGCGCACGTCGATCCCCGGCAGCGGCTTGCCGACGCTGCCGGCGCGCACCGCGTCGAACAGATTGACGTTACACACGGTGACCGTCTCCGTCAGCCCGTAGCCCTCGAACAGCCGCGCGCTGCTGCCGCCCTCGGCCATGCGCGCATTGAACCGCTCCAACAGGTCGGGCATCACGCTGTCGCCGCCGATAAAAGCAATGCGCACGTTTTTGAGCTTTTCGCCGCAAAACCGCGGGTTTTTCAAAAGCGCCTCGTAGAGCGCCGGCACGCCGATCAGATAATTGAGTCGGCCGCGCTCGATCAGGTCGATCGTCTCCTTGGTCGAAAACTTGGGCATCAAGGCCGCCACCGCGCCCCAAACGAGCGGCGCGTGTACGCCCATCGCCAACCCGAACCCGTGGAATGTCGGCAACACGGCCAACATCGACGTGCCTTCGAGCTTGTCCATAAAGCTGAGAATGTGCGGCGCTTTGGCGACGAGCGCATTGACGGCAGCAGACGAGAGCGCAATGACCTTCGGCTCGCCGCTCGTGCCGCCGCTGTGCAAGTAGACGGCCGCGTCGGGCGTCGCCGTTTCTTCCGCAACGCCGTCCTTTTTGAGCAGTCGGGCGTAGTCGATCCCGCATTTAACGATGTCTTTTCGGTTGGCAAAATCGAACA
This sequence comes from Clostridia bacterium, assembly GCA_022791055.1. GTDB lineage: Bacteria > Bacillota > Clostridia > Christensenellales > Pumilibacteraceae > HGM11386. The sequence continues at coordinate 29,339 of JAAVYI010000005.1, read as the reverse complement.
GCCGCCGCTTGAGCGCGCCCAGCGACTGCGCCGGCGACGCGGAAACAATACCCAACTTCAGTTGCGCGGCCAAAGGCGCATACTGCCGCAGGTTGATATTGAGCGTGATCAAAAGCACGCTCGACACCTTTTCCATAAAGCGCGCCAACTGCTTTTGCGGCGCCAACGGGTGAACCAAATGCGCCACCGCGCCGATTTTGTTGACTGCGTACAGCGCGCACACGCTTTCGGGCGTGTTGGGCATACAGATCGTCACCGCGTCGCCCGACCGCACACCCAGCCGCACCAAACCTGCGGCCAGTCGGTCGATCGACCGCAGCAGCGTTCCATAGGAAAACGCCTTTCCTTTATAATACAGCGCGGGCGCCGAGGCCGGCACGCGGGCGGCGCCGTTTGCAAGCGCCCGATACAGCGAAACGTCTATATCCATGGTGTACATACGTAAATCATTGTCTCCTTGTACTTGGGTTTTTATTCTTCGGTAAAATTTCTTATAACGCCAATTTCAGGCCGCACAGCAGCCCCAACAGCGCGGTAATCAGCATGGTCAGCGGTTGGTGCGCGGCGTACCACAAAAGCGCGTGACGGCCTACCCACTTGAACGGGACCGTCCATCGCCCGTCGAGTTTTGGTAGCAGCGAGCGGCGCGCAGCGTAGAACGTCTTGCCGATATATCCGCCGACAAGCGTCATGCCTGCGCACGGTAAGATCCCGAAATAATCCGAGCCGTACCACTGCGTCCCCATCACCACGTTGGCGAACGGGCCTTTTAACATCCAACAAAACCGCTGCCACCAATTCAGGCCGTGCGGCATAGGCGGAATGTGCTGTATGTTCGTCCAGTCGATGGCGATGCCGCCGATGATAAAGACGTAGCCGACGGCCAACATAAAGTAGCGGTTACGGCAGATCGCTTCGACCGTCATATACAGCACGATATTGAACGTGATGTTTTGCAAAATACCCCACACGATCGGCTCGTCGAGAAAGTCGAGCGATACGAGCAGCGCCGTCGCAAGATAGATACCGGTCGCCACGTATCCGACCATGAACGCGCGCTTGCCGTTGGACTTAGAGAACGTACAGCTGATGCCGACCAGTATGAGAAACAGCGACACGAAAATGTAGTGCGCGTACTCGCGGAACGCGCTCATCTCAAACGCAAGCCCGACACGGTACAGCCAAGACATAAAGCGGTTGCCGCCCAAATTTTCGAACATGCCGTACTGCGGGTGCAAGCTCGTGCTGAAATCGAACATCAGGTGATCGAAAACCATGGCCAGCACGGCAATGCCGCGCAGTACGTCCAATTCCCAAACTCTGCCGCGTTCGCGTTTTCCCAACAATACTTTCATTGTCGTTATTATACCATTTTCGCCGCCGCTTGTATAGCAAATTCGCCGAACTTTTTTTTGTTCGGCCAAAGCGTCTCGCTTTTAAGCGAACGATAAAAAAACGGACGACCGGATCGGCCGCCCGCAGGTATCGTTTCTTACTGATAAAGTTCCAGTTTACGCTTACAACTCTCGTCGCCTAAGCGCGCCCCTTTTTCATAGGCGCGTCGCGCCAGGTCGCGGGACGCGTCGCCCTCTTCCTCGTAGGCATAGCCCAGGTTATAGCAGGCCGCCGCGCAACCGGCGTCGACCGCCTTAGAGTACCAGGCGATCTCTTCCTCGCGGTCGGGCTGTACGCCGATCCCGTTATGATAGCAGCAACCTAAGTTGAGCATGGCGGTCGCGTCGCCCAGATCGGCGGCGCGCTTGTAGCTGTCGAACGCAAGTTGCCCGTCCTTGACCGTCCCTTTGCCCTCGGCGTAGCAGTTGCCTAAGCCTACGAGCCCTTGCGCGCAGTTGTTCCCGGCCGAACGCCGATACCAACTGAAGGCCTTATTTAAGTCGTAAGCCACGCCCATGCCGCGCTCGTACAGACCGGCAATCCGCCGCTGCGCCTCGCCGTCGCCCGCCCGCGCCGCTTGCGCGTAATAGGCGGCCGCCGTCTTGAGATTGACCGGCGTCCCCTGTCCTCTTTCAAACAACTGCCCCGCCCACAGCGACGCTTTGACGTGTCCCTTTTCGGCCGCGCGCATAAAGCAGTCGAGCGCTTTGGGATAGTCGGGCGTCTTGCCCTCGAGATAACAAATGCCCAAATTGTACTGCGCCGGCACGCAACCCGCTTTGGCCGCGCGGGCGTACAGTTCGACCGCCTTGCCCTTATTCTGCTTGACGCCGTCGCCGAAGTCGAGCTTGCAACCCTTTTTGTACAGCTCGCCGGCCGCCGCCGAACACAGCATCAGTTTGCCGTCGACGCGCTCGAATCCGCGCGCCGCCCGTTCGATTCCCTTTTCTCTGCCGATCGCGTACCACTCGCGCGCTTTGACAAGATCGACCGCCACACCCAGCCCCGACTCATAGCACCAGGCCGCATTGCCCGCACCGTCGGTATCGCCCTTTTGCGCCGCCGTCTTGTAGCAGTCGAACGCGCGCTTGAGATTTTTCGGCACGCCCTCGCCGTGTTCGTAGCAGTAGCCCAAATTGTTGTACGCGCGCGCGTTGCCGTTGTCGGCGGCGCGGCGATACCAAACGATCGCCTTGCTCAAGTCGCGCGCCACGCCGCTGCCGGTATAGTAGCAGTACCCCAAATTGCACTGCGCCATGGCGTTGCCCGCCTCGGCCGCCGCCGCATACCATTTGAAAGCCTGGCTCAAGTCGCGCGGCACGCCCTCGCCGTACTCGTATGCGACGCCCAAATTGAGCTGCGCCGGCGCGTAGCCCAAGTCGGCCGCCTGTCGGTACAGCCGCGCCGCGGCCGTTTTGTCGACTGTGCCGTTTTTGCCGTAGTCGTACTCGCAAGCGCGTTTATAGATCGTTTCGGCGTCGCCGCCGCTCTTGTCCGTTTCCACCAGTAGACCTGCCGCCTCGCTCGCGCCGCCCTCGGCTGCCTTTTCCAGCCAGTAGCGGAACAGCTCCTCGCTCTTCTGCGTCCCGACGCCCGATCGGTAGCACAGCGCCAAATTGTACGCCGCCGCGCTCGAGCCGTTGAGCGCCGCCCGCTTGTAGCATTCGACCGCGTGCTGCGGGTCGGGCGACGTACCCTCGCCGCGCTCGTATGCGACGCCCAGATTGATCAGCGCGTCGGTGTTGCCGGCGTCTGCCGCGCGACGGAACAGGTCGAACGCACGCGCGGTGTTGCGCGCCAGCCCCCGCCCGATGCGGTAGTTGTTTCCTAAATTGAACATCGCCGCCGCGTGTCCCGCCTCGGCCGCGAGTATGTACCAACGGTTGGCCTCTGCGACGTCGGCCTCCACCCCGTCGCCCTCTTCGCAACTGACGCCCAAATTGAACATAGCGGGCGCGTAACCCAGTTCGGCCGCCTGGCGGTACAGCGCGACGGCACGGCGCTTGTTCTCTTCGGTCGCCTCCGCTTTAAAGTCCAGTTCGACAGCCTCGCGGTACAGCCGTTCGGCCGTCGGGTTTCCGCCGTCGGCGACCGCCTCGCTTTTGGTCGCCGAACTCTGCTGTTCCAACTCGTACAGTTTTTTGAGCGCCTCTTCCTTTTCGAACTCGATGCGCTCCAGCCGCTTTTTGGTCTGTTCCTGCTCGTCCTTGAGCCGACGGATCTCGTCCTCCTTGACGCGCGAGTCGGCCTCGAGCTGCCGTTTGAGCCGCTCCAACTCCGAGCCGTCGGACATACGCGACAGCTTTTCCTTGAGCTGTTCGCTCAACTTATCCAACAAATCGAAGTAATGCGGATAGGCCTCGATATACTGGCAGCCGCGGAACGTCTTATATTCGGGCGATCCCTTTTCGGCGGTGCGGTCGACCGCCTCGATCCGAAATTCGGCGAGCGGTTTGTTCAGCCGCCCGGCCTCGGCCACTTCCAGCATGGCGTAGTTGTCCTCGTCGCGGCGGAATGCGCGCGGCGACGAAATGAAGAGGAACATGCGGCAGGACGAAATCGCCTCTTTTAACGCGCTTTCAAACTTCTCGCCGACTTCGAGATCCTCTAGGTTGCGTTCGGAAATAAAGCAGGTGATCCCCTCGCTTTCCAGGCGGTCGACCACCGACCAGGCCGCCGCCCCGTCCTCTGCCTTGTGACAGATGAATACGTCCTGTCCGCCGTGATAGTCGCGGATCGAGCGCTCGATCTGTCGATCGGCGCGATCCTTATACTCCTCGCGGGCGAGCGCGTCGGAAACGTTCGCCTCGATAAAGGTATGGATCGCCGTGCGCTCGTTCTGCCGCGCATAGCGAATGACGTTGCCCAGCACCAACTCGAGGCTTTGGGGATTGGGCGCAAGATTGAGTTTGCTCAACAAAAACTCGTTGTACTTGCCGCGCTTATTGTTCTTCTTGAGCGCCAGCGCATAAAAATACTTAGCCTCGAAATCGTACCCGGCCAAATTGAGAATTTCGTCGGCGATCTCTTTCATCTCCGCAAAGTCGTGGTATTTCTCGTTGACGCAGGCATGTAGCCGCGCGCGCAGATTGTTGACCTGCGCCGCGTCGTTCTTTTCGCCCAGCTTAGACGCAAAGCGAAAATAATTGACGCTGTCGCAGTGCGGACAAACGACGGTTTCGGTATCGACGTAAGGAATTTTAGCGCCGCAAAAGGTACAGCGCAACAGTTTACCTTCCATTTTCATACTCCTTCCCCTCTATTATACTGCCGTTTTGCCGCTTCGTCAATAGCCTTTCCGCCTTTACGGCTGTTTCTAATTGAATTATAATCTTTTTCGTTCTTTTTCTTTAAGAACGAAATTTGCAAATCCGGCCTTTTTGCGCAAATGTTGATTTTCTTTTGTAAAAGAGTGCAAAATGCTTGCACGGGATTTTTGCAGGCTAAAGGGAACGGTTATCTTTTAGCAAAAGGACTACAAAATAATACTCACGCTTTTTGCCGCCAAAAAGCGTGGCAAAAACCGCAAAAGGGAGGGACACTTCAGACTGTGTCCCTCCCTCTTGACACCCTCCCCGCAACTGCCAAAGACTAAGTCTTTGGAATCCTCTTTATAGGTCAAAAACATTATAACCGTTTATCACCCCGAGCGTAGCCGAGGGGTCTAGCGTAGCGAATCCATTATTCTATACGCCTGCGGCTAGATTTCTCGACTGCGCTCGAAATGACAAAAGTTCGGTTTTACTAACTCGTCAGATTCGCTTCCCGTAGGGAAGTCGTTCAGGAGGGGTGAGTTAAGAGAGGGGAACCCAGTCGAAAGGGTTCCCCTCTTTTGCGGTTTTCGCCTAGGCCTTTTGGCGGCAAAAGGCCGGAATAACGATTTTGCACTCTTTTTCAAAAGAATAATAATGTTACTGTTTGCTTCACCTTTTAAATAAAATGTTCCCGCTTATTTCACCTTTGTAGACGCAAGAACTTCTAACGCCGTCAAAATTTTTTCTTTGTCATGTAAATCAACTTTTCGATACAGCATCAGTAATTGCTGTTCGTCGGGCGGCAAATCATCCAGCGATACGCCGGTTGCGTTACCGCATTCGTCGGTTATGCCAAGGAGATATTCGACAGACACGTCAAAATATTGACTGATTTCCGACAGAAATAGGATACTTGGAACGTTAAGCCCCTTTTCCCAGTTGGATATAACGCTTTGACTGACTCCGATTGCTTTTGCAAAGTCTCTCTGCGTTGCCCCTTTTTCTATCCGAAGTTCTTTCAAACGCCTATTTATCATAATTCTAATAATATAAGAAAACTGATATTTTCTGTTGACAAATCAGTGTTCTTATATTATTATATCTGTATTATGATATTTTATGCGCGCAAACACTTCCCTGTTTGGATTTTATAAATTGCTTACTTTTTCTCTTTCTCTCCGTCTTCGATCGGCTCGCCGTCCTCATCTTTCAGCCCCAAAAGATAATCGGTCGAAACGCCGAACACAAGCGCGATGCGGCGGATCGCGTCGAGGTCGGGCGTCGAGTAGCCCGTTTCCCAATGGCTGATTTTCTTGTTGCTCTCCCGCAACATGGTGCCGGCCTGTCTCTGGCTGATGTTCCGTTCCGACCGCAAGCGTTTGAAAATGTCCTTGAACTCGTCCATAATAAAAATTGTATCATATTTTGAGACAAAATTGTTGACAATCTCAAAATTTGAGATTATAATAGAGACATGCGGATCTAAAAGGTGCAAATTATCGATCCGAAAAAGGGAGCTACCGCATGATCTTTACCCAACGCCTCAATATCCTGATGCGCGACAAGACGCAGACCGAAGTTGCGAAAGCGACGGGGATCGCACAGCAGACACTCAGCCGCTATCAACAAGGACGTTGTCTGCCGAGCGTCGACCGCCTGGTTATCTTGTGCAAATATTTCCGCGTGTCGAGCGACTATCTGCTCGGCCTCAAAGACCAACACGGAGGGACCACATGAAAAAGCCGCTCACTTGCGAACAGTGCGCGCATTTTACACCGCACTATATCAAACGAAAAAATTTGATCGTGCGCGCCGACTGCGGCGAATGCGTATGCTTGCCGACGCGTGCGTTTACGCCGTGCGGACATTTTACGCCGCGCAACGAGGCGGCCGAACAGGACGAACGACTGGAATCGACGGCTGTCTATCTCAAGCAGATCGCCGACCAACTCGAACGGTTGGAATCGCTGTTGACGGAGAAAAAGGCATGAGCGGCTGCGTGAAAGATATTTTCCCCGCGCGTCTGCAAGAATGCCGTTTGCGCCTGGGGATCAGCCAACAGGAGGCGGCGCGACGGCTGGGCATTTCGCCCAAAACGTACAACCACTACGAAACGGGCAAGACACAGCCGCACCTCGATACGCTGGCGCGCATTGCGACGCTGTTTCAAGAACGCGCCGAATATCTTTTGGGGCTTTGCGACGAATAGTCAGTTTTTCTTTTTGCGCTTGTCGGCGAAAAAATCGACCAACAGCTTTTTGCACGGCTCTTCCATAACGCCGCCGACCACGTCGGCGCGGTGGTTGAGCGCGGGATCGCAAGCTAAGTTATGCACGGTGCCGGCACAGCCGAACCGCAGATCGTAAGCGCCGAAATAGACTTTTTTCAGTCGGGCATAGACGATCGCGCCCGCGCACATGGCGCACGGTTCGAGCGTCACATACAGTTCGCAGTCGCTCAAGTTCCACCGCCCCAACTGCCGACAGGCGGCGCGGATCGCCAGTACTTCGGCGTGCGCGGTGGCGTCGCGGTCGGCCTCGCGCCGATTGTACGCCGACGCGATGACGCGGCCGTCCTTGACGATCAGCGCGCCGACAGGCACGTCGTCGTTTTCGAGCGCCTTTTTGGCCTCGTCGATCGCCTGTTGCATAAATTCCTCTTCCATAGTATTCTCCTTCTACGGCTTGTCCGATATAAATAATCCGTTTTGCGAGGTGTGTCAAAAACCTTCGAAAGGAAACGAGTAAGCACACATTTTGTCATCTAGCGTTTCACCGTTTGTCATTTCGACCGAGCGAAGCGAGTGGAGAAATCCAGCGAAGCGAATCAATCATTTTATACGCCTTCGTACATTACTCGACTACGCTCGAAATGACAAAAAGACAATATTGCGATAACCGACTTTTTGTCACCCCACCGATAGCATGGTCTAGCGCAGCGAATCCATTATTTTATACGCCTGCGTACATTCTTGCGTACCGCTCGGAATGACAAATGGTCTTTACTGCTTTCCATGAGGTTTTGTCTTTGGCTCTAATGACAGAACGACCGTCGATCCGTCAAGGCGGCATAGCGTGTATCGCAAGCGGTCACGGCGGCGGAGACGGTGGCAGAGACGGGCAACAGGTGCGACGAAAGCAAAGGAGTGTAGTTTGACCTACTCGACTGCGCTTTCGTCGCACACGTAGCCCGTATATGGCACCGTATACGCCGCCGTGCTATATGCCGTCGTAAGACGTGAGCAGTATCGGCAAATCCTTATTCAGCTCGAAATCGGCGTCGGCGGCCGACAGCGGCAGCGGATGTTTGCCGCTTGCGACCAGTTCGATCGTATACGCCGGCAAACCGCATTTGGCGATACACCAGTCTTTGTAACCGCCCGCGCTCGAGGTGTACGCCCCGTCCAGTCGATAACCGGTAAGCTGCCGCGCGATATATTCGGCCAGCGTGCGGTCGCGCTCGAGGTGCTTGCGCTGGTAAAAATACCAATATATCTCCTGCCCCAACGCGTGATAGCTGAGCGTAACGGCGGCGCCGACCTTGACGGTGAACGCGGCGATCGCGCGCGTCTCCGGCTCGGAAAACGGTTCGGGGCCGATATAGTTGGCGGGCGCGGGGTGTCGAATATTCTGCGTTCCCGTCCCCCAACGCGCGTCGAAGTTGGTATTGAGGTCGACGGCGTTGATGTTGGCCTTCCACTGCGAAAAATCGCGCGACCCGCCGTTGGTCTCGATGAGAAAGCGCTCGCGCTCGCCGCCGACGTAGCTCGGACCTTTTTCGCGGAGCAGTGCGCCGTCGGGGTTGAGCATGGGGACATAGTAGATCGAGCCGTCGAACTTCTTGCCCGACGCGTAGTAGGCCATACGAATGACGGTGTACGAAGAAACGTTTTCACGGGCGTGAATGCCGCCGGTGACGATGATGCGGCGCTCGCCCGTGCCGATGCGAACGTAATAGAGGTCGTTGCCCAGTACGCTTTTGCCGACCGACCCGGTTTCAAACCCGGACGAGGCCAAATAGCGGATGTCGCGCTGTAAGGATTGATAGGTATACATATTGTACAGGATATGCTTTCCCGTCGTCGGAATTGCACGTCCCAAAATTATTTATGATATTTGCCGCCCTGCTCGATCGAAAACGCGCGGTACAGCTGCTCGAGCGCCATGACGCGAAACAGCATATGCGGAAACGTCGCTTTGCCGAACGATACGCGGCAGTCGGCTTTTGCCCGAATGCTGTCATCGACGCCGCGCGAAGAGCCGATAACCAGGCTTACGGTGTCGTGCGTTTGATAGGCGCGACTGAGCCGCGCGGAAAATTCGGGACTGGACAGCGACTCGCCCTCGACGTCGAACAGTATGACATAGCCCTTGCATTGTTTTTCGATCGCGGCCGCCTCGGCTTTGGTGTCCTCGGTCGGGCTTTCCGGCACTTCGACGATCGTCAAATCGGCAAAGCGGCCGATGCGTTTTGCGTATTCGGCCGATGCGTCGCGGAAATAGCTTTCTTTCAGTTTGCCGACCGCGATCAAACGGACTTTCTTCAATAGAACAACCCCCAAATAAAACTGAAGATCGTCGTCAGCACGCTCAGCACGATCGTGCCGATATAGAACGCGCTGTCACGCAAAGTCGGTTTATACTTCTCGTCGGGCGTATACGCGTCGCCGTACACCTCTTTGACCATGCCGACCTCCTCGACAAGCGCCTTGTTTTCCTCGCCCATCAGCACGACGCGGTTATGGGTATGGTCGAATCCGCCGTCTACGATCAATTCCTTTTTCTTTTGCATTTTTTCGTTTTTATCGAGGTGCAACATCAAAAGGACGATGCCTACGCCGACGCCGACGATAACGACGTATGTCCCCAAAAGCGACAGCAAATTGGTCTCGGCCATCAACGAGATCGAATCGAAAAAGCCGCCGCCCCACCAGCCGTAGGCCTCGGCATAGTCGAGATAGACGCTCATACCGTTGTTGATAAAATGTATGATCATCGTCGGCAAGATCGACTTGAAACGAATGGCGATAAACGCGGTGAACGCGCCGAACAGCGCCGTGTAAAACACCTGCGTAATATTTTGGTGGAACAGCCCGAAACACACGCCCATGACGACCAGTGTCGTCTGCGGCCGAAAACTGTTTTTGACCGTCGTCAGCAGCCCGCCGCGCACGGCAAATTCCTCGCAGATCGCCGGCAGCACCGCAGTCAGAATGAGCGACGCCAAAAACATAGCGAAGTTGAAGCGGTCGGGATACGCGGTCGCCGACGAGGTGTGCGTATAACCGAACAGGATCAGCAGCGACTGCCAGACCGTCGACACGCCCAACGTCGCCACGAACACGCACACGCCGAGCGGAATGCTTAAGAGCAGATAGATCGGTTTGACGCGGCGCACGTTGGAAAATTCCAGCACCTGCCGCGTGTTCATGCCGAGTACAAACTTGTACATCAGAAACGGCAACGCGAGCAGCAGCCCGAGCTGCACGGGTATAGTGAAAATCGCGTCGGCTGCCAAGTCGCTTTCGACGTTGACCCAACGCATCAGAATGCGCATCAGCACCAGGCCGCACCAGGCGGCAAACAGCGTGATGCCCACTGTGCGAAACCGCTTTTGCGGTTCCGGTTTGCATAGATATTTAAGCAAGCAGTCCCTCCGGCAAAAAGCCCGTCACGGCAACGATGATCCACATCAACAAACACACGCCCAACCCGATACACAAAAACAACTTGCCTGACTTTTTCCCGAGCATTCCGCCGCTCTCTCTGAGCGGGTCGAGCGGCAAATATTCGCGCTCTTTCGGCGCGGGCGTAAAGCGTCGGATTAACAGAACCAGCCCGAAGATCGCCCCTGCGCCTAAGACCGCCGAAACGATGATCCAAAGCGCCGTCATGCCGCCGTTCGGGCTGATCGCCTCGATGAAGCCGCCGAATGCGGGACCGAATGCCGTCGTCTCGATCAGCACCGCCAACAAGTTATTGGTCGCGTGAATGACCATCGCGCCCCACGGCGAGCCGGAAAACACGACGACCACCGCGCACACACAGCCCAGTATAAACTGGTAGACCGTTTGCTGCGGATTCATGTGCATCAGCGAAAACGCCGCGCCCGACAATAGGATCGCCGCCCAGGTCGGGAATCCGCGCTTTAAGCCGGACAGCAGCGCGTCGCGGTATACCAGTTCTTCGCAAAACGGCGCGATCAGCACGGTGACGATCGTACCCAGCACGATCTCGCCGGACGAGTTGAACGGAATGTTGGTTTGCCCTTGATAATGAAAGGTTTCCAGCAGCAACTCGAACGCATAGGCTAAGCCGTAAAACCCGAACAGGCAGACAACGCCGATGACGACGCAGACCGCCAGGCTCGGCAGCCAAGGTCGGTTATACAGCGAATAGTCGGGACGGGTGTTTTTGCGTTTGAGCCACAACGCCACCGCGCCGAAATTGACCGCCTGCATGACGATCATTACGGCGTAATTGAAATAGCCGTTGTCGATCGGATTTTTGCCGCCGCTTCCCGACACAATGCCCGCAACGATGCCGACAAGCAGATTGACCGCCAACAGGCCGACGACGGCGAGCAAATAGACGGCGCTGCCGTCCGCCTCCGTATATCGATTTTTGAGCGTTTTTTGTTGTGACTGTTCTGTTTCCATCAAATCACCTCGTATAATCCGGTCATTTTGTCGGGCGGCGCGACCTCGACAGCCACGTCGGTAAAGCCGGCGGCGCTGAGCGTATCGGCAACGGTACTGTACGCAAGCTCGGGATAATTGTTCTCTTTGGACAAGTGCGCCAAAATGATCTGCTTGACGCCGCGGCCGGCCAGTTTTACCGCCGCCTCGGCGCAGGCCGCATTCGACAGGTGTCCGCGCGCGCTCAATATGCGGCGCTTAAGGCTTTGGGTGTACTTCGCATTGGCCAGCACCAACGATTCGTCATGGTTGCACTCGAGCATAACAACGTCGCTGTCGGACATGAGACCGATCACCTTGTCGGTGACGTGACCGATGTCGGTCGCAACCGAAATTTTGCTGCCGCCTGCGGTAAAGCCGTAGCCGAGGCACGGCACGTCGTGGCTGACCGGGAACGGCGAAACGGTGATGTCGCCGATAAAGAAATCGCCGTCGAACCGCATCAGTCGATGGTACGGCACGCCTTTTTTCATCAGTTCGCGGTAGCTTTCTTCCGCGCAGTATACTTCGCTGTTGTAACGCCGCACAAAGGCCGGCACCTGCCCGATATGGTCGCTGTGCGCGTGCGTGACGACGAGCGCCGGGATCTTCGGACAGCCCAGCACTTTCAGACAACCTTCGATACGGCTGACCGGCAGACCTTCGTCCACCAGCACCGCCGTCGTAGAACTGGCGATATAGACGCAGTTCCCGCTCGACCCGCTGCCCAGCGAGCAAATTTTCAGTCCCATATCGATTATTATATACGATTCACCGCAAAAAAGCAAGCGCTTTATCGCGCGCGCGCAGTTTTATCCCACAATCGCGCCCTCACGTAAATCCACACATACAAAAACGGCGACGCTTCCCCGCCGCCGTTTTATCTATTTTCTTACTGTATCATTTCCGCTACTTGTTGATAGTCGTACAGACCGAATACATAGTTTCCGATTGTCGTGTGTTCTTTCACGTAGTTGATACGCTTTGTCGATATACGGCGCGCTTTGCCAATCCGACACCATGCGGCAGAGCACTTCGCCGTCCTGCTTGTCGGAAAATTGCTAGTTCGCCGCATCCGCGCTGTGCGTACTCGCACCATTTCCACATTTCGACGAAATTCGTTTTTGGGTTTTCGTTCGGTTGCGTGCGGCGGCGCAGTGTGGTATACTGGTATCCATGAGAGAGATCACACAACAAACGATTGTCGAGCGGTTTTCTGCGGCGGTCGATGCGGCTTTGCGGCGCGTCGACGCGGAGACGGTGGCACAGCTACAAACCGCTCTACGAAACGAAACGAACGAACATGCGCGGTTTGCCCTACAGACCATTCTCGAAAATGACGCATACTGCGAAAAGACGGCAGCTTACCCTTGCCAGGACACGGGACTGGCGGTCGTGTTTGCCGACGTCGGCGAGGACGTCTGCTGCCGCGGCTTGCGCGAGGCTGTCGACGCGGCGATCCGTATCGCCTATAAAACGGCGCGTAAAAGCGCGGCCGATCCGCTCTCGCGGAGCAACACCGGCGACAACACGCCCGCCGTACTGCACGTGCGGCTTGTCAAGGGCGACAAACTGACGCTGCACTTTTTGGCCAAAGGCGCGGGCAGCGAAAACATGAGCCGCATGTATATGCTGCCGCCCTCGCGCGGACGTGCCGGCATTGTCGAGAGCGTTGTCGATTGCGTCAAAATCGCCGGCGCCAACCCCTGCCCGCCGATCGTTCTCGGCGTCGGCGTGGGCGGCAATTTCGAGCTGGCCGCGCTACTCAGTAAGCGTGCGCTCATCGAGCCGATCGACAATCGCCCCGCGCCCGACTTGGAACGCGAGATTCTTTCTGCCGTCAACGCGACGGGGATCGGTGCGCAAGGGTTCGGCGGCACGACGACGGCGCTCGAGGCACGCGTACTGACCGCCCCCACCCATATCGGCATGTTGCCGGTCGCGGTCAACGTGCAATGCCACAGCGTGCGGCACTGCACGCTCGTGCTGTAAGGAGGTCGGCATGAAACAACTGACTTTACCGCTTACCCCAGACGAGCGCCTTTTCTTACGGGCCGGCGACGTCGTTTCGCTTTCGGGCGTACTCTACACCGCGCGCGACGCCGCGCACAAACGCATGGTCGAGGCGCTCGCCTCGGGCGCGCCGCTCCCGTTCCCTTTACGTGACAGCGCGATCTACTACTGCGGGCCGACGCCGGCGGCCGAACACGAGATCATCGGCAGTTGCGGCCCGACGACCAGCGCGCGCATGGATGCCTATGCCCCGACGCTTTTGGACGCAGGCAACACGGTGATGATCGGCAAAGGCAAGCGCGACAAAACCGTCATGGACGCGATCGTGCGCAATAAGGCCGTGTATTTCGCGGCGATCGGCGGCGCGGCCGCGCTGATCAAGTCTTGCGTCAAGCAATGCGACTGCGTAGCATATGCCGAACTGGGTTGCGAGGCCGTTTACCGCCTAACCGTCGAAAACTTTGTACTGATCGTAGCCGTGGACGCACACGGCAACACTATATTGCAATGAGCCGCGCGAACGTCGATCTGGGCAGCGGCTCGGTCGGCCGCCTACTTGTCAAACTGGCGCTGCCCGCCGTCGTCGCCCAACTGATCAATATGTTATATAATATGGTCGACCGCATGTATGTCGGCGCGATCCCCGAAACGGGTACCGACGCGCTGGCGGGCTTGGGCGTGTGTTTTCCGATCATTCTCATCGTCACGGCGTTTGCCGCGCTGATCGGCTCGGGCGGCGCGCCGTTGGCCGCGATCCGTTTGGGCGAACAGCGGCGCGACGAGGCCGAACGCATCTTAAACGGCGGCGCGACGCTCTTGGCGCTACTCGGCGTCGCGCTCACCCTCGTGCTGTATTTTGCCGCGCGGCCGCTGTTAAAAGCATTCGGATCGCCCGCGACCAGCCTCGACTACGGGCAGTCGTATCTGCAAATTTACGCCTTGGGGTCGGTGTTCGTGCTGTTCTCGCTCGGTCTGAACAGCTTTATTTCGGCGCAGGGCAAAGCGCTCACAAGCATGGCGACCGTTGCGATCGGCGCGGTACTCAACATCGCGCTCGACCCGCTGTTCATCTATACCTTCGGCATGGGCGTGCGCGGCGCAGCGCTCGCCACCGTCCTGTCGCAAGCGGCATCGTTTGTTTGGGTGCTTGTGTTCTTTATTTCCAAACGCAGCCAGATCCGCCTCAAATTGCGCCTGTTGCGCCTGTCGCGTACCCTGCTGCCCGTGCTGGCGCTCGGGGTCTCGCCGTTCGTCATGCAAGCCACCGAAAGCGCGGTACAGATCGTATTTAATATCCAGTTGTTCCGCTACACCGGCGGCGACGAAACCTATACGGCCGCGCTGACCATTATGCTGAGCGTCATGCAAATGATCGTGCTGCCTTTAAACGGCATGGGCATGGGCGCACAGCCGCTGATCAGTTACAACTACGGCGCCGGCAACAGCGCCCGCGTCAAAAAGACGGTCAAATATCTGTTTTTATCGGCGCTCGTCGTTTGCTTTACCGTTTGGCTGCTCAGCCTGACCGTGCCGACAATGTTCGCCCGTATCTTTTCGGCGACCCCGGCCGTCACCGCGCTCGTCAAGCGTTACATGCCGATATTCATGGCCGGCTCGATCTTCTTTTGCTCGCAGTTCGCGCTGCAAAACGCTTTCTTGGCCTTGAACCAGGCGGCGATCTCCATATCGCTCGCGCTACTGCGCAAAGTCATTCTGCTCATTCCGCTGACGTTCATATTGCCGCTGTTTTTAAGCACCGGCGGCATCTTTACCGCAGAGGGCGTCGCCGACATCACCGCCGGCATTGTCACCACGCTGACGTTTGCGCTCACTTTCAAAAAGATCCTCGCCCGCCGCGAGGCCTTGCTCGCCGCGCAAAAAGAAACGCCGCAACCGTAAAGCGGCATTCATATCCGTTACAAATCTTTCATATATTTTTCGAGCATTCGAACATCATTTTCCACCTCGTCGAATCTTTGCGCAGAAAGATCATATTCTACATGCTTCCTGTGCCAATTAGCGCAGCTACTTTTTACATTTACTATTTTGTCGGCGATCGTGCAATAATATAATTTTGTTTTCCAATATCGATACCGCCCGACTGTATATAGGGCTTTACAAGCATTGCAAAATTTACATATCTTCGTTTTCGACTGACACATCTCTATCCGTTTCCAATAATTTGCGAATCTCTGTTATTTCCATCAACAATTCGCTTATGCTGATATCCAATAGTTTACGTCCTCTTCTGTTTTTCGATTGCAGGACGTATTTTCCGCAACTTTCATGTATGCCTGTTATTGCTCTTTTTTCGGAACACCAACCGAACTTTGTTTTATTAAATTGTTTAATTCCTTTCGTATAATATCGGTCACAATACCGACACTTATAACACTGACTGCCTTGCATATATATCTCCTTATTTTTTCTATATTTTAAAATAGGCATTCACCCAACAGGTGTAACCATATTATATATCACCCAATAGGTGAAAGTCAAGCGTTTTACACCCGTTAGGTGATATAATATAAAAAATATCGATTCTCGGGAGACTTGATTTGATGATAACACTCGAACAAATACAGGAACGGCTTAGCGAAGCGATTCGGCAAAGCGGCATGACGCAAACCGAAATTGCGCACCGTTTGGGAATACGACCGCAACAAATTTCCTGTTATGTTTTGGGGCAGAAAATGCCGGCGTTAGACACCTTGGCAAATCTTTGCAAGCTGTTGGATGCGGACACAAACTATATTCTCTGTCAAGAATGACAAATGGAAACGGCCGTCCCGCAAGACAGCCGTTTTTCTTTCTATTTAATTTTCTTCCAGAGCTAACGCCTTGACGGTAGCCGACTCGAGCGGCCGCGGAACGATACGACTGAAACGGCCGTGGAAGTCGCCGCCGTTGGTGATGAACAGCCCGTGACGGCGCGCCGCTTGGCTATAGGGCGCGGTCACTTCGGTCGGCATGTTTTTATAGCCGGCCTCGATCCCGTCGAGACCGGCTTTCCTAAGCCGCTCGATCAGCGCGAATTTTTGCGCGTCGGGACACTTCATACGCATCGGGTGCGCCAGTACGGCGACGCCGCCGGCTGCGTGAATGATTTCGATCGCCGTCTCCGGCGCGGCTTGCGTATTGGACACAAAGCACGGACCGCCCTCATACAGCCATTTTTCAAAGCATTCGCCGACGTCCGCCGCGTATCCCGCCGCCACCATGGCGCGCGCAACGTGGCCGCGCGACAACGACGACACGGCAAATGCCTTGACCTGTTCGAACGACAGCGGCATACCGTGCGCGGCTAATTTGTCGAGCATGGCGCGAATGCGCTTTTCCTTGGCCGCCGCCATATCCGCTAAAAACACCGTCAATCCGGCGTCGGCTATATCGAGGTTGTAGCCGAGAATATGCACCTCGCACCCGGCGTGCGTCGAAATCTCGATGCCCGGAAGATTGATGATCCCCAACTTCTCGCAAGCGGCGCACATGCTCGCCACGCCGGCAGCCGTGTCGTGATCGGTCAAAGCAACCGCCTGCGCCCCGGCGGCTTTCGCCAGTTCGGCCACCGTTTCGGGCGGCAGTAACCCGTCCGAAAAATACGAGTGCATGTGAAGATCTGCCGCAATCATTTGCCTTCTTTTTGCGCCATACGATCCAAACGGGCATGTAGCCATTCGGCGTTGTTCAGGCGCGGATCGATGATACAAGTGCGCAACAACTCTTTTAAGATTTCGCCGACGCGCTCGCCGCTAAAGCCGCGCGCCGTCACGTCCTCGCCGTCGATCTCCAGATCGGCCAACGAAGTCGGCGCGTTCTCCTCGATCAACTGCCACTTGACGCGCAGGAAACGGTGTTCGGTCTCTTCATGCGGCATACCGGTCGCCGCCGTATCCGCCGCGATGAGGTCGACGAGGTCGTCGATTATATCGAAGTTTTCGGCGACGAACAGCCGAATTTTGGCTTCCGACGTCGTCCCCGCCATGTCGTACATGTGCGCGCCGACCAGCCGCGCCACCCACTCGACTTTGTCGTTGGAATACCGCAGGCCGGTATTACCCAAACGGAAACGCGCGATATTCGCGCCCGCCGCCTCGTGGCCGTGCATGTTGCCGTAGTTACGCACGCAGTACGGTTTGCCCAAGTCGTGCATCAAGGCCGGCAAACGCACTTTGGGCGGCGCGGCCAACACGGTTCGGAAGGTGTGTTCCATGACGTCGAACTTATGGTACTTGGGATTTTGCTCGACGCCGGCGCAGTCGGCCACTTCGGGAATGATGTATTGCCACAAGCCCATGCGCTCGATCAATTTCATGCCGCGATAGTGCGCGTTCTCCACGCCGTACTTGGTGTCGGCGACGAGAATGCGGTTGAGTTCCTCGCGCTTGCGTTCGGGCGAAATATCCTTGAGATATTCGGCGCGCGCCATTGCCGCTTTCGCCGTCTCGCCGTCGATCTTAAAGCCCAGTTCGCACGCGAGCCGCACCAGCCGCAAGATCCTTAGCCCGTCGGATGCAAAAACCAGTTTGGGGTTGTGCGCCCGCAGAATGTGTTTTTCGATGTCGGCGATCCCATTGTAAAAATCGTATATCTCGTCCTTGAGCGGATCGTAATAAATGCTGTTGCACGTAAAATCGCGCCGCGCCGCGTCTGCACGCATGTCGGTGGTAAAGTAGACTTCGGCCGGGGTATGCCCGCCGCCGGGCGCGTAATTTTCGGTACGGAACGGCGTATATTCGTACTCGTCGCGGCCGCTTTTGATGACGGCCGTGCCCAGACGGTAGTTGACAGGGCGCACGCGCCGCTCCGGCTCGATACCGAGCGCGGTCGCCGCGATCGGGCCGGCAAGATCGATGTCGGTCTTGCCCAGTCCGGCAAAGCTGTTGCGCACACAGCCCCCCACCACGTAGACGGGGAACTTGACGCTTTTGATCAGATCGATAAGACTCTTGGGTACGTCGATTTTCATATCCTCAGTATACCACGCCCCGCAAAAAAAGGCAAATACTTTTTCGACTCCCTTCGCAAAAGTCCGCTTGCCTGTTCAAAATTTTTTTCAGTCGAAATTAAAGACTGCAATAGACTTATCGAAACGTCCGCCGGGACTTTCCATCACGATTTCGTCCCACTGTTCTTCCGCGCCGGCGTAACATATTGTAGAGATGCCGTTACAGCCGTAAAATGCGCCGTCCTCGATCTCCTTTATGGAAACGGGCAAATAAACGCTTACGAGTTTCGCACAATCGCCGAAAGCGGCGGAATTTATTTTGCAAACATTTTTACCGACAGTAACCGTCTCCAAAGAAACACATCCGTTAAATACGTCGCTCTCCAACGTAACTACGCCGTCGGGTATATTCGCTAAACGCAATTTCGCACAATCACGAAACGCGCCGGCTTTGATTTCCGTAACAGACGAGGGCAAACCGAAATAGGCGGATATTTCGCTCTCGGCGGCTATCCGCAAAAGCGACGTGCAATTCCGAAAAGCGTCCGCCCCTATCGACGTGAGATTTGCCGATAATTTGACTTCGGCAAGCGCCTCGCAAAAGTAAAATGCACCGTCGCCGAGCGTTTTAACGCTTTGCGGCAAAGTTATGCTTTCGAGCGACGTACAATTCCAAAACGCGCTTTCTTCTATCGCAACAAGGGCATCGGACAAATCGACTTTCGCAAGCGACTCGCAACTCCCGAAAGTACCTTCTTTCAATTCCGTAACGCCGTTCGGCACCGTAACTTCCGTTATCGACCTGCAACCGTTGAACGCGTTTGCACCCAATATTTTAAGGTTCGCCGGCAAAGTAAAATTGCCGAGATCCCCACAGTAATCAAACGCTCTATCGCCGATTTCCTCGATACAATCGGCAAAAATTACCGTTTTCAGTTTTTCGCATTCGGAAAAAGCGGCCGGGGCTATGGCGACAACGGGTTTACCGTCGATAGCATCGGGGATTTCTATATTCGTAACATCTCGATTCGTAACGGAAGTTACCGTATATTTATTGTCGGAAAGCGTATAAACTATGCCTTGCCCGTCCGTGTATTTTTTTTCGCCGCACCCGACGAAACACAAACAAACGAATACGACCGCTACCGATAAAAGATATGCTGCGAATTTTTTCATACAAAAAATCTCCTATTATCCTATTATTAGTATACCCCCCCCCGTGCGCCTTTTGTCAAGCAAATGGACGTCTTTTGTGTTTGGCCGTTTTTCAAAAGGCCGCTTGTGCATTACGATTGTAGAATATAGCGCATATGTTTTTCAATTTGAAATTTTGCTTTTTCTTTCCAATCCAGATTTTTCGTCCATGCGTATTGCGTCGGCAAAAATGAGCGGATGTTTCCGCGCATGGCCGCAAACGGCTCATCGTAACAGAGTACTGCACTCGGTTTTATTTTTCGCAACATCGCGTTATAACCGGGCATAAAGTCGTCCTCGCAGTTTTCGCGGTAATAGGTACACACCGCAACAACAGCACCTTGCTCCACCCCGTCGAAACAAAAGTCAAACGTGCGTTCGTCACCCCAGGCTACCGTCGGAATAACGCGCAAACCTTGGCTTTGCCAATACGCGCCGCACCAACGATTTTTGAATACGCTTTCTATCTGTAATGCAAGCGGCATATCGGTAAATAAACTGAAGTCGGGTGTAAGCACAGCATGGTACTGCATTATTTTATTTATTTCATCATAAGGCTTGTCGTATACTTTGTCGAACTTCCAGTCGTGCATAAAAAAATGCAATGTTTTATCGATATTGTCAGTGTCGTTTAGCTTTGCTTTGGTATAGTCCAAAAAATCGATCTTATTTAGATCGATCGACTGTTTGTAAACAATCGGAATATCGTATTTGCCTACGCCTCTATATTCGTTTCTCACCAACAATCTTTTATGTTTGGCCTTTTGTATTTCGTATTCGGTTAACTCTTTCATTTCCGCCTCCTTATCAGTCTTGCGGCGAGACTTCGTAATCGGTTTCCGGGTCCCCGCAATACATATAACAGGGGTGTACGACCTCGACCCAAATATCTTTCAGCAATCGACCGCCGATATGTGCATGATCATAAAATTCTTCGATTGTTTCATAGCTTTCCGCAAAATCTTTACAGGATAATCGGACGCCGCCACTCTTTCTGCACACAGTATATACAGTACCGCCATGCCAAAACAGCATTTCCGCGTAAAACTTCAATCCGTTTATAAAGTCCTCGAATGTCGCTTTGAATTTCTGTCCGGCCTTATACTGTTCCCGCGCCCGCGACAACGGCACCAACATCGGATAGCTGATCCCTTGCCACTGCTCAAGAAGTTCATTTCCCGGGGACTGCATCCACCCGCAATGCGGACATTTATCCGTGTTCCCGTAATCGTCGGCAAAGGTAAGCTGTCCGCACACCTCACACTGCACAGCGTTGTTGTATTCCACCGGGTTATAATCTTTTTCCATGTCTAGATCTCCTAAGCCGGATAATGAAAAAAATCCGGCGCTTCATGTTCTTCACTGCGAAAAATATAAGCGGCGATATTGCCGTTTTCATCGATATATGTTTCCCGATAAGCTGACCAAGTATGGTCGTGCGGAAAATCGCATTGCCCACCATGATTATAATCCCGGTTGCGGAACGCTATCCCGTTTGCATCATACCAACGACTTTGAATCCGTTTCCCCTCGTAGTTGTACAAATCGATTCTCGAATTCGGCTTTGCGCCAAATCGCGGTAAACTCCCTATCCTGCCGAATCTTTTTGTAATACCGCCGCTCGGTATTCCCCCTGCGCCCATTATATCACGCCTCCTTTTCTTTGTCAATTTGGCAACAAAAAACGGAAACCGCAAAGATTCCGTTTCGTGCCCCCTACTTCTATTATATCATACCGTGTCAAGGATTTGGGCGGTTTTGTTCCGCACTTTCGGAAAATGACATATAGCCCCCGCGCCGATAAGCGACAAGAGCTATATGCCAAAGATAGGAAACTAATGAGGTTAGCTATATAATACTATGTCAATGTGATAAACACATGATAGAAAAAAGAAAGTTCGGCCGTAATCGGCGTAATCGCGGTTCACACGCCGGGCAGCGTCGCACCGAAGTTACATCCCTTCGGTGAAACGCAGTTTGATACTTCCCATCGTGGTGGAGACGTTGAGTTTCGAAGCTCCCTCTCCACCCGGGATAAGATCGTTTTCGCCCATTTTATTGTGCGAAGTAATGCTGAAGTCGGCCTTTTTGCCGCAGATCGAGCCGCGAATACTGCCGTTGGTCGTCTTGAGCGTAATGTCGCTCGCCTCCAAACGTTCGACGGCAATGCCGCCGTTGGTCGTGCCGGCGTTTACCAGTCGCGCCATCAACTCGTCCAACGCGATCCCGGCGTTGGTGGTAAACGCCTCGACCGCCTCGGCGTGCACATGTTCGAGCGTCAGGCGGCCGTTGGTCGATCCCGCGCTCAGCAGCCCCGCCGCGTTGGTGCGGTTGATATGTACGGACGCATTGGTCGTGTGTACGTGTAAGCGGCTGAATCCCGCGTCGAGTACGTCGATCGCGCCGTTGCGCGTACCGATGTTGCCCGCGCCCGCCTTGACGCGCTTGATCGCTATGCCGCCGTTGGCTGTCTCCGCCTGCAAGTTCTCGGCCTCGACCGACTCGACGGCGATCGCCGCGTTCTTACTGCGCACGTCGAGCGTGCCGAACGGACCGTCGGTAACGCGTACTTTGCCGTTTTTGGTGTCGATATACAAGTCGACGCGATCGGGCGGCAAGACGATCTTCAAAGCCAACTTTTCAAACCCGCAGGCCGTCAGCCCGAAGAAGATCAGCTTTGGCAGCGCCCGCACCTCGGCAAATTTGACTTTCAAAACGCCGTCCTTGCATTCGAAGTCGTAGCGATAGTAGTCGCTCTCGTAGTATTCGATTTGCAACGTATCGCCGCGCACAACGGTCACTTTGCCTTCGGTCTGCACGTCGATCTTGCAGATGGGCGTACCCGGCTTGTATACGCTCGCCGTACCCACGTCGAAACCGAATATGTCACGCTTGGCCGTTTTCTGCGGCGGCTCGTCGGCGGTCATAGTCTCCGCCTGCGGCCGATCCTTGACCGGCTGCGCGTCGAACGGCGGCGTGTGCAACTCGTACTGATATTCGGCCAAGATCTTTTCGGCCACGTCGGCCGGGTTGCCGAACTGCTCGATGATGCGCGTTTCGCTCATGCCGGCCTCGGCCTTATCGGCAAACAATTCCTGATAATATCCCAGCGCGCGTTCCTGTTCGGCCTCCGACAGCCGCGCCAAATGCCGTTTTAACGCGCTTTCCCATTCCCATTTCGTCATTTCCTGTCTCCTGTTAATGTAATTGTTGTTGCCGTCCCGTCACCCGACAAACTCGAATTTGATGCTGCTGTTGGTGGTCGTCACGGTCAACTTTTTGTCGCCGCTGCCGCCGTTCGTCAGATTGTTGCTGCCGTCGGTCGAGCTGATAACCGTGTACGCGCTGCGAGGGGCGCAGATCGTTCCCTTGACAGAACCGTTGGTGGTCGTCAACGTAATGTCGTCGCCGGTCACGTCCTCCGCGCGGATCGCGCCGTTGGTCGACTTGCCGACAAGCGTCGCCGTCTTTACGTTATAGAACTTGACGGACGCATTGGACGTGATCGCTTCCAAACTTTCCGTCGTCGCGTCTTCGACGCGAATGCTGCCGTTGTTCGAATCCAGCCGCAACGAGCGTTCGACTTCGAGGTCGTAGGCGCGCACCGAGGAGTTGGTCGTCGACGCCTTGCCTTCTCCGAATCGGCCGCCGTAAATTTTGACCGTTCCGTTCTTGGTCGCCAGACGCAGATCGTCGGCTTGACAGCTGTCGCAAGTCAAGCTGCCGTTGGAAGTCGTCGCGATCAAGGTGGTCGCCGCCGTCACGTTCTCTAAGCGCAAAGCCGCGTTTTGCGTCTCTGCGGTCACAGTCTCCGCCGCAACGTCGGCAAGTCGCACGCTTGCGTTGGCCGTCTTGACGGCGAGCGTCCCGAACGCGCCGCACTCAACGCCGACAGACCCGTTTTCGGTCTCGACGCTTACATCGACTTTTGCCGTTTGCGGCAAGGTGACTTCGACGGCAAACTTTTTAGACCCTGCGCCGAACAGATCGATTTGGATCCCGTAGGGCTTTAATTCCACATAGTCGAGGCGGAATTGCCCTTGCTCGTAAGAAACGTCGTAGCGGAAGTACTCGCACTCGCTGTACTCGACCGCAAACGCCGCACCGCGCTTGACACGCACGCGGCCGCGCGCCGTAACGCCGACAGCGTTGAGCTGCTCGAACGTCTCTTCCCCGCCCGCCGTTTTGCTGTCATACACCATGCGCGTCGAAGGCACGGGGTCGAGCGCGGCGATATTCCAGCCGCCCGCCGCAAAGCCGCCGATAACCGACACGGCGCCTGCGATGACGCACATTACACCGATAATGATCAACATTCTTTTCATGTTCGCAGTCTCCTACTTTTTCCCGACCAAGCTGCGCGTCACGCGCGCGCCCGTCTTACACAACAATTTACAGTTGAGCGAGATCATCAGCCCGATCCCGCTGCTGATCAGCCCGATCCCCAGCACCGCGAACAGCGCCGGGCCGTGGGCGGTATAGGAGACGAGCGCGGTTATCATGTATACGACGCCGCCGCAAAGCATCGAGAACCCGACTGCCAGGACGATGCCGATCGCCAGCCACAAAAACGCGCTCGCCACGCCGCCCAAAATACCGAACACGATCTTAAACGCGCCGCCGATAAAAATGCCGACCGATTCGACAACCGTTTCTTTTTTCTTTTCCGGTTGCGGCGCGGGCTGTTTTTCCGGCTTGACCGGCGCGGCCGCAGGGGTCGGCGACACGTCGGCCGACCGTTCCTTGCCGGGCGCGGGGCCGCTTTCGGCCGGCCGCAGATCGTACTGGTATTCGGCCAAAATCTTGTCGGCTACGTCGCACGGATTGCCGAACTCCGAAATGATCTGCGTCTCGCTCATGCCGCTTTCGGCTTTGTCGGCGAACAGCTCGTTGTAATAGTCGAGCGCTTTATCCTGTTCGGACTTGGGAAGGCGGTGAATATTCTTTTTCAGCTCGGTTTCCCATTCGTATTTTGTCATTGCTTATCTGCCCTCCCTGCAAATAAATTTGTACACTCTGTCCAGTTCGTCGAGGTCGACGATAAAATCCCTGATCTTCTTCTTGCCCTGCTCGGTGATCATGTAATACTTCCGCAGGCGTCCGTTGTATTCTTTGCTCCGCGTCGTCACGCTGCCCGTCGATTCCAAACGCTTCAATATGGGATACAGCGTCGATTCGGAAATCTCGATATACGGCGACACGTCGGCTATGATTCGGTATCCGTAGCTCTCTTCCCGCTTCAACGCGGCCAAGACGCAAACCTCTAACAGCCCTTTTTTCAACTGCGCATCCAATCCGTTTACCTCCCGTTTATTTACTACGCATTACGCGATACAGCGCATAGCGGTATACTTTGTATTGCGTAGTATGGCTATACTATACACCCATACGCGCTACCTGTCAAGTAATTTTACAAAAGTTTTTATTAGAAAATGATTAGAACGTACCCGATGAGACCGGTAGAGGTCGGCACCGGGTAGCAAAAAAGCGACCGCATACAGATTGCCGCGGTCGGGACTCCCTCGCAATGACGCGAAGGAGCGTAACGCATCGATCCCCTTTACTTGCGGCGCGACGGGCGCGGCTGCGGGACTTTGGGCGGGGATTTTACGAACACTTCCATGGGGTACGGGTTGTCCTCCTCGACGCGGATCTTCTTTTTGATCAGCTTTTCGATGTCGGTCAAATATTCCTTTTCGTCGAAGTCGCACAGCGAGACGGCCACGCCCTTTTTGCCGGCGCGCCCGGTGCGGCCGATCCGATGGACGTAGGTTTCGGGTACGTTGGGCAACTCGTAATTGACTACGTACGGTAAGTCCTCGATGTCGATGCCGCGGGCGGCGATGTCGGTCGCAACCAACGCGCGGATCCGCCCCTTCTTGAACGAGTCGAGCGCGTTCTGTCGCGCGCCCTGCGACTTGTCGCCGTGAATGGCGAGCGCGTCGATGCCCGACTTTTTCAAGCGTTTGGCCAGCTTGTCCGCGCCGTACTTGGTGCGCGTAAAGATCAGCGTCGAGCCGGCGAGCAAATCGCTCGACAGCAGCCAAATGAGCAATTCGGGTTTTTTGACTTTATCGGTCAAATACACCGACTGTTCGGTCAGGTCGACGGTCGAGGAAACGGGCGTTACGGCCACCTCGACGGGGTTTGACAGCAGCGTTTTGGTCAGCCGCACGATCTCGGGCGGCATAGTGGCGGTAAAGAACATTGTTTGCCGTTTGGGCGGCAAGAGCGCTATCACCTTGCGCACGTCGTGGATAAATCCCATATCGAGCATACGGTCGGCCTCGTCAAGTACGAAAAATTCCAGTTTGGCGAGATCGGCCACCCCTTGCGCGTTGAGGTCGAGTAGTCGGCCGGGCGTGGCGACCAAAATATCGACGCCTTTTTCTAACATTTCTTTTTGCGGGGTAATGCCGACGCCGCCCATAACGGTGCCGACGCGGAACTTAAGATATCGGCCGTAGGCGCGGAACGACTGCTCGATCTGTAACGCCAGTTCGCGGGTGGGTGTCAAGATCAGCGCGCGAATGCCGCCGCGCCCGGCGTTACACGTCATGCGCTGTAAGATCGGCAACGCGAACGCGGCCGTCTTGCCCGTCCCGGTCTGCGCGCAGCCTAAAATGTCGCGCCCCTCGATCGCCGGCGGAATGGCTTGCCGCTGAATGGGCGACGGCTGCGTATAGCCTTCCTTGGCCACCGCATCGAGAATGCGTCTGTCTAATTTCAATTCGTTAAAAAGCAATTTGGTTCTCCTTACTGTTGTACACCGCACCAGTATACCACATTCCGGCGCAAAAGGAAAGAGATTGACGCCGCAAATTTTCGTCGGGCGATTGACTTTCCCCGTTCTGTGCGTTACAATAGAGTTTAAAGGAGCATAGTATGACTTTACTCGAGTTTTTGTCGCAATCGTTCACCCCGTTTCACGCCGTGCAAAACGCCCGCGCGATCCTGTCGCGCGCCGGGTTTGTTGCAAGCGAAAGCAGTCTCCCGGATCTGCGGCGCGGGGACAAGCGGTTTATCGACTTCGAATCGGCGCTCGTCGCCGTATCGGTCGGGTCGGGATCGGCCTTTCACCTCGTCGAAAGCCACACCGATTCGCCCTGCCTCAAAATCAAAAACGTGCAACCGGGCGACCCGCTGCGCCTCAACGTCGAGTGCTACGGCGGCGGCATCAAAAGCAGTTTTCTCGACCGAAAGCTGACCGTTGCCGGCCGTATCGTCACCGACGAGGGCGGCAAACTGACGGCAAGCCTATATAAAAGTCCGTTCGCCGTGGTCGCGCCGTCGCTCGCCCCGCACTTCGGCACAAGCGAGGGCGTGACCGCCGTCGCCACGCAGCTATATCCGCTTTTAGGCGGCGACGGCAAGTTCCTGCCCGAAAACGTCGTCGATTACGATTTATTCGCCGTACCCGACGAAGCGCCGTTCTATGCCGGGGCCGATAATGCATTTTTGTGCGCACCGCGGCTCGACAATCTTTTGAGCGTGTACGCCTCGACTTCCGCCATTGCCGCAGCTAAGCCGCACGGCATTGCCGTTTGCGTACTCTTCGACAGCGAGGAGATCGGCAGCGGCACCGTGCGCGGCGCGGCGAGCAATCTGTTGCCGACCGTACTCAAAACGATCGCCGCGCGGCTTGGGCTAGACTATGACGAGACGGCGGCGCGTTCGTTCGCGCTGTCGGTCGACAACGCCCACGCCGCACACCCGGCGCACCCCGATAAGGCCGACACGGCGATCCGCGTATCCTTAAACGGCGGCATCGTCGTCAAGCACCACGCACACTATGCGACCGACGGCGTGAGCGCCGCGATCGTCAAAACAATCTGCCGCCGCGCCGGTGTACCGGTACAAGACTACTATCACCCGTCCGACCTGCGCTGCGGCTCGACGCTCGGCCTGCTCGCGGCCGCGCAGACCGGCATCGCCGCCTGCGACATCGGCTGCGCACAACTGGCCATGCACGCCGCACTCGAGACGATCGGCAGCGCCTCGCCCGCACACCTGCAAACGGCGTTGCAAACGTTCTACACCACCCCGCTGCCTGTCGTTCTAAACGCCCGGTAAATCGAAAGCAGCTATCTTTTTTTTCGGAGGTCGAAGATGATACAGCCTAAAAGATGCGCATGGGCAAACCCGAACAATCCCTTATATATCGCATATCACGACAATGAATGGGGCAAGCCGAGTTATGACGACGCCTATCTTTTCGAAATGCTTTTATTGGAAAGTTTCCAAGCGGGACTTACGTGGGAATGCGTACTCAACAAGCGAGAGGCCTTCCGCGCCGCATTCGACGGTTTCGATTATCATAAAATAGCAAGCTATACGCAAGAAAAGAAAGACGCTCTCGCCGAAAATAAGGCTATCATTCGCAACCGTTTGAAAATCAACGCGGCCGTCGGCAATGCTGCCGTATTTATCAAGATTCAGTCCGAATACGGTTCGTTTGCGAATTATCTATGGCATTTTACGGACGGCAAACAGGTCGTCCATAGAGACGGCGTAATCCGCCCCACCACGCCGCTGTCCGATACCATATCAAAAGATTTACAAAAGCGAGGCATGAAATTTGTCGGCTCGACGATTATTTACGCCTATCTGCAAGCCGTCGGTGTGGTTGACGATCACGAACCGCATTGCGATTTCGGCAAATGAATTGCAATCGATCGAGAAACGAAAAGCGCGAAGAATGCAATACTCTTCGCGCTTTTTCAATACGTCTACTATTTCGTTATAATGCGTTTTCGCTCTCCGCCAGCGCGGCCATCACCCGTTCGGCGGTCGACGCGGGACTGTTCCCGATCGGCACCGTGAGATTCGCCCAGCGGCGGTACAGCGGCAGACGCTCGTCGAATAACTGCTCGAGCGTGTCGGCGTTGCGCGCGACCACGCCGCGCTTTTGCATATTCCCCAGCCGCCGCCTAAGCGCGGCGACGTCGGCCTCCAGATAGATAACGGTCGAAATTTCTTGCAAGCGTTGCATTCCCGCGTCGCCGTACACCGCGCTGCCGCCGGTAGAAATGACGGCATTTTCGGCTTTCAGTTCGGAAAGCAATCGGCTTTCGGCCGCAATGAATTGCTCCGTCCCCCATGCGCCGATCAGCGACGAGAGCGAAGCGCCGTAGCGGTAGACCAGTAAAAAATCGGTGTCGATAAACCGACGCCCCGTCCGTTCCGCCAAAATTTTGCCGACCGTACTCTTGCCGACCGACGGCATTCCGATCAAAGTTACATTTTTGCCCATGCCGCTATTATACCACGCCCGCCGCCAAATGGCAACCGCTCGCCGTACATTTTCGACACGTTTTATTCCTTGACGCCGCCGATGATCATGCCCTTTTCGAAATGCTTTTGCAAAAAGGGCATACTCAGCGGCACGGCGATGCGCACCATGGTGCGCACGGGACCGGCGCCGTCTATTTCGGCGGCCTCTATGATCGATTCGGGGATTGCCAAGATCCCGGTGCGCAGCATGACGATATTCATCGCGTTACAGCATGTCGGCAGAATGAGCGCGAGCGGCGAATCGATCATGCCGAGCGAGTTGACGACCAAATAGAACGGCACCATGCCACCAATTGTAGCCTTGACTTTCTGCATATTCGCGGCAAATGCGAACTTGTCCCTCGATAGTCATTTCGTTTTGCCCGTGTGAACTGAAACGTGCATAAATAACTGCGTTTTCCATTGTCTGCTCCTTTGCGCCGTCCGTGCGGACTGCGGCTTAAAAAATTTTGTGTTCGCTTTGGTGGTCGTCTTAACCAGCCAAAAATGCCGCCGCAGGCAAATTGTCAAGGGTTTGCGCCGTAGGCGACGACGGTTTTATGCCTAACGGGAGATAAATCGTCGC
>JAAVYI010000028.1 GCA_022791055.1 Clostridia bacterium | reverse complement strand
TTGGGAATTTGAATCCTATCCGCTATCGCGGTTACTACTACGACGTAGAAACGGGGTTATACTTCTTAAAGACGCGCTACTACGACCCGCAAATCTGTCGTTTCATCACGATAGACGATATACAATACCTCGACCCCGAACATATCAACGGACTGAATTTGTATGCATACTGTGGGGATAATCCGGTGATGGGTTATGACCCGAATGGAACTTGGGATTGGAAAAAGTTTTGGGGATGGCTTAGTGCGGGTATAGTTGGTTTTTTATCAATAGCTTCGATTGTTGTGGGGGGTGTGCTGATTGCAACAGGCGTCGGTGCTGGTATCGGTGCAATTTTGGTGGGAGCTGGTGTTGGTGGATTAATTGGACTTGCTGGAAGCATAGTCGGCCAAGGCATTACAAAGGGTTGGAGTAATATAGATGGCGGCCTGGTAGCGATAAGCGGAATAGCAGGATTGGCAATAGGTGCTTTAATGGCGTCGCCGTTAAATGCTGTTGTATCAGGAATTGTAATTGGGAGCGTCGGATTTACGCAAAGTGTTGTTAACGATTTATATGAAAACAATTGGAATTTCAGAAAAGTAAATTGGGGAATTGCCGTTTTACAAGGTGTTAGTAGTGGTTTGATTTCCGGTGCGGGTAAGTTTTTAGCACATAGCACACAACTAATGAATAAATTTATTAATAGTTCAAAAGCAGTACAGGAATTAGCCACTCTCTCTATTCAAACGGGGACGCGTGCTTCATACTTCAGTTATTGGATGCAAATAATCGTGCATCAAACTATATATAAAAAGGGCTTTGCTTTTTTAACCGGTATGATTCGCGCAGGAATTAGAGCAATAATAGATTTATTTAATTGAAGGAAATGTTATGGATAATGCAGAGAATAAAATGAATTTGTTGATCACTGCTAAACAGTACAAGTTATATCTATTGTTATATATAGGTATATCCACCATAATGGGAGTAACTTTTTTAGGTGGAATGTTAATTATAATGTTATCAACAGAAGTCCCATATATAATTGCTGGTGTCATAACTGTGATATGTAGCGCAATTAGTTTAATCGTTTATTCTCTGATTTTTATCTTCAAGTATTCTTTTAAATTACAGTTATATAGAGAGTATAAGAAACATCCCGAAAATTTTGATGAAGTGAACGAGTGAAATCAGAGCAAGTATTCATACGTGAGTGCTTGCTTTTATTTATAAAACAATTTACGCTTTTCGAGTATAGTCATTTGAGATAATATACTTGACAATAAGGAAACAATATAGTAAGATATGTACGACACATGGGGCAACCATGAAGTCAAGATACTTGACGGGACGTCGGAAGATAAACAAGCAACGCACATTGGGAATTTGAATCCTATCCGCTATCGTGGCTACTATTACGACGTAGAAACGGGGTTATACTTCTTAAAGACGCGCTACTACGACCCGCAAATCTGTCGTTTCATCACGATAGACGATATACAATACCTCGACCCGAAACCATCAACGGACTGAATTTGTATGCATATTGCGTCAACAATCCGGTGATGAATACTGATCCGACTGGAACTGAGCCAATAATGGCGATTATAGCGGCTTTGCTGTTTAGCACCTTTATGGGGACTATGTCGGGCATTGTAGGTGCGGCCATCAATAATCGCCATATCGGAATTGGGGCGGCAATCGGCGCTATAGGTGGATTGCTGAATGGCGTTGGGCTAGTGTTAGGCATTTTTGTTCATCCTGCGATTTCGGTCGCTATGGCAGTCACAGTCGGCCTAGCAACGGAATATTTTAATCAGCTTTTTAATCACGAAGAAATTAATCAAAAAGTATTTTATATTCTGGACTTTTTGCAGGATTCACAGGGATACTCAGCTTTGCGATAGGAAGTAGTTTAAAACCGCTTACTGAAATAGCAATAGCGTATATTTTAACACCAGTGTTTTTTGGGTTGCAGACTATATTTGATTCGATAGTTAGTATATTTAATCCGATTGAGACGATATTTAATTGGTTTAAGAAAATATTCAATTTGGCGTTAAAAAACCAGTTAATGCAAGTTCTGGTTCTGGTTCTGTTGGTGGCGGATTTGGTGGCGGCGGAGGAAGTTCTTGATGAAAAAGAAGTTATTTTTTGCAGGTTTTCATACAAAAGGATTTTATTTCTATTATATTCCATTCATCTCTGTCTTTTTTATGGTCTTTTTATTGGTTATTATTTATGATGTGATCAATACTGGAAATATTTCTCTATTTGTTTTTTATTTAATTTCGGATATTATAGCAATTATTATACATATACTGATTATGGGCTTAATACCCGAGTACTACATTTTTGATTTTGATAGAAATATTATCAAAGTAAAATCTTTGTTGATGACTAGAAAAATTGTAAATATAAATTCCATAAAAGGTATATATTGGCAAGAAATGTCACACCGCACATTAATAACTAAAAAATATTTTTATATTGTGGACGATGGGTCGTCAACATCAATTAAAATACCATTTTCGAATCATTTGGATTTAATGCGAATACCGATAGACAAAAAAAGTAAAGCGATAATAGCTTCGATATGGCCGCATGAAATCAAAGAATCGCATTTTCCCGAAAGAAGATAAGCGTACAAAGAGTTACCTGTGAGGGTAACTCTTTGTACATTCCACAAGTATTATCTAAAAGCCTTGGGATAATGATATAACACAGAAGCTGAACACATAGCCATTTGTTTCCAAACGCACAAAACAAATTATCGACTCCATAGAAATAGAGTTGTAAAGAAACAGAGCGCAATTTTGCGCTCTGTTTTTGTTAGGAATAAATTTTTCTTTTACGGTATAACTTTGAATTGACTTTTCCAAAGTTTTTCTGTAAAATTATAGACGGACAATATGGAAGATGTGACTTCAAAAACGCGAAATTTTTTGCCGCAAAAAATGATTTAGTGGACACATTAGTGGACACTTTTGGACGCGACGCTATATTGTATGAAAAAAGTGCTTAAATTACAGTATCCTGTGATTTAAGCACTTTGGCAGGGGAGACGCGATTCGAACACGCAACCTACGGTT
Organism: Clostridia bacterium; assembly: GCA_022791055.1. Lineage (GTDB taxonomy): Bacteria > Bacillota > Clostridia > Christensenellales > Pumilibacteraceae > HGM11386. The sequence continues at coordinate 21,724 of JAAVYI010000028.1, read as the reverse complement.
TTGGAGACCGCTACTCTACCGTTGAGCCACTCCCCTAAGACGATATTAGTATACATGATTTTCGGCGATTAGTCAATAAAAAGAGGGTGCATTATGAAAAAATATAAACTGGGTTTTATCGGGTGCGGCAATATGGCGCAAGCTATTTTGCGCAGTTTGTCGAGTCCTGCCGTGCAAGCGGCGCTCAAAAGCAACGGTTTGCGGTTTATTCCGGCGGCTTCCGATATGGACGAGGCCAAAGTGGCTGCCGTCTCGGGGGTTACATATTATGCGGATAATGCGGCTTTGACCGCAGAGTCCGACTTTATTTTTTTGGCGGTCAAGCCGCAAATGGCCGCAGCGGCAGTACAGGGTGTCGACTTCGGCGGAAAGCCGGTCGTTTCGATCATGGCCGGCGTCAACTTGGCGCAGTTGCATACGCTGACGGGCAGCGACAAGTTGGTACGCGTGATGCCCAACCTCAATGCGCGGATCGGCAATTCGTACAACGCATATTGCACACAAGGTTTGGACGAGGATGAGGAAACGGTCGTGACCTGCGTACTGGGGGCATTCGGGGAAACTGCGCGCGTCGACGAAACGCAAATGAACGCGATCACCGGCATCACGGGCAGCGGGCCGGCGTTTGTCTTTCAGTTCATGAAAGCATTTTGCGAGGCGGGTGTGCGGCAAGGCTTCGATGCGGCAACGGCCAAGAGAATGGCGCTTGCGACGATCATCGGCAGCGCCTATCATGTAGAAGCAACCGATTTCGATTTGGGCGATATGGTCGACGCGGTGTGCAGCAAAGGCGGAACTACCATTCAAGGTGTGGACTATCTCAAAAGCGTACACTTTGAAGAAAACGTTGTCGAGGCGATCGAGCGTGCGATTCGGCGCGCGGAGGAAATGGAAAAAACGAAATGAAGAAAGTCGATATTTATACAGACGGCGCATGTAGCGGCAATCCGGGCGTCGGCGGGTGGTGCGCCATTCTGATGTACAACGGCCACGTTAAGGAGATCAGCGGATTTAACAAGCAGACGACCAACAATCGCATGGAAGTCTTTTCGATCATACAGGGGCTTATGCAGTTGAAAGAGCCGTGCGAAGTCACCGTTTACAGCGACTCGGCATACGCCGTCAACACGATCAACGAAGGCTGGTTGGAGAACTGGAAACGCAATAACTGGAAGAACGCCAAAAACGAAAGCGTGAAAAACCAAGACCTTTGGAACGATCTTTGCGTGCGCATGAGCAAGCATTCCGTGCAGTTTGTCAAGGTGAAAGGGCATAGCGACAACGTATACAACAACCGCTGCGACGAGCTGGCGCGGGCGGCGATTAAACAATGTCTTGCGCAAAATCGCTGACAGCATGAAAAGCCGGCGATCGACATAAAATAAAACTATGGACAAGAACAGTCTGAAAAATATCATAACCAAATCGGTGTTTGTCGTTCTCTGTTTGGGAATGCTGGTTTTGACGTATCTCTATCTCAGATTTTTGCCGTCCTTGATCACTGTCGTTTGTTTTATTGTGATTGCGGCGTTGGGCGTCAGTTTGACTGTCGTCAACGTCGAAAAGCATCCGATCATATACAAATTACTGCTGAGTACGATCGTTATGGCCGCCGTTGTGGTGGTCGCGTACATTATTTTGTATGAAACCGGCATTTTGGAAACGATCAAGAGTTTCGAGGCGCTCAAGCAACTGATTTTGGATACGCGGCAATGGGGCATTATCACGTTTATCGGCATTACCTTTTTACAGGTGGTGTTTTTGCCGTTGCCGGCCGCTGTCACCGTGTTGATCGGCGTAGCCATTTACGGGCCGACGGTGTCCTTTATTTTGTCGACGATCGGCACGGTGCTCGGATCATTGGTCACGTTTGTGTTAGGTAAGATTTTCGGCAAAAAGTTGGTCGTTTGGATGGTCGGCGAAGAAAAGACCGAAAAGTACGCCGAAATGCTCAACGATAAAGGCCGCTTTGCATTCGTCATGATGATGCTGTTTCCCGGATTTCCCGATGACATTTTGTGCTTGGTCGCCGGCGTTACGGCCATGTCGTATAAATTTTTCATTACTTCGATCGTGATCACGCGCCCGGTCATGATTGCCGTATACAGCTATTTCGGCAGCGGGCATATCATTCCGTTTTCGGGCTGGGGAATCCCGGTTTGGATCGCAATTTTCTGTTTGGGCGTCTTGCTGTTTTTGTTGATCAACCGCTATAAAGATAAGTTGACGTTTCGCCGCCGCGTGCAATCGGTCAAGCGCAAAAAAAGCAAATCGGTTTAAAATTTTTTATGTCTGCTAAAAGCCCTCGCTGAAAAAAGCGAGGGCTTTTTGTTCTAAAATATATGCCTTTCGAATATGTTAAGTATGTACAAATCAGGCCAAAATGATTAGACATATTTTCAAGTAATTCGACAAAAATATCCAGTATCCGTTTGGAAATATATAGTATTATAGGAGTGTAGTCGATGAGATTTATATTGGTAAAACGTAGAACGATTTTATGGAGTATTGCTGCGGTACTGGTCATCGCCGCGACGGTACTTTGCGTCGGATTTTCCGGCTCTGCGCAAGTGTATTTGGGAAAAACGCCCAGAAAGTTGCCCATATACAGCGTAGAGACGGAGGAAAAGACCGTTGCGCTGTCTTTTGACGCCAGTTGGGGCGCGGATAAGACGCTGGACATTCTGTCCGTACTCGAGCGCTACGACATCAAAGCCAATTTCTTCGTCGTCAGTTTTTGGGCGGAAGAGTACGCCGACAAGCTGAAAACATTGTCGGACAGCGGGCGCATCGAGGTCGGCACGCACTCTAATACGCATCCGCATATGCCCAAGCTGAGCAAAAAGCAGATGGAACTGGAGCTTACGACTTCGGTGAACGTCATCGAGAAAGCGATCGGCAAAAAAGTGGATCTGTTTCGCCCGCCGTTCGGGGACTACTCGGATACGTTGCTGGATACGGCTGCCGACTTGGGGCTGCATACCATTCAGTGGGACGTTGACACGCTCGACTGGAAAGGACTGAAAGCGACCGAAATGGCGCAGCGGGTACTCAGTAAGGCCGGCAACGGCAGCATCGTTCTGATGCACAACGACGGCGAACATACGGTCGAGGCACTGCCGCTCATCATCGAGGGGCTGAAGAACAAGGGCTTTACGTTTAAAACGATAGGCGAGCTGATTTACCGTGATAACTATCATATCGACCACACGGGACGGCAAATAAAAAACACATGACTATAGGAGTGAACGTATGAACGAAGAAAACTACTTATTGAACAACAAAGTCTTTTTGATGGGAAGCGTTGAGAGCGAGCCGGTTTTCTCGCACACGCTGTACGGAGAAGGCTTTTACGAGTTTACGCTCAAAGTGCCGCGGCTGTCCGAGCAGAATGATATGATTCCGGTCACCGTTTCGGAACGCTTGATCACAGACGGGCTGAAGATCGGGCAGCGAGTCGCCCTCAACGGGCAGTTCCGCAGCTATAATAAGCTGGTCGAAGGCAAAAGCAAACTGATGTTGACCGTGTTTGTGCGCGACTTTGTAGAGGACTGCGCGCCCGACGTCAACCCGAATATCGTCGAATTGTCCGGCTATATTTGTAAGCCGCCTGTATATCGGACGACGCCGTTCAGCCGCGAGATTTGCGACGTTTTGTTGGCGGTCAACCGCGCGTATAACAAAAGCGACTACATCCCGTGTATCGCCTGGGGGCGTAATGCGCGCTTTGTACGGGCGATCGAAGTCGGGCAGAAGCTCAGAGTGGCCGGCCGCATTCAGAGCCGCCAGTATAACAAAAAGCTGTCGGAAGAGATCGTTGAGACGCGCACGGCATATGAACTGTCGGTCAGCAAAGTCACGCTGGAGCGCGATGACGCAACGGCCGCAACCGATGCGACGCAAATGCAGTCTGTAGAATAGAAACGCCTAAGCCGTCGAATAGCGACGGCTTTTTTATATTCGCGCATACGTCCCGAATTTCGAAGCGACTAAGAATAATCGTCAAGTGACATTGAAAAACAATATGACAAAAATTTGTAATCGCTCATAAAACGGGGCAGCCTTTGCCATACTAAGGGCGAGGTGATAGTATGAATGCCGTCGTATTGGCAGGCGGATTCGGCTCGCGGCTAAAACCGTTGACCGACGACTGCCCGAAACCGATGCTGCCCGTGGTGGGGCGCCCGATGCTCGATTACACCGTTGCGCAGTTGCATGCGTTCGGAATCGACCGCATCATGTTCACGTTGGGATACAAGGCCGAACAAATTTTGCGGTTTATCAGCGGCTATGCGTCGGTTGAGGCCGGCTACTACATCGAAACGACGCCTTTGGGAACCTGCGGCGGCGTGAAAGCGGCTTGCGGTGCATGCGGGTCGACTTTTTTCGTCCTGTCGGGCGACGCGCTCAGTAATATCGATTTGGCCGAATTGGCGGCGCACCACCATGCGAGTGGGGCGCAAGTGACGATGGCCGTCGTGCGCGTGGCGCAGCCGTCTCTGTATGGGGTTGTCGAGGCCGACGCGCGCGGTACGGTCACGCGCTTTGTCGAAAAACCCAAACGCTATCGCGGCGAGGCTTGGGTCAACAGCGGGGTATATTGTATCAACAAAAGTATCTTGGACTACGTGCCGGAAAATTGCAAGTTCGATTTTTCCCGCGATTTATTCCCCGTGTTGGTCGCATCCGGCGAACTGTCTGCCTATCGGCACGAAGGCTACTGGTCGGATATAGGCGACGTAGGCAGCTATTATCGATCCAACTTCGACATGCTGTCGGGCGGCTTTTATCCCTTTATCAAAAATCCGCATATCAATGCGCTACATGGCCCCGATGCCGCCGGATCGGCCTATGACGCGCACGCGACAATAAACGGCGCGTGCAATCGGTCGATCGTCGGGAATGCCATTATCGAGGCAACCGGAGCGGTGGACGGCTGTATTGTAATGGACGGCGCGGTTGTCCGCGACAAGCGCCGCAACAGCATTATCGGCGCCGATTTTACCGTTCCCGTAACGGCGCAACCAAACTTTGTCGAAAATCCTTCTATTTTTTTTGAAAAACAGCTTTGATAAAGTTGTTTTTTTTTCGTCCATCCGCTATAATAATAGGGTAAACCGATTTTTTGGATTGAGATTGGGATTAGGATACATACAGCCGCCGATGCGGCCGTCTTATATTTTTTATCGTTACCATGTTAGCCGTCTTAAGAATGCGGCGTTTATCGTTTTGTGTTGAACGAATAAGCGCGGGCGTTGGGCGGCTTCCAAAATAAAATACATTTTTATATCGGAGGCTATTTTGCAGAAACACAACAGTGAGCCCGCGCTCAAGGTCATTTTCCTTGGGGGCGTGGGTGAGATCGGGAAAAATATGACGGCGCTCGAATACGGTGACGACATTATCGTCATCGATTGCGGCGTGACCTTTCCCAACGGCGATATGCCGGGCGTCGATCTGGTCATTCCCGACACAACATATCTGATCAACAATAAAGACCGCGTGCGCGGCTTGGTTTTGACGCACGGCCACGAGGATCATATCGGCGCCGTGCCGTATTTCATCAAAGATCTCAATATTCCCATTTACGGGACGCGCTTGACGTTGGCGCTGCTGGAGCCGAAATTTCGCGAGCACCGTGTTGACAACGTAAAAATGAACGTTGTCAAACCGCGCAGCGTCATTACTCTGGGGAAAAACTTTCGTATCGAGTTTGTCAAGGTCAGTCACTCGATTGCCGGCAGTTGCGCCCTGGCGATCACCACGCCGGTTGGCGTCGTGTTCCACACCGGCGACTTCAAGGTCGACTTTACGCCGATCGACGGCAACGTCATCGATTTGCAACGCATTGCCGAACTGGGTACCAAAGGCGTATTGCTGTTGCTGGCCGAAAGTACCAACGTCGAGCGACCGGGATCGAGTATGAGCGAGGCCAACGTCGGTAATTCGCTGAACTCGATTTTCGCCGATAACGTAGACCGCCGCATCTTTATTGCGACGTTTGCGTCCAATATCCACCGCTTACAGCAGATCATCGATTTGGCGGTCAAGTACAAGCGCAAGGTGGCGTTCAGCGGCCGCAGTATGATCAATATCGCCGAATGCGCCAATAAGATCGGCGAGCTGAACTACCCGAAAGACGTCGTTGTCGATATTGAAAAAATCGGTAAAATCGACGATCGCAATCTTTGCATTGTCACGACCGGCAGCCAAGGCGAGCCGATGAGCGCCCTGACGCGTATCGCAAGCGACGAAAACAGCAAGATCAAGTTGGGCTTTAACGACACTGTGATCCTGTCCGCGTCGCCCATTCCCGGCAACGAGCGTTTGGTATACAACGTCATCAACAACCTGTATCGCCACGGTGCGCGCGTCGTGTACGAGAAACTGGCCGAAGTGCATGTCAGCGGACACGCCTATCAAGAAGAGTTGAAATTGATCCATTCGCTGATTAAACCGAAATTCTTTATACCGGTACACGGCGAGCATCGGCATCTGAAAAAGCACGCCGAACTGGCTATGCGACTGGGCATGTCGAGCGAAAACATTATCATCACAGACATCGGCAATAAGGTAGAAGTCACCAAGCGGGAAATGCGCTTGGGCGACAACGTGCCGGCCGGTTATGTGTTGGTGGACGGCCTGGGCGTGGGGGACATCGGCAGTGTGGTCCTGCGCGACCGCAAACATTTGGCAGAGGACGGGCTTTTTGTCGTCGTTGTCGGCGTCAACGTGCTTTCGGGGGAAATCACCGCGTTGGAGATCACGTCGCGCGGATTCGCGTACACCAAAGAAAACGACCCGATTTTCGAGCAGGCAAAAGACGTCGTTCGCAGAGCGTTAGCGAACGTGGACTTAAAAGAGGAAGGCGAGTGGAACGGCGTGCGCAATATCATTCGCAAGGAGTTAAAGAGTTTCTTATTCCGCAAAACGCGCCGTAACCCGATGATCCTTTCGATGATCTTGGAGAACTGACGATGCCCGAACTGTTGGCGCCTGCGGGGAATCTCGAGAAACTCAAAGCCGCCGTTTACTACGGCGCGGATGCCGTTTATTTGGCGGGCAAGCAGTTGGGGCTGCGGGCGTTTGCCGACAACTTCACATTCGACGAAATGCGGCAAGCGATCGCATATGCGCACAGCGCGGGCAAAAAAGTGTACGTAACATGCAATGTATTTGCCCATGCGGCCGACTTCGCGCTTGTCGACGAATATGCGGCGATGTTGCGCGAACTGGACGCAGACGGCGTGATCATCAGCGACTTCGGCATTTTTGCCCGCTTTCGCAAGGTCGCGCCCGAACTGGCGTTACACGTCAGCACGCAGGCCAACGTCACCAATGCGGCGGCGGCCGCCGCCTGGGTCGAGTGGGGCGCAAAGCGTATCGTGTTGGCGCGGGAGTTGACGCTCGACGAGATCAAAGAGATCGCGCAGACGGTCGGGGATCGGGTCGAACTGGAAACGTTTGTACATGGAGCGATGTGTATATCGTATTCGGGGCGGTGTCTATTGTCCGACTATTTGACCGGTCGGCACAGCAACGAAGGCGCATGTGCGCAATGTTGCCGTTGGGAGTACAGTTTGTTGGAGAACAGTCGCGGGGAAGCGTTTCCCATCGAAGAGGACGGCCGCGGCACGTACATACTCAACAGCCGCGATATGAACATGTTGGCGCACCTCGACGAATTGCTAAAGGCGGGCGTCACCGGGCTGAAGATCGAAGGTAGAGTGAAATCCACCTATTATGTAGCTTGTATCGTCAACGCATATCGCCGTGCGCTCGATGCGATTGCGGCAGGGAAAGCGATCCCGCCGGAAGTGTTGCTCGAGCCGGAAAAGACCAGCCACCGCAGTTTCGGAACAGGCTTTTATTTCGGCGCGCCCGGCGAATACTATCCGTCGTCCAAACCGCAGACCGACTACGATTTTTGCGGAATCGTCGCCGACGTCTTTGACGGCGGCGCAATCGTCGAAATGCGCAACCGCTTCCGCGTGGGCGACAGTTTGGAAGTATTGGCGCCGCACGACGGTTTTTTGCGCACTGTGACCGTTACGCATATGCAGGACGAGGCGGGCGCACCTATAGACGAAGTGATCCGCGTGCAACAAAAAGTCAAGCTGTATACCGACATAAGGCTTGCACCGATGGACATATTGCGGCGTCGGCGCGCGCAATAAAACATATTATACAATACTGTAAAGGACTACCCCTCGATCGGGTAGTTCTTTTTTTATTGCGGTTATTTTTTAGGGACAGGCAAAATTCGACACATTCCGGCATATGATAAAAATGCCGTTTGGAGGTTTGTATGGTGTTTGAGAGTTTTGTCGCGTTTTTGTCCAAGGTATTTTTATTTACTTCGTATGTCAACAACAAAGGGTCTTTTCCGCAGCCGCTTTCCCCGGAAGAGGAACAGCAGTGTTTACAGGCGGCCAAAAACGGAGACGGCGCCGCTCGTGAAAAACTGATTCGGCACAATCTGAGGCTGGTTGCGCATATCGTCAAGAAGTATCACAACGCCGGCGAGGCGGACGATCTGATTTCGGTGGGCAGCATTGGCCTGATCAAGGGCATCGAGACGTTCGAGCAGGGGAAAGGCTCGCAGCTTGCTACGTATGCAGCCAAATGTATCGAAAACGAGATCTTGATGTACATACGCGCCAATAAAAAGCACCGCGCCAACGTCAGCCTGTCCGAATCGGTCGGCGTCGACAAAGAGGGCAACGAAATTACGCTGATGGATATATTGCCGCTTAAAGAAGAAAGCGTGTTCAGCAAAGTCGAAACGTCGGTGCTGTATGAAAAAGTCGTCGCACTCCTCGACAAGGTGTTGACAGAGCGCGAGCAGCGCATCATCCGTATGCGGTACGGCATCGGTATGCGGGCATATACGCAAATCGACGTCGCCCAAAAGTTACATATCTCGCGCTCGTATGTGTCGCGTATCGAAAAGAAAGCGATCGGCAAACTCTCGAAAGCGATAAACTGCGTATAAATTCGGTTGCTTTTTGACGGGAAATATGGTACACTGATTGGTAGAGATGACAGAACGGTTGCGTCATTCGACGAGGAAAGTCCGAACACCGCAGGACAGGATGCCGGCTAACTACCGGTGAAGGCGACTTTAAGGAAAGTGCAACAGAAATAAACCGCCGCGTCGTTTTGGCGCGGTAAGGGTGGAACGGCAGTGTAAGAGACTACCGCCGCCGCGGCGACGCAGCGGGCTATGTAAACCCCATCCGGTGCAAGATTTGGGAGGCTTGAGGTTGTCCGCCGACTCCCGCACATCGCTTGAGCGCAGCGGCAACGCGGCGCCTAGACAGATAACCGTTCCAGACAGAATTCGGCTTACATGTCATACTCGCCAAAAAAGGCGCACAGGCTATTGCGGCTTGTGTGCTTTTTTGCGTTTCAAATCGGGAAAACTGTCTATACTTAACCGTATGGAATATTTTTTGTCTGCGGTGATCATTCTGCTTGCCGTGTTTTTTCTGTATAAAATGATTATGCCGTCGGCAGACCCGGATATGACGCTTAAAACCGAAATCGACGGAGAGAAGATCATTACCGAACTGGCGCAAAAAAAGAACGCCCGCGCACACAGCAAGGGCTTAAGCGTCAAGCGCATTTTACATGCATTGCGGCGGCAACATAAGACGGCAGACAGGCGGCTGCGCGAACTGCTGCCGTTCGAGCGCTGGCTGTACGACAACCATGCGTTTTTGATCGAGCAGGCGCGGGCGCAGAAACATTGGCAGCACCGCTACGCGCGATTGCCCGGGTTCGGCTATCCGCGGTTATACACACTTTGCGAAACGATCGTAAAGGCGGGCGGCGGCAAGGTCGATAAAGACAACTTGCAAAACGCTGTCGAACAGTTCCGGCAATACGACCCGCTGACGTATGCGGAAGTCAACGCGCTACAAAGCATGTCGGCCTTTGCCTTATCCGAATATTGCGCGGTGCTGGCGTTGTACTCCGTGCAGCTGTCGCGGTCGTTTGCGCGGGCGAGCCTGGACGCGCAACACCACCGCATCGATACCGACCGCATTTCCGACGATGCATATCTGTATTTTTTGTATCAAGCCGTCGAGGATGGCGAGCGCGTGGCGCTGGAAACGCTTTGCGCCGACAACGGCTGCCCGATCGGAATGCGAAACGAACGCTTGCAAGTAGTACTGGCGCACTACAACGGATTGATCGCCTCGGCCGTCACCTCGCTGCGCAATTTGCCGGTGCTGTTTTCGGAAGCCTTTACCTTGTCGCTGTCGCCGGTCGACAAACTGTTTCGGACGCAAGCGGTACACGGGTACGCAGAAAGCAACTTGCAAACGCAAGCCTTTTACTGCCGTCGCGTCAGTCGGTTGGCGCACCGCCGCCGCGCAGGGGAACTGTCGATTGCGACACAGGCGGCCGCCGTTTCTAGGGAAGAAAACAGAGACATTGCGTTTGCGCTGCTCGACCCGCCGAAAGGCAAGGGGGCGATGCGCGGCTATATTGCGGCGCAATGGTTGAGTACTTTATTGTTGCCGTTGCCGTTTGTTTTCTTTTTGCGCGGTTGGGGCATTGCCGTCTATATACTTGCGCTGCCGATCTCCTATGCGCTGATCATCGGCGCGTTTGCCGCGTTCTTTCGCAAGTTTTTTCCGCGTCGGTTTTTGCCGCACGCCGAACTGAAAAACCGTGACGACGCGTATCCGACGCTGATCACAGTGCCGACGCTGGTCGCCGGTGTCGCGGAGGCGGAAGAAGCGTTCCGCAATCTGGAAACCTTGGCGTGCGCCAATCCGCAGCCGCGGTTTCGCTACTGTCTGCTGCTCGATCTATTGCCCGACCGCAACGGGGCGGAACGCGCGGACGACGCGGCCGTTCTCGAACGGATCCGCGCCCTATACGACGCGTTTCCCGCAAGGGGGCGCAGCTTTGTCATGGTGCGCGCGCGGCGGCGGAACGGCGACGGTGTGTGGTGCGGGTGGGAGAAAAAGCGGGGCGCGCTGATCGAATTGAACGAACTGCTTTCGACCGGCACGGTCGCGCCCGACCATGTTATTTTAGGCGAAGTGCCGCCCGCCGATTTTGTGATCACCCTCGACAGCGATACGATGATCAACTGCGCCGATTCGCTGGTCGAGATCATGGCGCACCCCTATAACGCCGATGTCAACGTCGTCGGCCTGTCGATGCGCACCGAGAATGCCAGCGCGCACGCGACCGGTTTCGCCAGGTTGTTTTCGGGCGACGTCGGTCTGCACGCATACAGTCAAACGCTGTCCGACCCGGCCAACGACTTGTTCGGCCGCGGTAACTTCACGGGCAAGGGAATTTATCGCGTCAAAGAGTTTCACGCGCTCATCGGCGCAGCGTTCTGTAAAGACAGCTTATTGAGCCACGACTTCATCGAAGGCGCATTCGCCGGGTATCGGGACAGCGACCTGTTCGGCATGGACGCATTCCCGGCCGACTTTTCGGCGTACCTGACGCGCAAACTGCGATGGCTGCGGGGCGACTTGCAATTTTTGCCCTTTTTGAAACGTTCGGTGCGCAACATGGCGGGCGAGCGCGTCAAAAATCCGCTGACGCCGATCGACAAGCATCATATCGTGTCGGTGACGGTGTTCGGGCTGTTACCGCTCGTCTCGCTGGGGCTTGTCGGCGTGGCAATGTTCGTTTCGCCGTTTCTGCTGCTGCTCGCGTTTGCCTTGCCGATCCTGTCCGTACTGGCGGCCATACGACGGTCGGCCTTGCGGCAGGACGCCGCGTTCGTCGGGGAGACGTTGCGGCAGTTGTTTTTACTGGCCGTCTTGCCCGCGGAAGCCGTGTACAACGCCCGCGCGATGACCGTCACGTTCGTGCGACTGATCCGCAAGCGCAATCTGATGGACTGGAAAGTATCGGCGCACTATAAGGGGCGCGTCAGCCTGTTGGCCTGCTTGCTCGTCGGCGCGGCTGTCATCGTTTTAACGGCCGTATTTTCGTTGCACCCGATCTATTATGCGTTGGGCGCGCTGTTTTTGCTGTCGTATGCGTTCGACCGCCTGTCGGCGCGGGCGTATCAAAAGCGGGAACGCCGCATTCCGGCGCTCGACGCGCTGCTGAAAGACGAGGCGAGGCGGACGTGGGACTATTTCGCGGTACAGTTGACGGAAGAAAACGGGTATTTGCCGTGCGACAATTTCAATCAGTCGGCCGACCGCTGGACGCGCCGCACATCGCCGACCGACATCGGCATGGGGCTGCTGGCCGTCGTTTCGGCCTGTATACTGGGCATTCTGCCGAGGGAGAAGGCAGACACGCTGGCCGCGCATATGGTTACGTCCATCGAGCGCGCGCCGAAATGGAACGGGCATTTGTACAACTGGATGGAAGATTTACAGCCGATCGGGAATCGGTACGTTTCGACGGTCGACTCGGGCAACTTGTTGGCGTGCTTGCACGTAGCGGCGAACTTTTTTCCCGATTTAAAGCAACGTATCGAAACACTGATCGAGCAGACCGACATGCGGGCGTTGTATGACGCGACGCGCGGGCTGTTCTATATCGGGTTCGACGTGTCGGCCGATGCGTTCGACCCGCACCACTACGATCTGATGGGATCGGAAAGCACGACCGCCTACTTGGCGGCAATCGGCGGCGGGAATCTGGACCGCCGCGCTTGGGCGAATCTGTCCCGCGGAACGGTGCGCTATGCGGGCAAGCTGCTCGCGTCCTGGACGGGCGGCTTATTCGAATATCTGCTCAGTCCGATTTTTTATCCGTACCCGCAAGACGGACTGTTCGGCGCGACTGCGCGAAACGCGGTGCGAAGTCATATCGCATACGCGCGTAAAAAGAAACTGCCGTTTTGGGGCATTTCCGAATGCCAATATACCCGCCTTGCCGACGACGGTACGTATGGATACCGCGCGTTCGGCGTGCCGGAGATCGCTTTAAACGGCACGGACACCGACGTTACGGCGCCGTATGGCTGTCTGATGGCAGTGCAATGGGCGCCCAAAGCGGTCGAGGACAATCTGCGGCGGCTGATCGACGCCGGCGGCCGCGGTCGGTACGGCTTTTTCGAAAGCATGGCCGGTAACAAGATCATCGACAGTTATATGTCGCACCATAAGGGCATGGCGCTCGCGGCGATCTGCAATTATCTATGCGACGGCGCGCTGCGAACCTTGACGACAGCCGACGGCGCAGGCCGCGCTGCGTGTTTGTTGCTCAGCGAACCGGCCGACTTCGGACGCTCGCAAAAGCGCGTCCCGCAACCGGTACTGCCGGTGCGTCCCGATCCCGTCTATCCCGTCGGTAGTGCGGACGGCGCGGCGCAGTTTGTCTTTTTGTCGAACGGCAATTACAGCGTCGTTTTGGACGAACACATGAACGGGTACGCCTATATGGACGGCTTTTTGACGGCGTACCGTTACTGCGGCGACGGCGTGCGACTCGGCGTAACGATCGACGGGGCGGCGTACAAATTGCGCGCGCAAAGCTATTCGGCGTTCGAGGCCGTGTATGCCGCGGACTCGTCGGCGGCGGGCGTAAGCTGTACCGTATCGGTCGGCGCAGAAGGGGAGACACGGCTATTACGCATCTGCAACAAATCGGATACGGCGCAATCGGTTTGCTTGACCGTCGAGGCCGTGCCGCAACTGTCTGCGGACGGGCGGACGGAACGGCCGTTTTCGATCGTCACCGAATGCGCAAGCGGCTACGCGTATGCGCACCGCACCGACTGCGAACTGCCGCTGCTGTTTGCGCTCGGCGTTGACGGCGGCAATACGACCTACTACGGCAGTATAGACGGCGCGTTCGGCTTGCGGCCGCAACCGCGCTTACGATCGGAAACAGCGCTTACCGTCGGCGCGCACGAACAGCAAACGCTCGTCGTGCGCTTTTGCGCGGCGTATTCGGAGCGGTCTCTGGAACAGGCGATCCGCGCCCCGCAGACGGCGGCGGGCGAGCGATATGCGATCGGACTGCTGTACGCGCCTAAGCCGTCCACATCGCTTTTGGGCAGTCGACTGCTATCGGGACGTGGGGAAACCTTGCCGCATACGGCGCGGCCTTGCGTCGTTCTGGACGGTGCGGGCAAGGCGTTGGAGACGCGTCTATATGAATTGGCGAAGCTGTACCGTTGCGGCGTGCCGTTTGAAACGGCGATAGTTACGCCCGATATGCAAGCGGAAGAACGGGCGCGCGTATGCGTGCGACGGTCGGGCATAGAGACATTCGGTAAGGTGTTTTTTGTACCGTCCCCGCAAGCGCCGCCGCCGACCGATTGGCGCGTCCCGACCGTGCGAAACGAGGAATCGGCGCAAAGCCCGCCTTCACCGTTGCGATCTGCCGATCTACCGAAAACGGTCGCGGTGTATCAAACCGAACGCGGAGACTTTACCGCGGACGGAACGCTGGTGAACGCCGACGGAGAATGCGTTTTGTCGGACGGCGAAACTGCGGTCGTATGTCGGCCGTCGGGAACGGTCGCCATGCGGTGTAACGGTGCGGACGTGACGGCGGCAGACAGATTGCCTGCGACATTTGCCGTCATCGGGGAACGCGACGCCGTATGGGGCGTCGAGCCTGTCGCGGGGACGATCGCGCGGCGGGTGGAATGGGCGCCGCAGTGCGTTCGGTACGTGTGCGCTTGCAACGGGCTGACGGTGACGCATACCGTTTCGCCGATCTATCGGGAACGCGCGGCCGCGCATACGGTTACGGTCGAAAATCGCCGCAAGAGCGTGCGCTCGGTGTACGTCATGTTGGCCGTTCACCCGGCCATGCCGCCGCATAGGATCGCTTTCGAGCGACAAGAAAATGCGATCGCGGCCTACGATACGCAGGACGCCGCGCGCGTGACGTTGTGCGCCGACCGACCGTCGGAAAGTATCGGATTTTATCGGCAGGCGATTGGCAAAGACGGGGAGATTTGCCGCGTTCGGGCGTTACCTTGCGACGGAGGAGATCCGCTGCTGTCGTACACGGTCGCACTGCGCGTCCCGGCCGGCGGACGGGAGACGGTCGAATTTACCGTGGGGAATGCGCCGATTGCGGCGCGTCCGTCTTGGCCGCAACACTGTCTGACCGTCGAGACGGGCGACTGTGCGTTGGATCTTCTGTTCAAGCGGTTGCCGCTTTCGGCTTACGATACCGACGACGAGGTGTCCGCCGTATTGGCCGACTGCGCGTCGCGGCTGTATACCGATGCGGCGGCCGTGCGGTGTTTATTGATCCGCGTCGCGGCCACACAGTCTCCCGACGGCTGTATACCGCACGCCGAAAGCCCGCAAGAGGCGGCGCTTCGGTTGGTGCTGGGCGTTTGCGATTATATCGAGTTTACGCAGGACAGCGCAATATTGGACGAACGGATCGCTTATACCGAACGCGGCGTCTTGCAAAATCGCGGTGTGGCATTGCGCGAACACTGCATACAGGCATTGCTGACCGACGATACGCGGGCGCGGAACGTGCCGCTTGTCATGCTGCGCATCATCGCGATCGCCGCATTCCTGCCGCACGTGCGCGACGCCGAACTGCGATTGCGTCTGTCCGACTGGAAAAAGCGCCTGTTCGACGCAGTCGAAGCGGCTTGGGACGGCGATTGGTATTTGCAAGGCTATTCGGACGGTGTGCCGATCGGGTCGGCCGACAACGCGCAGCACAGCCTGTATTTGCAACCGCAGGCGCTTGCGGCCTTTTGTATGCCGACCAAGCGGGCGCGACGCGCGGCGGCGTCGGTGCTGCGTCGACTGTGGGATCGCAAACAAAATCTATTGTTTTCGGTGTCACCGGACGGCGACAGCACCGATCGAAGCGGGCAGGACGCGCGGCTTGCTTGCACGTTCGTGCGCGCGCTGTATGCGCTGCATGAACCCGAAACGGCCTACGAATTGATCGAAATGCTCAACTCCGTTCGGCGCGGGGAAATTGCCGTGCCGCGTTTTCGCGGCGCAGGGGACTATGCCGATTATATGTACGGCCGTTGCGGTGCGCCGCTCTATCGCTGTTTGATCGAGGATATGTTGGGCATTCGTATTTGCGGCAAGCGTGTGACGTTTGCGCCGGCGCTGCCCAAACGCATGACCCGTGTAGTCGTCCGCTTTCCCGAATGGGATATTACCGCCGAAATCGACAACACGGGCGAGGGTAACACGTGGGGCGTCAGCGTGGACGGGATTCGATACAACACCGATTGGATTGCGCTCGGGGAAAGTCTGCGCGGCAAAAAAGTGAAAATCGTCAAGATGAACGTCTGAAATCGTTGCCTTAACCCGTCGGCTGTGGTATAATCGATTTATGGATCTTTTCGATTTCGGACAATCGCAACAGCCTTCGACGGCGCCGCTGGCCGACCGTGTGCGGCCGCGCGCGCTCAACGAGTTTATCGGGCAAAAACATTTGATCGGCGACAACTCGCTGTTGGTGCGCGCTATTAAAGCCGACAAGTTGGGCAACTGTATTTTTTACGGCCCGCCCGGCACCGGCAAAACGACGCTCGCCGGGATCATTGCGGCAACGACAAAGGGGGCGTTTGAAAAGTTGAACGCCGTCTCGAGCGGCGTTGCGGAGGCAAAGCGCGTCATCGAAGAGGCGCGGACGCGGTTGAAGATGTACGGTAAAAAAACCTATCTTTTGCTTGACGAATGTCACCGCTGGAATAAAGCGCAGTCCGACAGCGTACTGGGCGCTATGGAGGACGGCAGTATCATCTTCATCGGCTCGACGACCGAAAATCCGTTTTTCTCGATGACGAAGGCGATCGTATCGCGGTGTCGTATTTTCGAGCTGAAAGGGTTGACCGATGCGGACGTGATCGACGGATTGCGCCGCGCCGTTGCCGACGAGCGCGGTCTGAAAAATATGCACGTCGAAGTGACCGACGAGGCCTACGAAGTTTTTGCGTGGGGCGCGGCCGGCGACTTGCGCAACGCGCTCAACGCAATGGAGTTGGCCGCACTGACGACGCCGATCGACAAAGAGGGCGTTGTGCGGATCGACAAGGCAACGGCCGAACAATCGATCCAGCGTAAGTCGATTTCGGTGGACGAAACGCTGTACTATGACATGCTTTCGGCGTTCTGTAAGTCCCTGCGCGGGTCGGACCCCGACGCGGCGTTGTACTGGGCGTTTCATCTGATCGAGGCGGGCTGCGATCCGCTGATCCTCTTTCGCCGATTGTGGGCACATGCCAGCGAGGACGTCGGCATGGCGGACACCAACGCGATGCAGGTGGTAACGGCGGCTTGCACGGCTTACGAGCATTTGGGAATTGCCGAAGGCTCGCTGTCGTTGGCACACGCGATCATTTACGTCAGCACGGCGCCGAAATCCAATTCGGTGGTCGCTGCGCGCGACCGCGTGACCGATGCGGTGAAAAATCGCGCGGACAACCGCGTTCCGGAGCATCTTTTGAACCGCGCCGCCGCCGACGGTCACGAAAAACCGAAGTATCTCTATCCGCACAGTTTCGGCGGCTACTGTAAACAGCAGTATTTGCCCGATTCACTGAAAGACGAGATATATTATGTGCCGTCCGACCATGGCAAAGAGGCGGACGTCAAACGCTTTCTCGATGACATTCGCGCCAAATTCGGCAAATAAAAGCATTCTCGATACGGAAAAATTTTGTCGCGCTGCGCAACATAAGCAGTGCGGCTTTTTTTGTCATGTCCGACCGTTTATGTCCGAAGTGGTTATAATCGCGCCGAGTATATAAAATAAATTGCAAAAAAGTGCGCTTACGAATTTGACGGGGCGGGGGTGTATAACCCAATAGAAACAGCTTGACACTATATATTATATAAAATTGCGGAATTCAATCAATATAGTATACACCGCTGTTTATCGTCTACACATACAATTCTACCGTGCAAATCTTGTCGTAAGTAACGTAATGTTTGGTTTCGGTGTAGGGATACTTATTTCGATGCAGGGGGCGTATCGGACTAAAAAAATAAAAAATTTTTCAAAAAGGCATTGACAAAACATACAAGGTGTGTTATTATAGAATTACAAAAATGAAACGATTCATTTTTTGT
The DNA here is from genome assembly GCA_022791055.1 of Clostridia bacterium. Lineage (GTDB taxonomy): Bacteria > Bacillota > Clostridia > Christensenellales > Pumilibacteraceae > HGM11386. The sequence continues at coordinate 3,701 of JAAVYI010000028.1, read as the reverse complement.
GCGAGGGAGTTATGCGGAAAGCTACGATACGCGATATTTGTAACGATACGGGTCTGTCTATGGGAACGGTGTCGAAATATCTCAACGGCGGCGTTTTGAAAGAGAGCAACCGCAAAAAGATCGACGCCGCCATCCGTAAGTTCGATTACCGCGTCGACGAGTACGCGCGGGGACTGATCACCAATCGCACCAAGACGGTAGGCGTATTGATCACCAAAATGAACAACCTATTTTATACGCGGATCATATCGCACATTGAAGCGTTTCTCTATAAAAAGGGCTACAGCACCATTATCAAAGAAAGTAGCGGCGATCTGCAAAAAGAGCTGGACAGCATCGATTGGCTTATTTCCCGTCGGGTGGATGCACTTGTCATAATTCCGGTCGGCCGCACCAAAGAGGATTATCGGATCCTCGACAATGTCGGGATTCCGGTTGTATTTTTGGACAGCTATATCGAGGGCGTCAACTGTGAAAGTATCGTTGTCGACAATGAGAACATTACATATAAAGCCAGCGATTACATGATTAAGAACGGCCATCGCAAAATTTCGGTTATCGCCGACATGAACAGTCCGTACACCGCCAACGCTCGTCTTGCCGGTGTAAAGCGTGCGTTTCGGGACAATGCGATTTCGGAGGATTCGTTGCGCATTTATTCGATCAACGAGAGCCTCGACGAGAGCTATCAAATCACGCGCAAGATCGTGCAGGAAACAGATTCGACCGCGATCTTTGCATCCAACTATATCAGTACGCTCGGCACGGTGTACTTTCTCAACGAGTTCAACGTCAAGGTGCCGGACGAAATTTCTGTCTTGGGGTTCGACGATATTATGATCACCAATTTATACCGACCCAAGCTGACGATCATCAACCAGCCGATCGCCGAAATCGCCGCGCGCACCGTAACGCGCTTGTTCGAGCTGTTGGGCGACGAGAACGCCGAACGGAAGATCAACGTTTTGGAATGTGAACTGGTTCGGGGACAGACGATCGCAAAACTTGACTAGCGCAGGCGCCTTACGTAAAACAAGTTATTGTTAAAAAACTACCAAAAAATGAATCGTTTCATTTTTGTTGTATCAAAGTGGAGGAAAATGTATGTTAAAACAACTTGCCTATCGGTCGGGAATAACGACGCGCATGATTTCGGCCGAAAATCCGACCGGAGAGAAGGGCGGCGCCTGTAAAGCAAAGCCGGATCCGACCGACCCCGATCTGTATTGGAGCAAAAATTCGCTTGGCGAGGGGTGGAAGGTGCGGCCGTTTATCCGCATCGAACCGTTTGCGACGGTGCGGATCGCCGACATACAAGGACCGGGCTGTATCGAACAAATTTTTATGACGAGCGATCGACAGCGGTTTTCCGAGCTGATTTTGCGTATATGGTGGGACGGGGAGAGAGACCCTTCGGTCGAGTGTCCCTTGGGCGCATTTTTTTGTATGGGACACGACAGCAAGCCGCATAACGTGTACTCGTTGCCGGTCACGGTAGCGCCGCACCGCGGCATGAATTGCTACTGGTCGATGCCGTTCCGAAAGTCGGCGCGCATCGAGATCGAAAACCAAGGCGACACGTATACCGAAATTTTGGCCTACAAAGTGCTGTATCACTTGGAGGAAGTGGCCGACGATGCGGCGTACTTCCATGCAAGTTACCGCAGGACGCTGACAACCCAAGACAATCCCGTTCACGTTATCGTCGACAACGTCAAGGGGCGCGGGGTGTATGTGGGTACCTATTTGGCTTGGACGTCTTTAAACAGCGGTTGGTGGGGCGAGGGGGAAGTCAAATTCTACATCGACGGTGATGGCAAACATCCGACCATTTGCGACAACGGTACTGAGGACTATTTCGGCGGGGCTTGGAATTTCGGCGGTTACGGCGTATTGGGCGACAAACCCGAACAGGAATTTCATTCTCCTTTTCTCGGCTTGCCGCTGGTTTCGGTCGAGGATAAGGACGGTCCCAAAAAGTTCGGCATGTACCGCTTTCATATCGAAGACTGTATCGGGTTTGAAAAAGACTTGAAAGTCACCGTTGATACGATCGGTTGGCGGCGCGACTATAAGAAATATAAACACATGGGCGAAGACGTCGCCTCGGTAGCGTTTTGGTACCAAACGGAACCGCACGTGAAATTTACGGCATTACCCGACGTGTATGCGCGGTATGATAAATAATCCATAAGGAGAAAGATGATGAAAAAAGTAGGGACGATCAGGGGAAACAGCCGAATTTTGGCGGCTGTAGCGGCGATCCTGCTGCTGTGCGCCGCGCTATCGGTCGCGGTGGCGGTGGGGCGCGCTCCGACGGCGAAAGCAGAGGATGCAGGAAAGACATTTGTGGACTTAGGCGGTATCGTGACCGACTACGATGCCGTCGAAACCGCGCCGGTGGCGATCGCCAACGCAAGTTTCGAAGATGCGTTGCTACCCGATTCGTATGGTAGCGCTACCACCGAAAACTGGCGCAATATTTGGGGGGCTTCGTCGCCGGATTATAAAACGGACGGCAATAAAAGTTTGAAGATCACATACGAATGGACGGGCATCACGACGAGTACTTTTCCTACGACCTATCAGGATATAGCGGTTGCGCCGTATACTACCTATGTTATAACATTCGCTATGTTATCTTCGCGTGTAACCGATAAAGCGTTTCATGTCGCGGTGCGCAACCCAGGCGAATGGAATAATATCTACGACTATTCGATCAATGCGAACAGCATTGCCGCCCAAACGTTTGTATATTACCGTTGTTCGGTATATAGCGGACATCGCACAACATTGCGCTTATGTTTCTGGTGTCAAGGGAACGAGGGAACAACCAACTTCGGTGGGTTTTATGTCGACGACGTTACCGTGTCGAAAGTGACGAACGACAACGAAACGATGCAAGATTTTTCTTCGATGTTTACGCTTAGGGAAGAGAACCTTGTCCGAAACGGCAGTTTTGAAGACGGGGAAGTCGACCAACCGGCACTCTACTGGACGCGTATCGGCTGGTCGGAAACCTTTAACGGCAACGCGACCGAGGGAACCAAAAGTTTGAAAATCTGCTATTCGTATAACAATCAGTTGCATCCCGATGAAACGGTCGGTTCCTATCAGGATGTTGCCGTGGAAAAGAATAGTACATATGTATTGACGTTTACGGCCGAAATGGACAACAGCGCGCGCAACGACTTGCATATCGGCTACGGCGCGACCGACGACGCGCTGACGGCTCCGTGCAAAGACTATACGCTCGACGGGCAAAAGATAAGTATTAAGTTTACGACGAGTCAGCACACCGTGTATCAATGTGCCGTCAACAGTGGGGGCTTGGAAACCGTTCGGCTGTACTTCAAGATGCAAGGCCAGGAGGCGGCCGGTTATCGGGCATGTTATGTCGATAATGTGCAATTACGCAAAGTCGAGAGTGTGATCGACGACGGTATTTTGGCAAGTTGCGGCACGGATAACCACCATATTTACGACGGCAGCGACCATGCGGCGGCGGGTTGTGGCACAGACGGTCACTACAACTGCGACGGCAGCGATCATGCGGCGGCAGATTGCGGAACTGAGGGACACTATAACTGCGACGGCGAACATCAACTGTTAGACTGCGGCGAACATTACGCTTGCGAAGGTGGTGAACACGGTTTGGCGAACTGCGGCACGCATTATGTTTGCGACAGTCTCGACCACAG
>JAAVYI010000044.1 GCA_022791055.1 Clostridia bacterium | reverse complement strand
GCGCCGCCGTACCGGCCGGATAGCCGTCGATCAGTTTGTCCAACGCCGCCCCGATCGGCCGCAGATCGACGTCGGTTTCTTCTGCCTCGTCCGGATAATCGAGTACCGCGCCCACATCGGCGGCGGCCGCGGTCAACAAGAGTGAGAGGCCTGTTAATAAATTATTAAATAATAACGAATATAAATAAATACCTATCTTAAAAATGTCATAAACTATAATTTATCTATATTTAATTATGATAACATAATTAAATAATATAAAGAAACGATATAAATCTGCCTAAAAGATAAATTAAGGATCGTATCATACTTGAATAGTCAAGTAAATACGAGCTACTGCAAAAACATCAATTTTAAAACATAAACGAAAAAGATACCCGAAAAGTTTGGTTTGATCGAGTACAGTAAATTTTAAAAACAAATGTTTCTTATGAAACAATATTTCGACAGAAAAGGTGATCAAAAGATAAGTTCGGCCGCTGATCCGATCGGAAGTGATAAATATATACGTTTTGATGAGCCGGTAATCTTCATGTAAGAAAAATAAGTAATCAATGTGTCGAGTTATTCTATGAGCGACTAAGCGGCAACTTTATTGCTGTTGTATACACATTGCGGTAGTTAGCATTGACGCAGTCGTTTTTTAAGAGCTATTTTTCAAAGTTAACGCAGAAAGAGAAAAAGTTAAAAAGAACGTTTGAGCTAGAAAAGTTTTGTAATTTAATGTGGTTAAGATTATATTATAAACGGCGAATGACAGTGCTGTACTCTATTATTGTATCAGCATCGAAATATCTTTTAGCGAACACTTAAAACTTATTAGCATATTTCGTATGGAGTTTTACCTATCATGATCCACCCTAACTAGGCTTCAAATTTGTTTATACACGTAAAAGAAAGAGAATTGTAGCGTTATACAGTGTATTAGAAAAATCAATAGACGAAGATTATTTTAGAACGGGTAATTATCAAGTTGCATTATTACTGGAAAGAAAAACGCATGGCACGCAACGCGTGAATCAAAAGAAATTTTTAACACAGTGATTCATGTGCCGATTTAGTAAAGAGCCTATATCTTCGTCTAATAAGATTGACTTGACGTATAATGTTTTCTACAGCTATATATTGACAAAGAAAAAATTGTTTCATGTGATGATTATAGACGAGCTTACATATATAACGATCGTGACGCGGTGTTTAGACTTTATTACAGTACTTTGGATGGGCAACGCTCGATAAGAGCTAAAAATTATCCTTAAAACAAGGGTATTCTTAACCAACACAATACTATGACCATAAAAAGGATGTATTTAAATTATTGAGTATGGTTCTTGGTAAAAGGAAAAAGAATATTAAAGCAAAGAAAGTTATTTCAAGCGCTTTACTTTGTTAGGCTACGAAAAACTCTTAAAGTATCGATTTTTTTATTTTAACGGAAAGGTGAAAAGCAGTTTCACGTGGAACAAAAGAGACGTATTTTAGGCTATTTTACACGTTAAATTGAGGTGCGCTAAGTAAAAATAGCATAAAAAGACTGTAAAATGATTCACGTGAAACAAAAAAAAGGCTCACCCTTTGCGGTGAACCTTTTTGATTGGATCGGTTGATTTTTATTCCATTTCAGGCGGTTTTGTCTTTTGCACCGTTTCTACGATTTCGACAATGCGATCTAAGTCATCACGGTTATAATAATCGATATAAATGCGGCCGCGGTTGTCGTTTCCTAAAGCGGTGACCTTTGTGGCGAACACACGCTGCATACGGGAAACGAGATCTTTAAGTTCCAAACTTTGTTCTACAGCTTTCTTTTCCGGCTTCGGCGATAAATATGCCTTTACGATCTTTTCAAATTCGCGCACGGAAACTTTGTTATCCATGCCCTTTCTGGCTAAATCCAGCTGTGCGTCGGGATCTTCTACGACGACCAAGCAACGCGCGTGTCCGGGAGACAGTTTTCCGTTGGCGACTAGGTCGATAACCGGTTGCGTCAATGCCAACAAACGCAACGTGTTTGCTACGGCCGGGCGGCTTTTTCCGATTCTGTCGGCAACTTCCTCTTGCGTGTATTTGTATTCGTTCATCAGCTTTTTAATAGCGATGGCCGTTTCGATGGGATTGAGATCTTCGCGTTGTAAGTTCTCTATCAAAGAAATCTCATCGATTTGTTTTTGCGTGTAATTTCTTACGATAGCAGGAACCGTCATTAAGCCGGCTTTCTTTGCCGCACGATACCGACGTTCGCCCGAGATGATCATATAACGGGAGCCGACGGGAACCAGAATGATCGGCGAGATAATGCCATGGACGCGAATGCTGTTCGTTAGTTCGAGTAGACCGGCATCGTCGAAATTCTTTCGCGGCTGATTGACGTTTGGATCGATCAAAGAAATCGAAATTTCTACGGCCGCATCTTTGGGCGTGTTGTCGCTTTCTTTCAAAGCTCCGTCGTATTCTTCCTCTGTGTCGGATATAAGCGCGCTCAGCCCGCGCCCCAATCCTTTTTTAACCGGCATAGTACACCTTCCTTACTGAAAATATATTTTATAGATTTACCTAGTAAGTATATCATAATATTATAAATTAGTCAATAAAGTAGAATGTATTTGTAAGAATATAAAAGAGAATATATTTATAAATAATTATTCTAAAAATATTTTTATTCACGTGAAACATTTTATATTAGATTTAAACACCTAGCGCGCGGCAAAATGCTAGTTAAAATATGCGTTTGTTATGATTATATAATTTCATAAAAAACCAATGAACATATATTCGACAAAGTATACGATTGTTGAAAGAGGCAATACTTAAGTAGGTGTTTTATACAGGATAAGGCAGCGGGTGGTATAGGTAAGACAAGTCAGGTAAGTCAAATTTTGTTCGGAACGAGCGGTAACGCTGTATTTAAATGAAATCGATTCGCCGGCGAGAAGAAAAGCATGGCAGACTTGCGTTTGGAAAAAATCGGAGCGGCAAGGTTAGATTTGGATTAAAAAAGAATTAAGATTTGAAAGACCTATTGCAAAGGCCGAATCGGTATGCTATACTGAAATGGAAAGAGGGATAAGGCTTTTTCACGACACATTGTTCGACCGGTTTTTCGTTTATCGAATAAGGATTGGCGACAGCCATGCGAAAACTTATTTTGTAAGCCGTTTTGATGTTTCATATAGAGATAAAACCAAAAGGCAAAAATTTTTACTGCGGAGGTAAGTTATGGACAGGAAGGAAATCGACAAAGGGCTTTCGGCTCTTGTACTGTTGGGATTCACGGTCTTGTGGATCATTCGACTGTGTATGGGGTCGGGGGTCAGCGAGAACGTAGCGTATGGCATGTCGATTGCGATGAGTGTGATGTTGATACTCACATACATCGTGTTGCTGTACAATGCGTGGGGTGCGACCAAGAGTTTACTCATTCGGTTGGTATTTTTGGTCATTGCCGGATTTTTGATTTTCTTTGTGATCGCCGGTTGGATTCCCGAATTACAAAACATCGGTATCCCGGCTATCGGTTTCGGTCACTAATCAAACAAACGAACCGATTGCTTTTTTACAAACCAAAGGATGCCGCCTATCGTAGAGGTCGCCGCATAAGGTTATTTGAAAAAGGTACGGCATTAGGAAAAGCACATGCGCTATACGTTGAAAAGCCGGAACAGCAAACTTGTTTCGGCTTTATCCATTAAGCGCTACATAAAAAAGGTAAAAAATGACAGCGATTTTTTAACAGAGACGGGAACAGACAAAGCAGTTGTTTCGGCAAAAAAGCAGTCGATAGTCGGGCGAAAAACACAAAAACCAATAAACGCAAACAATGATAGCAAGAGGACGGTCGACTCGAGTCGGGAGCTGATGCTTGTATATCGCTGTCACGTCTAGGGAACATTTCACGAAAGACCATGCATATAATAAAGGCATTAGCAATCTCCTTACCTATCAATTATAAAAACATAACCAATGGCAGTATATACTATAAGATATTGCAATCGCGGTTTTCATGCGGCGATACGCAAAGGAAGCGAGAGAAGTAAAGCGATTGACAAAGCGCGTGCGTAAGGTGTATACTGTAATAAATCATAATGGGGTAAAAAACATGGTATCAACGGCAACACTCAAACAGCGGGCAAAAAAGCGGCTGGCAGGTAATTGGTTTACCGCTTTATTAGTCACGGTGTTTCTCGCAGCCGCGGGACTGGCGATCGGAATCGTTGTCCACATATTACAACAGCCGTATCTTAGTTTGGCGCAAGACACATTGCAACAATTAAACGCGATTATTGCCGAGGGCGGCGAAGTGGACCTCGAATTGCTTTCCGTGTGTTTCGGCGCTATGATGGTCAGTTCGCTGATCAACTTTATCAATATAGCGGCCTCGGTATATCAGTGGCTGTTCACGTTGCCGGCGGTCTTGTTTTTCTTGAATCTGACGGAAGGCCAAACGGCGAAGTTCGGTGACTTTACCAAAGAGTTCTCGCGTATCGGCGAAAGTCTTTGGCTGTACTTTTTGATGTCTTTAAAAATCTTTCTTTGGACGTTACTGTTTATTATACCCGGCATTGTCAAAACATTTTCGTATATGTTGGCGCCGATGATCAAGGCTAAAAACCCCAACCGCACGGCAAACGAATGTATTGCCGAAAGCTGCCGCCTGATGGACGGCAACAAAGCGTCGGCATTTGTGCTGAAGTTATCCTTTATAGGTTGGTATATCTTAATTGCGTTGGCCGATATGGGCGCGAGCCGAATCCCGTGGATCGGAACGTATTTTTCGATGGTCGTGAGCACGATCACGGGCGCGCTGCTTACCGTCTATATTATGATGACGGATATCGAGTTTTACCGCGAAGTCGTGCATCCGACAACATATTTTGCCGCGACCGCGCCGACCCAACCGACGCCGCAAGTGTTCGACGAATTGTCGGACGTAAAAAAGCCGTCGGTGTTCGGCGATTTCTACGACGCTCCCGCCGAACAAAAAACGGAAGCGCCGACCGCCCGGCAGCCGGTCGAACAGAAGCTCCCGGAAGAAAAACCGGATACAGAGACGACCGAATCGGGAACCCGATACGCGCCGCAACAGCAAAAGGACGATAAAGATGCAAGGTAGGCTGGTCGCCGCGTGTAGCACGCCGCCCGGCCGCGGCGCGGTCGCCATTGTGCGGCTGTCGGGCGAAAACGCTTTGGACGTAGCATGCGGCATGTTCGGCTTATCCGTCGAGCAAGTGCCCGACCGCACGGCGGTATACGGAAAACTGACAGCGGCAGGACTGTGCGACAGCGCGGTTCTGCTGTGTTTTCGTGCGCCGCGTTCGTACACCGGCGAGGATACGGCCGAAATTCAGTGCCACGGCAGCCCGGTCATTGTCGACGCGATTTTGCGCGAGGCCGTCTTTCGCGGCGCGCGTATCGCCGAGCCGGGCGAGTTTACCCGCCGTGCCTATCAAAACGGCAAACTCGACTTGACGGCGGCCGAGGGGATCATCGATTTGATCGACAGCCAGTCGGAGGCTGCGGCAAAAGCGGCCTTTCAACTGGCCGACGGCGCATTGTATCGGGAAATCGAACGTATTTCCGTCTTGTTGACCGCGGCCGCCGCCGATGTGGGCGCGGTACTCGATTATCCGGACGAGGCAGAAGAAACCGACGTCGATCTGCGGCCGATCGGGGCGGCGTTGGACAAACTGATCGACGGCTATCCGGCCGGTACGGCGGCGC
>JAAVYI010000027.1 GCA_022791055.1 Clostridia bacterium | reverse complement strand
GGATACCCGATTTCCCTTTGTGGACGAAAAATAAAAAACAGAATCGGGTTTCCCGATTGCTGTTCGTTCAAAATATGCTAAAACTTGTTTTTGGCTATTTTCTTTACCTGCTTGTAAAAAAATTACGATAGCCAATTTATATTATGTTTTTCGCCTCAACGATACCGTTGACTTTATACTAAGAAAATGTTAAAATATTGATAATCGAATGTAAGTTGGAGTTGAAAGAAATGACCTATTCCGAAAAGGTTAAAAATGCACGCGAACGATTACTTTTAACGCAAGATGAAATAGCTGTTGAGCTTGGAGTAAATGCTATTACGGTTTGTCGATGGGAAACCGGCAAAAGTGAGCCGAATATGAAAGCCAAGAAAGCAATTCGTGACTTTTGTATTAAGAACGGTTTGAAGTTCGAGGATTGATATGTCGAAGACGCAAGAACAAATTCGGTATAATATGCAACAAGTCAAATGTAAGGATTCCGAGATAGAATTGTTGCTTCGAAAAGCAATATGGCAAAAAGGCTTGCGTTACCGAAAGAATGTCAAATCCGTTTTCGGGCATCCCGATATAGCTTTTATCGGCAAGAAAGTTGCGGTATTTTGCGACAGTGAGTTTTGGCACGGATACGATTGGGATCGGCGTAAAGAAGATTTCAAAGTGCGGCAAGACTTTTGGATTCCGAAAATAGAAAGGAATATGCAACGGGATAAAGAAGTTACCGAAAAACTCGAAGCCGACGGATGGATAGTCCTAAGGTTTTGGGGAAAAGAGATAAAAACCGATGCGGCGAGTTGCGCCGATAAGATAGAAAAGGCGGTCAAACAAAGATGTTAAAAAGTATCGATTTATTTGCCGGTATCGGCGGGATACGCTTGGGATTCGAACAGGCTTTTGGCGAGGAACTGAAAACTGTGTTCGTCAGCGAATGGGACGAACACGCGCAAAAAACATATAAGGCAAATTTTGCCGATGACTTTGAAATTGCTGGAGATATAACGAAAATATCCGAAGATGATGTTCCAGATTTCGATATTTGTCTTGCGGGTTTTCCTTGCCAAGCATTCAGCCTTGCAGGACAACGCAAAGGCTTCGATGATGATTACAAAGGGATGTCGCGTGGTACGCTGTTCTTTGATGTCGCTCGTATTTGCGATAAGAAAAAACCGAAAGTCATATTCTGCGAGAATGTGAAGGGACTTACTATTCACGACAGGGGGCGCACATTCGATATTATCAAAAACACTCTCCGCGAAATTGGTTATACGCCTTTCGAGCATATTCTCAACAGCAAAGATTTCGGAGTACCGCAAAATCGTGAGCGTATTTATATCGTTGCTTTCCGTAACGATATTGCACCGAAAGAGTTTATATTCCCTAAGCCTGCCGATTCAACTAAACGCATTAAAGATATTTTAGAAGGACCGGTTCCGGCAAAGTATTATTTGAGTGAGTGCTATATGCAAACTCTTCGCGACCATAAAGCTCGTCACGCTGCCAAAGGACACGGATTCGGGTATGAGATTCGAGAATGGAATGACGTAGCCGGTGCGATAGTTTGCGGCGGTATGGGCAGAGAGCGCAACTTAATCATTGATAAGCGCCAAACCGATCTTACCCCTACTACGCATATAAAGGGCGACATCAACAAGGAAGGCGTCCGCAAAATGACTCCGAGAGAATGGGCGCGCTTGCAAGGCTTCCCTGATAGTTACAAACTTGTTCTTGCTGACGTTCACTTGTATAAGCAGTTCGGGAATAGTGTTACGGTTCCTGTCATAAGAGCAATAGCGGAAAAAGTCAAGGAGGCACTGGAGAATGGTTGAAAGTATAGTCGGAAAGAAACTGAATAAAGGCGAATGGGCTGAATTTTACGTAATGTTGAAATTGCTCGGCGAAGGCAAACTTTATACAGCCGACAAAACACTCAAGAAGAAATTTGACAGTTATCTTGATATTCTTAAAATTATTCGTCAAGAATACGATACGCAAGTTTTGGAATACATAGTCGATGAGGATGCCGAATGCGTTACGGTTAAGCTGCAAAATGCGGATACAGTTCTTGCATACATTCCTATGCCCGAGTTTGTTAAACAAGCGAATCATTTATTTAACGGCATTAAAAGAGCAAAAGGTATGTCTGTACCTGCGCCAAGTTCCGTGTGTGAATTCGCAAAAGTAATTTATGTCGGTAAGCCGAAGGCCCCTGCGGTCAAAGCATTAAAGAAGCAGTTTGGCGGCAAAAATGATATTTTTATCGAAGTGCGTGACGGACAAACATCCATTGTGTCGGTTATGGGTTTCTCTATCAAATCCAAATTCTGTCAAAATCCCACGTTATTCAATGCGGGTTCGTCTTCACAATTTTTGTATAAAATATCGGGTTGCGATGATGCGATTATGCAGGAGTTCAACGCAATATCCGACGGAGACGGACGCGGTTGGAGATTGTGCAAAAAATACATCTCGGATCATAACTTAACGCTTTCGTATTGCAAAACGCAAAATCCGATATACGACGAAAACTTATGCCTCGTGCGCGAATCTATGAGCAAGATAATAGCTTGGTGCGTAAAAGACCGTTTGATAGATTCTACCGAAGACAACAAAGTTAAAGAAACCGTCGAAAGAATGATTGCGGCAAATCCGTTAAGTATGTCAAACCCTGCTGTGTATTACGAGAAAGCAGTTAAAGATTTTCTTATGGCGGGATTTACGGGTATGACTGCGGCTTGCAAATGGGACGGAAAAGAACAAGTAAACGGCGGTTATATTGTAGTTATGGACGATGGCGATGTTATTTGCTACCATTCCAATGACAGAGAAACTTTCCGTGATTACTTATACCGTAACACTTATTTTGAATACGTAAGTGCCGAAAAGTACAATTGGAGCCGTATCATTAAAATTGATGGCGAGTATTATTTGCCGCTGAACATATCCGTGCGTTTCAGTACGCATACGCGATAGTATGAAGGTTTGCAGTCTCTTTTGCGGAATAGGCGGTATCGATCTTGCTTTCGAAAAAGCAGGGCACGAGATTGTATGGGCAAACGATAACGATAAATTTGCTTGTATGACTTATCGGCACAATTTCCAGAATACCACTCTCGTCGAAGCTGATATTCGTTACATAGATAAATCATCTATAACAGATTGCGATATCGTTACGGCGGGATTTCCGTGTCAGTCTTTTTCTGTATGCGGAAAGCAAAAAGGCTTTAATGACGAGCGTGGCAATTTATTCTTTGAAGTCAGCAAAGTTATAGATGCTAAACAACCGCAAATCGTATTCTTAGAGAATGTAGCGAACTTAACCGAACACGATAATGGTAAAACCTTTAATGTAATTCACAATGAGCTTGCGGGACGTGGTTACTATATTCGGTATATTATAGCAGATGCTTGCGATTACGGTGTCCCACAGCATAGAACGAGAACATACATAGTGGCTTTTAAAGACAAGTCGGCGTGCGACAACTTCCGCTTTCCAGAGAAAGTGCCTCTCGAAAAAAGGATTACTGACATTATCGATACTTCGGTCAAAGCCGATGAAAGCTACTACTATTCACCCGATGAGCCAAAATACGCAAGGCTTCAAAAAGCAATAGTAGACGCTAAACAGCTTTATCGCTTCTCTGATTGGGGCATTCAGTCAAGCAAAGACGGCATTGCCTTTACGCTCAAAGCTAATATGGGGACATATCCCAACCGAGTGCCGATTATAAAAGACGACTTTGGGATACGCGACATAACACCCATCGAATGCTTGGCATTGCAAGGCTTTCCTACAACTTTTACATTTCCTGATACTGTTCACGAACGAGAACGATACAAGCAAGCGGGCAACACGGTGTGCGTGTCAATAGTAAATAAAATACTAGAGAGGCTAATATGTCATTTTATCTTAGCAATGTAATAATACATAATTGCGCTCCATTTAAGCATTTGGAGCTTGATTTCAATGAAAAAGACATTATAACATTAAATGCAATTAATGGTGGCGGAAAAACAACAATTCTATCTTATGTTGTAGATGCTTTATATGAAATAGCTAAGCCGTATTTTGAATATGAATTTAAAAATAGAGAAACAGCCTTTTATAGGGTTTCATCGTTAGTTTATAATTTAGATCCCAAGCAAGTATCTTTTGTATATATAAGATTTAATCTTAACGAAGAAAGTATAGATTATATTGATGTTCGAAATAAAACGACGAACGACGAATATAACCAATTGGTTAATTTGGAAAACAAGATACCATTTTCAGAATTGGAATTTAATCTTATTAATAACTCGTATATAAAAAAAGTGTCATCTAATATTACACGTGAAAAAGTGTTGGCACTATTTAAATCCAATGTGGCTACTTATTTTCCATCATATAGATTTGAATATCCTGGATATTTAAATGATATTTATAAAACACGATTAAACTTTGATATCGATGCTAAGTTTTCTGGATATCTTCCTAATCCAATTGAAGTTATTAATGATTTACCGCAAGTTGCAAAGTGGATGCTTGATGTCCTTATCGATTGGCAAATATATAAACAAATGCAAGATATTACAACACCCGATGGACAAAAATTCAAAATAGATTTGTCGCCTGAAAATCATATTTGGACAAATCTTAATTCGATTATTAATCAATCTATAAAAAATCATCCTGATGGCACATTGCGGCTTGGCGTCGGTAAGAGAAATGATATCGGTCAACGAATATCCATTATGTTGGATAAAAATGGTGCGGAATCGACAATGCTATACCCCTCCATTTTAAATATTTCCGCTGGAGAAGCTGCTGTAATTACAATTTTCGGTGAAATATTAAGGCAAGCCGATAATATTAATAATTTTGCTAGTGTTAATGGGATAGTAATAATAGATGAGATAGATAAGCATTTGCATATTAAATTGCAAAAAGAAGTTTTGCCGAGTTTATTCAGTTTATTCCCCAATGTGCAATTCATTGTTAGTACCCATTCACCATTTGTTACAATGGGATTGGCAAAATCGCTAAGAGATCGAAGTAGATTTATATATTTATCTGATGGTGATGGTATAGAAATAAATGCACAAGAAAATCCGTTATATGAAGAAGTATACAATCTTATGATTACGGAAAATGAAAGGTACAAAAAATTATACGAAGATATTACGCAGTCCGCCAAGAAGTGTAAGCTCTTGGTTGAAGATAAATATGATCAAATTTATAAAATTGCATGGTTGAAATTAAAGGGCATTCCATGCGAGGAAAGTGATTTTGAAGAATGCTTTAATAAAAACGCTGATTTTGAAATATTAAGTGGCTATTCTTCAGGCGGAGTGGCTGGTCTACTTAATACAACAGGCACCAAAATGTATAAAGATATGAACATAATCGGATTGTTTGATTATGATGAAGAAGGCTCTGAAAAGTTTTTCAATTTGAGAGAAGGTTTTGATAAAAATGATATAATTGGCAACTTGGAATCGGGGTTTTATAGGCAGAAAAAAACAGGTGATAAAGTTAAGATGTTTGCTTTATTACTACCTGTCCCGTCTCGATTAAATGCGTTAATATCACGTTCCAGTAATGATCGTGACAAGATATGGGAAGGTAATGGTAAATTCTCAAATTATGTCGAAATCGAATCGTTATTGGCAATGGAGTATCTTGCAAGTAGTGATAACTATAAGCACGACAATATTAACGGGTTTGATTTTTATAAGGCTAAGGATAATAAAAAGAGTATGTTGTGGAAAGATTTACTTATGCAACCGCAAGAAGTGTTCCAAGATTTTGTGCCACTATTTAAAAAGATACATGAATTGTTTGAATTAGATGCATTTTAGTACTCTACCGTATTAGCAAGTTTTTATTGAAATGAACAAAGCATTCCGAAATTGTCTCTATATATAAAAAGTTCAAATTCGGGTGCTGACGTGCCGCCAAGAGCAATCGCGTTCTAACGCCGATACAATGCAGTATGTTTTTATAAACGGGCTTACGGGATTTGTCGCAAGGTGGCAACCCAAACCGCTAACGTATGAAAACAACTACAATGTTCGGGAAAACGGAAAGTTTGTCAGAGCGCAGTAAAAGAAAAGAGCAACGGAAACCCGTTGCTTTTTTCTATCTCCCACCCAAGAGAACCCGCCCCGGCGAAGCGTTAAAACGGCAAGTCGCTGTCGTCGTCCATGTCAGATTGTATATTGTCGTTATTCGTATCGCTTGTCCAAGTAGTCCGTTATTTCGTTGCCACATTTATAAAACTTGCCGTTTGCGAAATGCCGTGACCAAAGCGATCCGTTCCGATAAAACGACCGTCCGCGCGGGAGAAACCGTGCGCAACACCGTCACCGTGACCAACCATTCGGCAACAAAACTATTCCGTATTGTCTTCTCGATCCCGCAACCCGACGGCGCAAGTTACGTCGCGGGCAGCGTCAAGGTCAACGGCGTCGCCCAACCGAATTTCGACCCGATAACGGGCTTTGCCCTGCCCGACCTAAATCCCGGCGAGACCGTCGTGATCGAATACGACTTGAAAGCGGACGAGGCGACAACGACCGACGTCACGCACTTTGCAACGCTCAACTACACCGTAAACGACCCCGAAAGAGGCGACGTCGACTATGTAGAGAACACCGACACCCTGTCGCTCAAGGTCGTTTCCGATACGATCAGCGTAGTCAAAAGCGTCGATAAGGCGTTCGCGGTCAAGGGCGAAATTCTGTGCTATACGGTCACGATCAGCAATACGGGAAACGTTGTAAAAAACGAGTTGGTATTCAAAGACCGGATCCCCGACGGCGCGACGTTTGTCGCAAACAGCGTCCGGATCGACGGCACGTATTATTCCGTCTATCATCCGGAGATCGGTTTTGCGCTACGCAGTCTGGCACCCGGCGAAGTTCTGACGGTTGCATTTGACGTACAGGTGAACTGACATGAAAGCGATATTAAACATTGCAAGCATTATAGACTACTCCGGCGATACCCCCGTCGTCCTGTACAGCAATGCCGTGCAAACGACGATCGTAACGCCCTGCGACGGTCGCGCGCATTGCGAAATGATTTGCTGTTGCGCCTGTTGCCGCCGTTGCTGTTGCGGCTGTTGCAAGCGTAAAAAAACGCTCTGCGATTGCTGTACCGATTGCTAAAACGAATACAAAGTACGAGCGCCTAGCTGCTCGTACTTTTTTTTACACAGCGCGCCCTACATCTTTTGTCCTTTTGTTTTGCTTGCTTTGCACACTTCACCTATTATACTCTCCTGTAGAACACGGCGAGAAACGAACAAATCATGCCGAAGATATTCCGCTTTCGGCATACAAACGTTGCGAATATGTATACAGGCGTTGTTTTTCCGTTTGCTTTTTGGGGATAAATATGGTACTATAATAGTATGAATAAGCGGTTGTCGGAAATGTCGTTGGAAGAACTTTGGCAGTTGTTTCCGATCGAGTTGAGCGAACATAAAGATTTTTGGGGCGATCGATTCTGTGTTGAGGCGGAACGTCTGCGTGCCGTCCTGCCGCATGATGCGGTGATCCACCATATCGGCAGCACGGCGATTGCCGGCATTTGCGCCAAACCGATCATCGACATTTTGATTGCGGTTGCGCGCGACGAGCAACTTTTGCAAGCTGCGACAGCATTGGAGCAATGCGGCTATTTAGTCATGTCGAAGTCGCAAAATCGGATCTCGCTCAATAAAGGTTACACCGAACACGGGTTTGCCGAAAACGTGTTCCACGCGCACATACGGCTTGCCGACGACACCGACGAGCTTTATTTCCGCGACTATCTCAACGCGCACCCCGCTGTAGCCAAAGAATACGAAACGCTCAAACGGAGACTGGCGGCCATGTACCGACACAACCGCGACGCTTACACGGACGCCAAAACGGCATTCGTCAACAAATACACCGCTTTAGGCAAAGCGGCGGCAAACGCCAAAAATAAATGACGCGGGGTACGGGTAATAGTGCGCGACGAAATACATAGCCGAAAAAAGACAAACCGCCGCGCAATCGGCCTAAACGGAAAGGCGTTGCAAGTGCGGCTTCCTTTATGTCAAGTAGGACACGTTTGTGATCTACATTTTCGATTTTGCATGTTCCAATACGTCTAGAATTTCCTTGAACGTTTCGTCGGTCGGGTCGGCGTTGTGCTTACGCATATATGTATATAAATATTCGGTTTGCCGCGCGTTCAACCATGTCGAGCCGTCGCCCGCAAACTCGTAACCGCCGTTACGCCCGTATACGGTTGTAATCGGAAATGTCGGCGTGATCGCATTGATATCTTTAAGAATGGTGTTCTTGGAAACCAAAAATTCTTCCGCCAACTCCGCGCATTGAACTCTTCCTTTACGTCTCAAGATCTCCTTGATCTTCTCTCTCCGCTCGTAAAAGCCCATTTTCGGATTGCCACTCCGGTTTTTCTTTCATTATACACTAAAAAAGTTCAATACGTGTATTGGACATTAAGAAAATTTTTGAAATTTATATAAATATAATACGTACATTTTCAGACTGCCGACGACTTGTCGCGGCAGTAAAAAACGGCCGCAACGAGCGACCGTTTTTCCTATGCGGTGGGTAAAAGGAGAAACCACCGTCTTTGTATACAGGCTGTGCGGCACCGGAGGGGGGACGCAAGCATTGTATCCGATTGTTGCTCTACTGCTGCCTATAGGGGCAGTCGGCGCCGCAGTGCGTGCAAGCGCCCGCGCAAGCGCCGTTTTTCTTCTTGTCTTGCGTCGCACAACCGCAGCCGCCGCGACCGCGCAGTTTACGGACGACGTTATAGGCGACGGTAAAGACGACCAGTGCGATTGCGCCGACTAAGATCCCGATTTCGAGCGGCGTCATGCGGCGTCTCCCTGCCCGGGTGCGCGTTTTTTCCCGAACGCGAGCAGCCCTTTGGCCTTGAGTACGGCAAGCGTGGCAATGCCGCCGGCCACAGCGATCCCGACCAACATAGCCGCCCACCAGCACGCGACGCACAGCATACCGTACCAGAACACGATCAATGCGGTCAGGTAGGCTGTCAGCATCCAAAAGCCGATCGCCGTCCACAGCTTACGCTTGGAATTGAGTTCCCCGCCCGCAGCCGCAACGGCCGCCATACAGGGGACGCTCAACAGATTGAATGCCATGAACGCGAACATCGCAGGAACGGCGGCAGAGAACCCGCCGAGTACGCCGCCGATCGACAGCATCATCGCGCCTAATGCCGTGTCGGCCAGTTCGGCGCCGTCGGTCTCGAGCGCTTCGTCTCCGTCCATGCCGGCAAACGTCCCCATGGTCGCAACCACCATTTCCTTGGCGATCAAACCGGTGAATGCCGCGACGACGAACTTCCAGCCGTTCTCGCCCATGCCGAAACCAAGCGGCACGAACAGCCAACTTAAGCCCTTGCCGATCATGCCGAGCATACTCATGCCGCTGTCGTCCGGCACGTAGCGGAAGGTAAACGAGAAGTTCGACAGAAACCAAATGACGACGATTGCGCCGGCGATCACCGTGGCCGCGCGGAAACAATAATGCTTAAGTTTTTCCCACAGACGCACGGCGATATTTTTGGCGCGCGGCGCGTGGTAGGCCGGCAGCTCCATGATAAACGGCGGCGTCTCGCCTTTCACAATCGTCAATTTCAACAGCAGCGACGCGAGAATCGCTATGGCAATGCCCAACACGTACATCGAATATACGACGACTTCGGCATTCATGCCGGTAAAGGCCTGCGCAAACACGCCGCCGAACGCCGCCCAGATCGGCAGTTTAGCCCCGCACGAGAAGAACGGTGCGAGCATGACGGTGCGCCGACGCTCCGGCTCGTTTTCCAGTGTGCGCGTCGCCATAATGCCCGGCACGGCGCACCCGAAGCACATGATCAGCGGCATGAACGCCTTGCCGGACAGTCCGAATTTGCGGAACGCGCGATCCATGATAAACGCCACGCGCGCCATATAGCCGCTGTCCTCGAGGATCGACAGCCACAAAAACAGGCAGAGGATTTGCGGAATAAAGCCGAGCACGCTGAACAGACCTTCGAGCAGCCCGTCGCAGATCAGTCCGGTGTACCATGTCCCTTCGGGCATGACGCCGCCGATTGCGCCGCCGAGCGTATCGGTCAGCCAAACCATCGCGTTGAACAGCATGACGCCGGGCGAGTTGATCGCGCTCGAGCCGATGATCGGCACGTCGAATGAGTCGGGGATCAGCCAACCGAGATAGAGAAAATTCTCGCTGAACGTCAAGTGGAACACCGCGAACATAATGAGCAGAAAAATCGGAATGCCCCAAATGCGATGCGTCAGCACCTTATCGATCTTGTCACTTTTGCCGAGCGCCCCGTCCGCACGTTTTTTGCGAACCAGCGCGCTTTTCAATTCTTTGTCTATGTAGCGATACCGTATATCGGCGACCACGCCTTCGAAATCGCCCTCGAAGATGCCCGTGTCGATCGTCGCTTTGACCGTATCGAGCGCGGCACACACTTCGGCGTGCGTCTCCCGCTCCAGGCTGTCGCCCTCGACCGCCTTGACGGCGTGGAACAGTGCGTTACCGACGCCGTGACCGCGGTAGGTCTCTTCGGCCGACCGCACGGCTTGCAACAGTTCGCCGTCAACAACCGTCGCGCCGACGCGCGGCGACTGCGCCGCCCGATAGGCCGCTTCGGTCAGCTCGACAATGCCGCGGCTTTTGAGCGCGCTGATCGACACGACCGGTACGCCCAGCTTTTGCCGCAGCAGCGCCTCGTCCACCCGACCGCCTTCTGCTTGCAATATGTCGGTCATGTTGAGCGCCACGACGACAGGCACATCGAGTTCGAGTATCTGCGTCGTCAAATACAGATTGCGCTCGAGGTTGGTCGCATCGACGATGTTGATAATGCAATCGGGATTTTCGTCCAACAGAAAATTGCGCGAAACGATCTCTTCGGGCGTGTACGGTGACAGCGAGTAAATGCCGGGCAAGTCGATTATATCGACTTTTTCGGGCAGCTTTTTGTAGACGCCCGTGCGCTTGTCGACGGTCACGCCCGGCCAGTTGCCGACGTGCGCCGTCGCCCCCGTCAAGGCGTTAAACAGCGTCGTTTTGCCGCAGTTGGGATTGCCGGCCAGTGCAAACTTCATAGCTTTTTGCTCCTCCATGTTCGATTTTATAGATTCCCATCGTTCATCCGATACTTTGCAGGATCACCAGTTCGGCCTCCGATTTCCTCAGAGACAACTCGTAGCCGCGCACGGTGATTTCGATCGGGTCGCCTAAGGGCGCGACCTTCCTCAAACATACCTCCGCGCCCGGCGTGATGCCCATGTCGAACAGCCGCCGCCGCAACTTGCCGTCGCCCGTCACCCGTTTGACAATGCCGCTCTCGCCTTTCGCAAGCGCCTTTAACGTCTTTTCTTCCATATGCTCTCCTTCTCACGCAACGGTGATCCGCATCGCCAGCGCCCGATTGACCGCCAACTTACTGCCCCGCACCCGCAAAATGACATCGCCGCCGCTTATGTGGACCGGCGTCACTTCGGCGCCGACCGCCAGTCCCAGATTGTTCAAGTGCCGCCGCGTCTTGTCATCCAAATCGATGCGGCGAACGGTCAACGTCTTTCCGTAGGGTGCAAATGCCAACGCCATAATTTGCTCCTTGCGCTACGCGCATATTGTTAGCGCGCGCTATTTTTATTTGCGTAGGCTAACTTGTTAGCTTACGATAACATTATAGTGCCGACCGCTCGCTTTGTCAAGCGTTTTGCTTGATAAAATCAAAAAAATATGATATACTTTTATTATAGAAATTAGGCAACGACGGACAACCGTCGCGGCGAAAGTCGTTTCACGCAGATGAAACGGCTACGAAAAAAATCAACTTCCGAACTTCGAGGGCGCTATGAAAGAATCGGGCGAAATGTATTTGGAAACCATTTATCGATTGAGTGAAACCGGCCGTCTGCCGGTCAAAAGCGTTGACGTGGCCAAGCGGTTGGCCATTTCTCGGCCGTCGGTCAATCGCGCCGTCAACACGCTCAAAAACGACGGCTATATCATACAGCAAAATTACGGCGACATCATGATTACCGAAAAGGGCTTAGCCGCGGCCGAACGCATTTTTTTCAAGCACCGCTTGATTACGCAATTTTTGATCTGCTCGCTGTCTCTCTCGCCCGCCCAGGCCGAAGAGGACGCTTGCCGTATCGAACACGTCGTCAGCGACGTCGCCGTCGACAGCATGATCGCGTATTTACAGGCGCACGGCGTCCCGTTGCCGTAGACCGCGCCCGCGTCCTTGCGCGTGTATGCGAAACGATCGTCTATAGGATCCGTATTGTAAAAAGCGAACAGCCGTTTTGTGCTGCTCGCTCTTTTTATGTTCTATTGTTCGGGTTTCTCGTCGGGCGTCTCTTGCGCGGGCGGGGCGGCCGCTTGCATCAACTTCGACAGGTCGGGACCGCCGGACAGACCGACAACCTCGTCGACCGCGATCGAAAAGGCGATGCCCTGCCCCTCGCTCTTTAAGCCGGCCGAACGGTAAATGGCGTGCAACACTTTGTCCTTGATGTCTTTCGGCACTAAGATCATAACGATCTCTTTGTCCGGCTCGATGGTGATGCGGAAAAACTGTTCGGCCTCTTTGTTGGCCGTGCCTCTGGCGTGAATGACCGTACCGCCGCGCGCGCCCTCTTCTTTGGCCGCGTCCATCACGGTTTCGGAAAAGCCGGTATTGACCACGCACAAAATCATTTCGTAATTCGATTTTTCCATGTTACTTCTCCTTGACCGCCTTCCTGTTGTTACTCAAAAATCCGTAGATCAATGTGCCGATCACGCTGGTCAGCGGCACGGTACAGGCAACGCCTTTGCCGTCCTTGATCGTCTTAAACTTCTCGTCGAGCGCGAGCATGGCGTCGGAAATTTTGTTTTCCTGAATGACGCTGAAAATGACCGCTTTTTCGTTGTCGCCCAGTCCCAAAAGTCCCAGCATGTTGGCGTCGGCGGTGCCGTGCGCCATGGCGACCATCTGCATGTTGATTTCAAACGATTGCAACAAGTCGACGTAGTATTCGGCTTTGCTGCGGCCGACGATGGTGATCAACAATTTCAGGCGATTGCTCGTTACCGTATTCGGGTTGCCGATCTTTTTCTGCACGGCGCGCTTGACGTCGCGCTTGACCGCGGCGATCTTTTCCTTGCGTTCGGCGCGCTTTTTGACAACCTTTTCTTTGATCTTCTCGCTTGTCTTGGTCACGGTCCGCCCCCTATTCAAAGTAAATGATCTGCTCGTCGTCGGCGGACAGAATGCGGCGCATGGTGATCTTGGCGCGCACTTTGGCAGATGTGACCGCTTTGAAACCAAGCACCTGAATGGTGATAAGCGGCGTCATAGCGACCATGGCCACCACGCCGAACGCATCGGTCAAAATGCTTTGCGTCCCGGAAAGTGCGACGCACGCGCCGATCGCAAGCGGCAAAATAAAACTGGATGTCAGCGGTCCGCTGGCAACGCCGCCGGAGTCGAACGCGATCGCGGTGTAGATCTTCGGCACGAAAAACGACAGCCCGAGCGAAATCAGATAGCCGGGAATGAGATAGTACAGTAGCGAAAAACCGAACACCATGCGCACGAGCGACAGGCAGATCGATATACCGACGGCGATCGACAGCGCGACCAACATTTCGATTTTTTTGACCCCGCCGCCGGTGATCTCCTCGACCTGCTTATTGAGAACGTGTACCGCAGGTTCTGCCAAAACGACCACCAAGCCGATGACAAAGCCGAACACGATCAACAGCGTTTGATCGTATGCGGCGAGCTGCTGTCCCAACTTAAACCCGATCGGCATAAACCCGACCGCCACCGCGACGAGGAACACCACCAGGCCGACAAACGTATAGGCGATGCCGATGGCGATCTGTATGATCTTCTTTTTGGGCAGTTTCAATACGGCCGCCTGCAAAATCGCAAAAAATACAACGATCAGCCCCAACGCTTTCACAACATCGAACGCGTGCTCGGCGACGATATGCCCGAACGCGGCCAAACTGCTTTCGACCGAATAGTCGGCCAGCTCGTACACGATCTCGCCCTGCGAGGATAGCGCCAACACCATGACGGCCAGCATCGGGCCGATCGAACAGAGCGCAATCAAGCCGAAGCTGTTTTCGTTGGCGTTGCGGCCGCCGACGGTCGAGGCAATGCCGACGCCCAGCGCCATGATAAACGGCACCGTCACCGGCCCGGTCGTCACGCCGCCCGAATCGAACGCCAGCGCCAAAAATCCGCCCTTGCCGCTTTCGATCAGCACGGCGCACAGCGCGAACAGCATCATGTAGAAAAACATCAACAGCGTCGAAAGATTTTTGCGGAAAATGATTTTAAGAATGGCGATCACCAAAAACAGACCGACGCCCGCGCCGACCGTAGCGATCAGAACGGTGCTGTTCATCACCGCCTTGACCTGTTCGGCCAGTACAGACAAATCGGGTTCGGCAACAGTGATCAGCACGCCCATGACAAAACAGACCGACAATAACACGGTCACGCGCTTGGACTTGGTCAAGCCCGATCCGACATGCTCGCCCATCGGCGTCATGGCAAGATCGGCGCCCAGGTTAAACAACCCGATGCCCAGCACCAAAAACACGGAGGACACGGCAAAAGCGACCGTTTCCGTCACGGTCAGACTGACGATCGGCGTAAAGGAAATGATCAAAACGATCGCCGCCACCGGCAGCACCGACAGCAACGATTCTTTCAGTTTGAGAAATAAAGCCTTACCCATGCCACTCCCGCAAAAAACAACCACCTTAATATATATTGTAGTATAGCATAAAAATTTCGGTTTTGCAATAGTTGTTCGACAAAAAATCACAAAACCCGAATATTTCGCCGCAACTTCTCTTGCCTATAGTCAAAAATCCCCGCGCCCAGTCGGCACGGGGATTCTCTTATCCGTCGTCTTACGATTTTACGCGCGGCGCTTGCGGCGCGCGATACAAGCGATCAGCGGCGTCAAAACACCGACCGCGCCGACCGCCGAAGTCGCCGCGACAGCCGACCCGCAGCCGCCCTTTTCGGTCGGTTCGGCCGCGGCTTGCGTCGCGCGAAACGTCACTTTTAGCGTCGTGTCGCCGGTGATGTGCACGGCATATCGGCCGCCCTCGCCGGCGATCTCGTGCCCGTTGACGCGCACCGCTACCGTCTCGTAGCCGTCCGACGGAAGCGGCTCGACGAGTACCGTCTCGCCCTCGTACACCGTTGATCCGGAAATCGAACGCCGGATCTTGCCGCCCAGTCCAACGTCAACGGTCAGCGTATAGGCCGTAGCATCGGTAAAGGTGAGCGCGATCTCCTGAAACGCCGCGTCGCCCGTCGGCGTGACGGTGATCGCGCCGTCGATAACGGCCGACTGCGTGACGTCCTCGCCGCCAAGCAGCACTTTGTCGAGTCGCTTGCCGCGCGTCGTCGTATAGTCGATGCGCACCGCCTCGCCGTCGGAAAGATAGACCGACTTCCCTACGCTGCCGCCTGCGCCCGCCGTAACGGTAAACGTGTATTTCGCTAGGTGTTGCGTCGCGGTCGTCGCAAAGCGCTGCCCCAGCGTGTACATATCCCAAGCGTTGAAATGGTAGTCGTCGGTACCGTTGGGCGTCCCGTTCGCGGTGTAGATCGCCAGGTCTTCGGTCTCGACGGTGTACACGTTTTCCAACTTCTTCGCCACGGCGTCCTGCGCCGCGCGCACAACCTCGATATGGCCGCCGAACTTGCCGGACGGGCAAATTTTGCCGATGACGAACGGCCGTTTGGCTGCGTCTGCGTCGCCGGAAAGCCTCGCCACGTCGGCGCGCAAATCGCCGATGAACGTTTCGAGGTTGGCCGCATACGCAGCTGCGAATCCGCCGTTGCCGGCGTCCGCCTCGCCTTGCATGAAGATATAGCCCTTGACTTGCGGCGCGTACCCTTTGGCGCGCAGCGCAGCCAAACCGTTCTCCGTCACCGTCAACAGCCGCGTGTACAGCAGGCCGTTATTGGCGTGCAATTTGGTGCCGGCAGCTTGCGCTTTCGCCGTCATGGTAGGCGACGCCCAGTTACCGGCGTCCTGCGTCTCCCGTCCCGCGCCGCCGAAGTCGCCCAAATAGGTACCGCCGACGGCATACTTGACAATCGCCGCGGGCGCGTCCGCCGTGTAACGCGCCGACAGCGCGTGCGCCATGCCCAGTTCCGGCCCGATATAATTGGGGTTGCGCCCCAGTCCCGATTGTACCTGTTGCAAAGCGATTGTCGGCAAGGCCGCCGAAGCCGCCACGTCGGTCGCGCCGTAGTACAGCGCTTGCGGATAGCCCGTCGCGTTGCGGCCGTCATCGGCGGTCAGTTTATCGGCGTACTTATATGCGGCGTCGGCCTGCCCGTGTACCGTTTGCGTCGTAAGGCTGTAGCCGGCCGCGTTGCTTTGCCCGGCCACGATCCACACGTCCGTAGGCTTTGCGGCCTCTGCGTTTGCGCGCAACAGGCCGGGCGTAACGACGGCGGCGGCCGCGACCGCCAACAGCGCCGCGAATACAGTGATCTTTCGCATTTTATGTTCTCCTTTACGCTACGTTACTGAGTGTAATGTGCGAGAACGTCGCCGCACTGCCCGACACGCCGATCCCGCAACCGGTATGCCCCGGTCCCGGATTGTCGGTGTACGTGCGCTCGGCAACTTTGGCAAGGTTGACGGTTTCGCCGCTAACATCGTCGGCATACACTTCTATTTTCGCGCCGGCGCGCACGATCCGTATCGCCAGCCCTTCGGTCTTCATCTTGTTCATTTGCACGTCGGTCAATGTGGCATACACGCCGCCGTCCCAACTCCAGTGCCGAATCAACTGTACGTGGTAGCCGTTGCTGCTACCGTCCTCGTTCGTCTCGTGCGAAATGCTGACGACAAACGGCATCGCCCCGTCAAACACCGAAAATGCGGTTACACGTCCTTTCAGCGGAATGTCGGCTTTGAGTGTGTACTCGAGCGTCAGATCGGTCATGGCGTTTTTAAAGTACACCGTTTCACCGGCGGCATTCGCCCAAACCAGTTGCCCGTTTTCTTCCGCAAACTTCGACAGATCGACGTCGACCTGACCTTGCACCACCTTGCCGACCGCGGTTTTGAATGTCGTAGCCGGGTCGGTCACGCACATCAGATTGGTATAGGTATGCAACGCGTCCGCATACGCAGCGACGGTAAACGCGCCGTTTGCGGCCGTCTCGAATTGCAGTTCGGAGAACTTGGCGGTTGTCTCGGTAGCCCCCTCGGCGCCCATCGTAATGATGCCGACGCGGATCGCCCTTTCCGCGTAGTTCTTCGTATCGCCGGGAAATTGCGAAACGATCTTCATTTTGCCGTCGACCTCGCGCAGCATAAAGAACGTGCCGCCCACGCGCGCCAGTCCCAACCGCACACCCGTCTCGCCCGCCATGGCGTCTGCGTCCGCCTCGCTCATGAAGTAACCCGACCAGGTCGGTATCCATTGCATGACGTATTGCCTTTCGCCCGCGTGCCACTGATAGCAGATCGGCGCGTAAATGCGCTCGGTGCCGTCCCAGTCGCTGTTCTCCTGCCCGTCGCCGTCAACGTCGCTCCAGATATAGAAGCCGAACCGCAACGACGTGGCGTCTTTATCGACGTTTTTAAATACCGCGCTTACATAGAAATCCTCGCTTGCGCCGACGGTCTGCTTAAACAGCACAGCGTCGTTAGAATTGATATTGAGCGTGACGTTGCCGTTGTTGGCGTCGGTCGTGTCGATGTTGGCGGTGCTGTCGATCAAGTCGTATTCGAGCGTGACGGTATCGTCGACCGCGCCCGTCACCGTCAGCGTCGCGCTGCGGTAGCCGTCCACCCACACGGTGTACGCGCCTTTTTCCACCGATTCAAAGTCGACCTTGCCGCCGACAGCGTCCGCGCGGTAAGTCGTAAGTCCCCTTAGTTCGACGGTCACGCCGTCGGGTATAAAGTCGAGATTATCCGCGCCGATGCCGTACTTGTGCAACTTGACGCCCAGAGCAACGGCGAACGCGCCCTGCTCGACAAACGTCGCTTGCACGACAATCTGCTTGGTGTCCGTATACCCGCGAAGCGTCAACCGATACGCGCCGTCTTTCTCTTCGAGCGCCGACAATTTCTCTTCGCCGTTGACCGTCAGCGACGACAGCAAATAGCCGTCGTTCGGCTTGGCGGTCACTGTCACATCGCCGCCCAGCGTCGGCTCCGCGCCGACTGTCACCGTACCGTGTTCGGCAGGCTGTATATCGACGTCGATCGCAACGTCGCCGATCGTCCATTCCACTTCGGTGTACTCTGCGCGCGCCGTCTGCCACCACGTCCCGAATCCGATGTTGATAACCGTATCGGCAAGATCTTTATGCGCGCCGCTCGCCACCACACGCATGATGCCGTCCTCTTCGGCGAACATGTAGAACGTGCCGTTTATGCGCGCCGCCGCGATCCTAAGGCCGGTCGTTTCCCAGGCCGCCACCTGTTTTTCGGATAACGCTTTCGACGTGTCTACGACGCCCCAGTCGACCAAACTGGCATAATAGTTGTTATCGTACGTGAACAGACAGTAGTTGAAATTGAGCGTTCTGCCCGCGCCCATAAAGGCAAAGCCGTAGCGAATGCCGCCGCTGTCGTTCATGGTAAACGTGTCTTGCTTGCGCACGACGGCCGAAACGTAAACGTCCTCACCCGCCGCAGCCGACGGTTTCAACGTCAATGTTGCGGCGCCGCCGCCCGTGTATACGACTTTGCGCTCGCTTTCGATCGCCTCTACGTCGTAATTTTCGCCGCCGGCCAAAACATACTTATCCGCCATGCTGACGGCGAACAGTTCGATTTCGATCTGCTTGTCGCCGCCGATCTCGACGCGCTGCGAATACGGCCGATACCCGTCGGCGTCGATCGAAAGCTGCCATACGCCGGCGTCGACCGCTTCGAACGCGAACGCGCCGTTTGCGGTCTGTACGCGGAACGTGTCGCCGTTTGCATTCGACAGCGTGACCGTCACCCCGGACACCGGCGCGCCGCCGGCCGTCACCGTACCGCTGAGCACCCCGCGCTCACCCTGCACGCGCACGAATCGGGCAACCAGCTGCACGGCGACCAGTCCGCGCGTTTGCACGACCAGCGTATTGCCGACGAGCTCGCTAAACTTATCTACGCCGTTTACATTGACTTCCGCCACGGCAAAACCGGGGTCGGGCGTAAAGGTAAACGTCAGCGTATCGCCGTCTTGGTAAAATTCTTTATCGCACGTCACCGCGCCGCCGCTGCCGGCCGTGATCGTCACAGGATACCCCTCGTCGTAGCCGGTCGTGTTGAATACCAAATTGTGAAAACTGCCGCCGCCGCAAGTGGTCAGACCCGGGACGACCTCCGAATCTGCGTTCAGCGGAACGGAATCGGAGAATTTGTCCAGTATCTTGACGCCGTTGATCCACACCGTCGTTTTGCCGTTCTCGCACAGCGCGGAAAACGGCACGCCGTCGCCGTTCGCTAACGTGCGGATGATCGGGTCGGTCAACTCTGCGCCGTAAAGCCACGAATCACTGTTCGCGTTTCTCAGGCTGATGACCTGGAACACGTATTTATTTTTATTGCTTTCGTTCTCGGCAAGCAAGCACACGTAAAGGCCGTTGCCCGACCGATCGACGAATCGGAATCCGGCGCGACGGTCGACGCCGTCCCGCATCGGCAGCACAATGTCGCCCGAGACAAACATCTTTTCGCCCATCAGCGTGGTATGGTTGGTCGAGACCAGCCAACCGTTGTCTACGCTGACCGCCGTCCCCTGTCCCAGCGCGGAGAAATCCCACGAACTGTCGTTCGAGGCCGAGCCGATGACGGTATGCGCCCCTAAGAAACGCTTGCGCAGCAGCACGTTTTTGGACAAGCTGCCGGTCAGATCGGCGCGCTCGACGAACGTCAAATACCCGCTTGCCTCGCAGTACAAGGTGTACGATACGGCCGGAAGGTCGACACGGTAAGCGCCGTCTGCGCCGATCGGGATCTGCGTGACCGTGCCGCCGTAAGCGGCGTACAGGCTGACGGTTTCGGGCAATGCGCCCTCCGCCGACACCGTGCCGTGTAGCGTGTATTTGGTTTCGGGCAGCGGCGCGAACTTAGCCTCGATGGCGGTGTCGCCCGTGCCGATGAAGCTGTACACCGCTTTGCCGCCGCTATACGTCAACTTGTCGGTGACATCCTTAGTGTCGTGTGTCAGACTTTCGAGATAATAGCCCGCATCCGGCTCGACCGTCAGAATATAAGTCTCGTCGGTCAGAATGTAGGGTTTCCCGGAAATCGCACCGAACGCCGAAGCGGTGAGCGCGACGTCGTAGCAAACAAGCCCGTTTGCGTCGAAGTTGTACCAGTTGGGCGCAGCCGGCGCCCAGCCCAGGCCACGCTCCTGCTCGCCGATACTGTACCACAGTCGGTCGACGTCGGACATGCTGCCGCTCGCCGAATTGGCGCGGATAATGGCCGGATTGACCAACAGCGTGTCGAGCTTAGTGTCCGACCCGTCGGCATTGAACAGCGCGTACGGCAGATAAATTTCGGCCGTGTAGCCTGTACACGAAGGCGTATTGATCTCGCCCTGCACGCTGACCGCGCTATGTAGATCGCTGAACCAGTTGGTGTACGGCTGCCCGGTATACTTGCGCAACATGCGCTTGCCGCCGGCGTTTAAGTCGATCTCGTAGGTGATCCGATTGTCCGACGGCGAGCCGACGCAGAACTCGACGCCCGAATTGGCATAGATTTCGCGGTCGGCGTTGTAGTACACCGCATTGTCGGCGATGTCGAACGCAAAGTACACGCCTTTTTCGCCGAAATACGAAGTCATGCGGTACTTGGCCGGGGTGTTCTTGATGTCGGCGGTCAGGTACTTGCGCCCCGACCAAATGCTTTCGTCCAGTTTGCCGTCGATGCGGATCCCGTCGCCGAACTCTTCGACCGGCGTGCTGTAGTCGTATTCGTAAGGCGGAAACTGCAAGTTCTTGCCGCCGCAGGCCGCGAATACGCCCGTCGCTACGAGTAGCGCAACCACCGCACCGACAAGCCAAGTTATCTTTTTCCTCATCTTTTTGCCCTCCCGTTATTTGCCGAGTACGACGATTTCGGAAATGCCGACCGCCGTCTGCTCGATAAAGTATCCGAGTTCGTCCATGATCGCCAGCTCGTCGGGTCTTGTTTTCGGCACCTCGACGGTGATACGAATCTCTTTGCACAAAAGCGGATGGAACACCGCCACCGCGCTGCCGCCCGGCCGCATTTGGTTGACCGCCGACATTTTGTAGAAATCCCAGTCGAACGCCAAATGCTCGATCGTCGCCGTGCCGGCTTTGCCGTTTGCGTCCTTACAGTCAAACGCGATTTCTTGAATTTCGACAAACGACTTTTCAAACGTTTTGCTGTTGTAGAGCATTACCGCCGACACTTCGCGGTAGTCGTCGAACGTAAGCGTGATCGTCGTCGTTTTGTCGGTCTCGAACTCTTTGACAAAGGTATTTTCCGAATAGATCGAAAGCATACCGTCGGTCAGCGCCTCGACGTTCGCGCCGCGCTTGGCCTTAACCTTGGCGGCGGGCGCAATGTTGTCGAAACCCGAATGCTTGGCAATGCGCGGTTGTAGCGACCACGTAGGGCCGTTACAGTACAACACGTCGACGCCGGCGTTGTTCTTCGTCCATACAACGCGATCGACGGCCACATCCCGTTCGCCCAGTCCGCCCGTCTCGCGCGCGACGTGTTCATGATATACGATATAGATCTCGCCGTCGACGGTCACGAAACTGTGGTGGCCGGTGCCGGACACGTGGTCGAAACGCTCCCAGTCGGTGCTGATAAGCAGGCCGCCTTCCTTTTCGGTCAGTTTGCGGAACGGCCCCATCGGGCTGTCGCCGATCGCCTGTATAACCGAATACGACTTATCCATATAGCCGTTGATCGACAGCGTAAGGTAATATTTCCAACTGCCGTCGGCCTGCTGCCGCTGGTACATATACGGCCCTTCGTTGACGCCGTTGTTGGCCTCGTAGTTGGGCACGTTCGAGCCGTCCTCGTCGGTGAATGCCTCGTCTACCGTGTAGTAACCGCACTTGGTCAGCTGCGTCAGCGTGTCCATCATCGGCGTCGTCCAGTTCTCCATTTGCACGGCGAAGATGTCCGACTTCCGCCCGTAGGCCGTCCCCTCGTGTACGAAGTACAGATATTTGTCGCCCTGCGGCGAAACGTAAGGCGACGCATCGATACAGTTAAATATCTTTTTGCCGTCGAGCGTGCCGACCGCTACGCCCATCGTCTCCATGCGCGCCACCATATCGTCGTTGTCGAACAGCGTTTGCGACGGTGACACGGCCGGCACGAACGGGCCATACGGTTCGTCGGCGACCGCTACCGCCAACATGCGGTGCCGGTCGGCGACCAGCGCGCCCGAATAGAACATATAATATTTGCCGTCGAGGTCGTCGTAGATGACTTCGGGCGCCCAGAAGTTGCCCTTGTTATAGGCGAAATGACCGGCCTCCGGCATGAACGCCAAATCGTTTTTCTCCGGCGTCACGTCCTCCCATTTCCCTGTCAGATCCTTGTTGCGAAAGGCGCGAAAACCCATATTCGGGTCGCTCGTTCCGTACAGATAATAATATCCGTACTCCGTGCTGTCTTTGTCTGTGATCTGTATGACGCACGGATCGGGCGCCGCCGTACCCAAATCGTTGCGGTAAAACAGCTCGCTCGCATACGCGCGGTCGAACTCCGGGTGGATCTGATTGTCGTGCGGCAACGCAGTCCCCGACTTGCCGCAGCCGCCGAACGCGAACAGGCCGGCCAGCAGCAGCCCCGCGATCCCCGTCCATTTCTTTCTCATACTCTATCCTCCTTCATAATTTGCATATATCTTATCAAAAGCCGTTTTCTTAACTTATCCGTAGGCCTAAACGCGCTATGCCTTCAGCCCGCTCATTGCAATGCCCTCGGTGAAATACTTTTGTAAAAAACAGTACAGCACGAGCAGCGGCAACAGCGCCACCAATGCCGACGCGCACAGCACGGCCGGATTGCCGTAGCCGCCCTGGAACAGGCTGAGCGCCAACGACAGCGGCGCAAGCTCGGGCAGGTTGCCGAGATACAGCAACGGGCCTTGGTAGTTGTTGTAGCCGCCGATGAACATAAACACACCCTGCGCCAAAAACGCCGGCGCGGAAAGCGGAATGACCATGCGGACATAGATCGAAAAATCGTGCAGTCCGTCGATGCGCGCCGCCTCGCCCAGTTCGTCGGGCAGCCCCATAAAGAACTGCCGCAAAAAGAACGTCACGCCCGCCGCGCCGAACAGCCCCGGCACGAGTAGCGGCAGGACGCTGTTCGTCCAGTGGATCGCGTCGTAAAACAGGTACGACGGCATCGTCAGCACCGCGCCCGGGATCATCATGGTTGCGATCAGGCAGAAGAACAGCGCATCGCGGCCCTTGAACGGAATTTTGGCAAAGGCATAGGCGCTCAGTCCCGATATAAACAGGCCTATCAACGTGATCGACACCACCTGCCACAGCGTGTTGATAAAGCCGTGCAGCACCGAACTGAGGTTGTCGCCGTACAACAGCTGCGCGTAAATATCGTCGACCAACACGGTGCGGAACGCGGCAAAACTGATCTTTTTCGGAAACCAAATAAATTGCATGGTGGCGTTCATTTCGACTTCGGGCGTCAAGGAAGTGACGACGAGTACCAAGAACGGAAAGACCACCCACACCGCGTACACGACCAGCACGGCGTATATGACGACTTTGCCGATCGTGCGCAGAAGTTTTGCGCGCTTTTTGACGGACGGCAACGCGCCCGAATCGGTAACATTATACGTCATAACTCACCCACTTTTGCGACAGCTTGAAATTGATCACCATGATGACGAAGATGACGACGAACAGCGTCATGCTCATCACCGACGCGACCGGCATTTCACTGAACATCACGCCCTTATAGTAGATATACAGCACGCTCGAGAGCGCGGCGTCGTTCGGCCCGGCCTCGCCCGTCCACGAATCGCCGGCGAAGATCTGCGGAATGTCGAACGTCTGTAGACCCGCGATGATCCCGGCCATCAGCAGATAGAATACGGTCGGCGAAATGGCCGGCAGCGTCACCGAACGGAACTTACGCAGCGCGCCTGCGCCGTCGATATCCGCAGCCTCGTACAGCGCGGGATTTATGTTGGTAAAGGCGGCCGCGAACATGACGATGCCGTATCCCGGCGCTTGCCATACCATGACGGTGATCAGCATGGCGGTAAAACTGCCCGCATCGGAAAACCACTGCGGCCCGCTTTCGGCGTGCGTCAGCCGCTTGATAATGTCGTTGAAAATGCCGATATTTTGGTCGAAGATCCAGCGCCACATAACGGCGATTGCCACGCTCGAGCAGATGTACGGCACAAAATAGAGCGCCTTGAAAAACTTATGTCCTGCCAACTTTTGCGCCAACAGCGCGCTCAAGCAGAGAGAAATGATCAGTCCCAGCATGTGCGGCACGGTGAGAATAAAGCTGACGCCGAGCGAGTGCAAGAAACGCGCGTCGGTGAACACCGTTTTGAAGTTTGCAAAGTTGTTCCACTGCATCGAGCCGAAGTTGTAGCCGTCCATATCAACGAACATGGTCACGACGGCAATACCGAGCGGGACGAGGTTGAACAACAGATAGCCGACAAGCGGGATCGCCGCCGTGACAAATCCGTAGAGGCTGCGCCGCGCGTGCGCGCCCAGTTTTCTGCGCTTATATGCGCCGCCGTATAGAACTTCTGCCATACGCCGCCCCTAACCGTTGTATTTCTTCGCGCGGTAGGTTTTGAGCGCCTCGTTGGTTTTGGCGATACACTCGTCGGCAAAGAACTGCTCGAGCGTCATTTCGCCGTTGCGCACGTCGGAATTGAGCAGCTTCGACCAAATGGTCACCCAGTCGCCCTTTTCGAGATACGACCAGTCGCCGACCGAACTGCACGCCGTCATGTCGAGAACAGCCGCCTTATTCTTTGCAATGTAATTGTCGGTCATGTTTTGATAGGCGTCGCTTTCGGCCAGGCTGATCTGATTGGGTACATAGAAATTGGCTTTCATCAGCGTTGCCTGCGCTTCGGGACCGGCCATGTACTCGATGAACGCCCACGCGCCGTCTTTGCTTTTGGAATTGGCGGGAATGGCGTAGCTGAGCGTGCCGGAATGCGTCGCGTCCCGCCCCTCGATCTTGGTACCGTTGACGGTCTTGACGTTGCCGTCCGCGCCCAATTCGCGGTAGCGGTACAACGGCGCAATATCCCACTGCTTGTTCAGCCCGGCCATGCC
Source organism: Clostridia bacterium (assembly GCA_022791055.1). Taxonomy (GTDB): domain Bacteria; phylum Bacillota; class Clostridia; order Christensenellales; family Pumilibacteraceae; genus HGM11386. Next base: position 7,568 of record JAAVYI010000027.1, on the reverse strand, counting down.
CTTGCCGATGTTGTACGCCTCCGTGTAGTTCTCGACGACGAACGCCACTTCGTTGGACGTCAGCAGATCTTTCTTCGCCTTGTTGCCGATAATCGTCGGCGTCGGCGAAAGCGCCATGCCGTTCTTGTCGGCCGTCACCGCCGCCGACTTTTTCTGCGACAGTTGCAAAAACAACGTGAATGCGTCGCGGATCGACGGCAGCGCATACAATACGGGCTGTTCGCCCGCCGTGTAGCCGGCGACCGTCTCATCGCTTGTCTTGCCGGCGAGTACGTCGGCGACGTAATGCTTGTCGGTGTACGACAGCAGCGCGCCCTCGGCATACGCCGTGCCGTTGACGGTCGCGCCGGCCGATCCCGTGACCAGATAGTTGGGCGTCTCTTCGCCGAGCGCCATCACGTACTGATTTTTCTCCTCGTCCCACTCGAGGCAATCGCCGCCCACGCTCCAACCGAACGAGAACCACCACTCGTTAAAAAATCCGTAATTGGTCGGCGACGACGCCGTATACGATTTTGTGAACAGGGTCGAGATCTCGATCAGCTCGTCCCAACTCATCGGAATGCGGTTGTTGAACACATAATATTTGCCGTCTTTCTGCGTCAGATCGCCCGCGCCGGCAGGTTTGGCGTCGTAGACGTGGAATCCCTTGGGCAGCAGACCGGCAGCCGCAGCGTCGGTCTCCTCGACCGACACAATATTGACTTTTGCCGCTTGCAACGCAGATGCGTTGTAAAACATGACGCCCGGCGCGATGCCCGCAGGCAGACCGTACAGCGGATTGTCGCCGCCCGAATAGCCGGTTTGCGGGTCGTAGCGTAAGCGTTCGATCGCCGTCGGCCAAATATCGTCGAGGTCGAGCGCGGACGCAGGGCGCACGACGTTGCCGGCCTCGTCCTTTTTCTCGGTGAAATATTCGTCGAGCGGCGTCAGATAGCCCTCGTTGATGTAGTTTTTATAATAGCGGTCGTCGATCTGTACGATGTTGGGCGGGGTGCTGCTTTTCAACAGTCCGCCGATCGTCGCCGAATAGCCGACGGTTTTGGGGATCAGCCGCACATAATATGTATCGTTTTCGGCGTTGAACTTGTTGACGACCTCGGTCATCACGGCCTGGTTGTTCTCGTTGATGACCGCATGAAAGGTCAGTTGCACCTTTCCGCGCTGCGCGGGATCACCGCCGCAACCGACTGCGCCCGCCGTAAAGACGGCAATCAAGACGGCGACCAGCGCCGCAATTCCTCGTTTTTTCACTGTACTCTCCTTTTCCCCGCCGCAGCCGCATAGAGTTTTCTCGCAAACGGTTACGGGAACCTAAGTCGGATTTGCCGAAAAAGATTGATTTTTCGCCATATTTATAGTATAATGGATACAAGATCGTTTTGGAATGCTGAAAAGTTCCATATCCATGAGGTTTTGAATCAATATGCCACACGTAACTTTTTTGGGCGGCGACAACGTATTCATGCGCGGAACCGAAGCCGAAAACCGTAAATTCGTATACTGCCCGAGCGAGGACGTCCCGTTTATTCTCGACGTGACCGGCATCACCCCGCCCAATAAAAATTACTATATTTCCCGCAACTGCTGCGATCATTATGTGTTGATGTTCATTCCGCGCGGCAGCGGCGACCTCGACTACAACGGCATTCATTACGATTTACAGCCGTCCGACGCCGTTCTGATCGAGCCGGGCAGCCGCTCCTGCTATAAGGCGTCGGCCGACGATCCGTTCGAACTGATCTGGGCCAACTTTTTCTGCGACTATATGGATTCGTATTTGAGCGGCATCGGTCTAAAAGGCACGCCGGTCATTCGCGGCGTCGACTGCGAACGAAAGATGCGCGAGATCGTCTCGCTTGCCATGCAAGACCCCAACAACGATCATCTCTGTTTCCCGGTCATGCGTCTCGTTGACGAGATTCTGCTGACACTGGCCGAAACATTGCATTTCGAAAAACAGCGCGCCGCCTCGCACCTCGCGCACGCTATTAAAGATCTGTTGGACGCCTGCGTATACAAGCGTTTCGATGTCAACGAGGCGACCGAAAAATTGCACATTTCCAAATCGTCGCTGTATCGAGAGTTCGCCCGCTTTTACAACACCAGCCCGCACCAGTATGTTCTGCAACGCAAAATAGACCTTGCCAAAACGTTGCTGCTCCGCACCGACGTTTCGGTCAAGGACGTTTCCAATACGCTCGCTTTTTCCGACGAATTTTACTTTTCCAATCTCTTCAAGCAAAAAACGGGCGTCTCGCCCTCCGCGTTCCGCCGCGGTCCGGACAAGACAAGCGCGCCCCCGCCCGTGACCGACGGCCACCCCTTACACGCGCAACGCGCGTTCCGTCGCAATCCGGATAAGGCAAAAGTCCCCCCCCCCCGTGACTGACGGCCTCTATTACACGCACACCGCGCATTCCGCCGCCGATCTTTCTCCCGCCTTTCGTGCGCGGCGCGCATTTGCGCGGTTCTACGTTTCCGCAATCTGCAAATACAAAAAACCGCGGACGTCCGCGGTTTTTTCATGCCGATTTTTTCAGTTCTATGGATCGAGCTATTATCGTTCGACGATTTCGTATGCGTTTTCGCGCAAGGCTTGCGCGAGCGCGGTCACGTCCGACACGTCGGCCTCGATGCCGCCGTAGGGTTTAAAATGCGCGCCGTGGTAGTCGCTGCCGCAGGTGACGAGCAGACCGTGTTTTTGCGCGAACGCCGTCACCTTTTCGCGGTCGCGGAAAAACCCGGGGTGGCAGTTGATCTCCACGCCGTGCATATATTCCGGGTCTTGCGGCTCGTGACCCTGCTGACTGCGGAACGGGTGCGACTGCACCATGACGATGCCGTTGTCGTCGCACAGGCGGAACAGTTGCTTTTGCGTCAAATTGTACAACTCGGGATTGGCGCGCAAAAAGTCGGCTTTTAAGCCGAACAATAAAAATTCCGCCCACCCGCTCGGCACGGAAATCGCCACCTCTGCGCCCAACATGACTTTGCATTTTTCGGCCGCCGCCGCAGTCTTGCGCACCTCGTCGATATACCGCTCGACACGGCTGTCGACGGTGTCGCCTAAGCGACGCAACGTATATTCGTTATAGTGGTTGGTCAGCACCAAACCGCCGTAGCCGGCTGCCTCGTATACGGCGATCAATTTCTTATACGGCTGATCGGCGCAAACCGATATGCCGCTTGTATGGCAATGCGTTTCAATGATCATTGTTCGGTCTCCTTACTCGCGATCTCCGCCGCCTGCTCGCACGCAGTAAGCAAATCCAGCCCTGCATCCAGTCCGACGGCAACGGCCGCCGCAAACGTGCGCTCCGCCGTTTCCGTCTGTACAAACGGCCGCTCGATATAGGTGATTTGTTGCCCCACCGCGACCGCCGTTCCCTCTGCGCCCAGCGTCATGACGACGTAACGCGCGCCCATTCGGTACAGCGCGCGCACGGCCAAAACGGCATACGCCTCGTTGATCGGCTCGATCCCCGTCAGCGCCACCGTCGTTGCGGCGTTAGCGATCAGAACGTCGACCGGCACAAACGCCGCGGTCGGGGTCGCGTCGAATACGAGCAGCAGTTCGCGGGCGCGGGCGTCGTCCGACAAAGCCGACGAAAAGCCGTCCGCGACAAGTAACACAATGTCGCCGGCGTGCGCATGTTCGCCGATCGCACCGTCTATGTGCGCGACCTTGCCGCCCAGTCGCGCGGCCGCACGGGCTGCGGCGCTGTTTCTCGCTACGTGTATCATTCTACTTCCGTTTGGCCTCTGCGGCCAGCTTTTGCATCGCCTCGACCTGCGAGCCGCTCGGACTCTTGATCGAGAACGCGACGTTGGTCAAATGGTCGGCGACGCGCTCGAGCGCACTGGTGACGGCATAAAAATAGGTGCCGCTCTCAACGGTGCAATTCCCGTTATTCAAGCGCATAATATGGTTGTTGCCCAGCAATTTTTTAAGCATGTCGATGTCCGATTCGTCGTCGGAAACCTGTTTGAGTTTGGACGTATCGCGGTTTTCGAATACTTCGAGCGATAAGTCGAACATGCCGCGCACGCGGCGGTACATGCTCTCCAACTCGCTCAAAGCCTCTTCGGAAAACACGATGTCGTTTTCGCGCATCTCGACCGCTTGCTCGATAAAGTTTTCGGCATGGTCGCCGATACGCTCGATGTCGCTGATGACGTGGTGCAATGTGCCGACCAGTTTCTCGTCGGACTTTGACAGCGACAGCGACGACATTTTGATCAGATAGCGCGCCACGCCTTTGTTGATAAAGTTGATCTTTTCCTCGGTTTTGAGGATCTTGTCCTTGTCGCCCGTCTCCCCGGTCAGCACGGCGTGCATTGCGCAGTCGAGGTTGCCGCGCGCCATTTCGCCCATGTTCAACACTTCTTTTAAGACCTGCGCGACGGCGATCGGCGGCGTATGCAAAATGCGGTCGTCTATGTAATACAGTTTGAGCTGTTCGTCGTCATCCTTCTTTTCGCGCACCAATAGCGTCGCCAGCTTGGTCAGCGGTTTCATGAACGGAATGAGCACAGCCGTCGTCAACACGTTGAAAAACACGTGGAACAGCGCGACCTGCATTTGCGTATTGCTCGACATCAGCCCTAATAGCTTTTCGACCGGCGAGCGGAAGATCCAAATGACCGCAGTAAACAAAATCGTGCCGATCGCGTTGAACAGCAGGTGAATCATCGCCGTGCGCTTGGCGTTGGTGCTCGCGCCGACGGCCGCGATCAGCGCCGTCACGCACGTGCCGATGTTGGTGCCTAAGATAATGAACAGCGCGCTCGAAAGCGGGATAATGCCTGCGCCCGACATGGTAACGACGATTGCCGTCATCGCCGCCGACGACTGGAACAGCGCCGTACAGACGATGCCGATCAGAATAAGCACGAGCGGAAATTCGACTTTGCGGAACACCGTTTCCAACGCCGTAGCGATCTGCGGCGTTTTAAAAGAATCGCTCATAAACGACAGGCCGACGAACATCAACCCCAGGCCTGTAATCGCCGAACCGATCTTTTTGACGGTGTCGTTTTTGGCGATCATCGAAACCAGCACGCCGACAAACGCCAAAATCGCCATGTATGTACTCAGGCTGAAACCCGACAGCGCGATGATCACACCGGTCAGTGTCGTGCCGATGTTGGCGCCCATTATGATCGCCGTCGCCTGTAAAAGCGACATCAGTCCGGCGTTGACAAAGCCGATGACCATGACGGTGGTCGCGGCCGACGAGTTGACCAAAACGGTTGCCACCGCGCCGACGCCGATACTGGCGAATCGGTTGTTGCTCAGCTTGCCGAACAGCTTGCGCATACTCGACCCGGCGCTGCGTTCGAGGCCTTCGCTGAGCATTTTCATGCCGGTCATCAGCACGCCCAGACCGGCCAATAGCATCAGTATGCTTTGCGCGATCTCCATAGCCGCCTCCTACCCGAACGACCGCACGGCGGTAAGCACGTCGGCAGGGCTGTCGATAATGCGATCGGCGCCGCACTGCTCGAGCAACGCACGGTCACGAAAGCCCCAGGTCACGCCGATCATTTTCAGCCCTGCGTTTTTGGCCGTCGCAACGTCAACATCGCTGTCGCCGATATACACGGCGTCGGCACAACGCGCCCCCAACACGTCGAGCGCGGCGAACACTCCGTCGGGCGCGGGTTTGGGCGCAACGCCCGTGCGCTCGCCGACGGCGACGTCGATACAGCCGAAAAACAGCGTATCGGCCAGCTCTTTGACGGCGCGCTCGTACTTGTTCGACACGATCGCCGTCTTAAAACCGGCCGCTTTGACGGCGCTTAGCATTTCGGGAATGCCCGCATACGGCGCCGTTTTGTTATTCTTGTTTTTGTCGTAGTGCGCCGAAAATTCGGCAAGCGCCGCGTCCGTTTCGTCCTTGTGTCCGTCGGGTAGCGCGCGTTCGACCAACTTGCGGACGCCGTTGCCGACAAACTGCCGGATCTCGTCATAGCTACGCTGTGCGTATCCGCGGCCGGCAAGCATAAAATTAACGCTGTCCATCAGGTCGTCCAGCGTATTCAAAAGCGTTCCGTCCAGGTCGAAAATGATCGTATCCATGGTATCATTCTAGCATATTCGACGATATATGTCAAATATTACGTTTGCTGTGAATATATAGATTATATGAAAGTCATCGTTTATGCCATTTGTAAAAACGAAGCCAAGTTCGCCGCGCGCTGGTACGCGTCGATGTCCGAGGCCGACGGCGTGTACGTACTCGATACCGGCTCGACCGACGATACCGTCGCAACGCTCAAAAGCCTCGGCGCGCACGTCGAAACGCGCACTTTCTCCCCGTTCCGATTCGACGACGCGCGCAACGCCTCGCTCGCGCTCGTCCCCGACGACGCCGCTATTTGCGTTTGCACCGACCTCGACGAGGTGTTCCGACCCGGCTGGCGCGCCGCGCTCGAAAAGGTATGGCGCAAGAATGTAACGCGCCTAAGGTATCGCTACACCTGGTCGTTTAACCCCGACGGCAGCGAGGGCGTCGTGTTCTTGGCCGACAAGATCCACAGCCGCAAACTGTACGCATGGAAACACCCCGTACACGAGGTGCTGACCCCGCTCGACGGCGTGCGGGAAGAGTTTGCCGTCGACGAAAGCATTTGCGTCGAACACTATCCCGACGCGACCAAATCGCGGGCGAGCTATTTGCCGCTGCTCGAACTGTCGGTCGAAGAGGACCCGAGCGACGACCGCAACATGCACTATTTGGGGCGCGAGTACATGTACCGCGGCATGTGGCAAAAGTCGATCGAGACGCTCAAAAGACACCTAAGCCTCCCCGCCGCCGTGTGGGCGGACGAACGTTGCGCGTCGATGCGCTATATCGCCCGCTGTCACTTGCGTTTGGGCGAGCGGATCGAGGCCGAAAAATGGCTGCTGCGCGCCTGCGCCGAAGCGCCGCACTTGCGCGAGCCGTTTGTCGATCTGGCCGACCTGTATTACGACACGCAGGACGACGCAGGCCTGTACTTTGCCGCCGGCCGCGCGCTCGCGATCACGCAGCGCTCGCTTTCCTACATCAACGAGCCGACCGCTTGGGGCGCGCACCCGAGCGACCTCTATTCGATTGCTTGCTATCGTTTAGGCCGCCTCGAGCAAGCGCTCGCCGCCGCCCGCGACGCACAAACGCTCGCGCCCGACGACACAAGGATCGCCGCCAACGTTGCATTCTTCGAGCAGGCGCTTTCCGGCAAGTAAAAAAGATTTGTAGGGTATATTGTCCCACGCAGAAAACGGGAGAGCGTATTACCGTAATTCCCATAGGGAAATAAAACGCAAATAAAAAGATTTAGGCATAGCGTTAGGCTATGCCTTTTCTGTAATTTTTTCGTGGACGAATTAGGCTACGCGTAGCCTAGTGAGTATAGATATGATTTATATAGCACACAAAATTCAATCGGTTGCGCTCTTTCATTTTTCGTGATATAATGATTGTGCGATAAACAGTAATTTAGCGGAGATTTTAATATGCTTACAACAGAGCCAACTATTGAAATGATTCAGGAGTGGAAATGCATATATAACGAAAATC
>JAAVYI010000043.1 GCA_022791055.1 Clostridia bacterium | reverse complement strand
TCGAATTGTCAAGCAGTTTGAGCGAAAAAGATGAAAAATGTTAGTAGAGGGCAAGGAAGTTGGTAGAATAGAGAGGGAACAAGGAGAGGTTTCCCCCTGTCCCTAGCTAGGGACAGGGGGAAACGCGCCGCCCGCAGGCGGGACGGCGAAATCGGCGGAACGGCAAAACAGCCGCTTGTTTTGAGCGGCTTGCAAATGAGGTTGGCTATAACCTTTTAACCGAGGTCGGCAAGATGTTGGGTAAACAGTTCGGCAGGGGTGGCGAATGCCAAGACTTCGCGAGGATAGTCGTTGACCCAGTTTTCTAACTGTTGTACTTCTTCATCGGAATGTTTGGAAAAGTCCGTACCTTTTGGAAACCACCGTCGAATGTCGCGATTGATTCGTTCGTTTGTCCCGCGCTCACTGGACGTATACGGGTGACAGTAGTACACCGCAGTGCGTTTGCCTCCGAACATGGATTTTTCCATACCCGCACAGTCGGAAAACTCAACGCCATTGTCAACGGTAATGCTTTTGAATATTTGTCGGAATTGTTTACCGTGTCGGTATTCCAACCGATTCAAACAATGCAGGACGCTGGGCGGCTTTTTGTTCGGCATACGAAAAATAACTTCGTAGCGTGTCAACCGTTCGGTCAATACCAGTAAAACGTTTTTTGTGCGTTGCTTACCGACAACGCAGTCCATTTCCCAGTGTCCGAAAGAGTTGCGCTCCGCTATTATAGCGGGGCGTTTTTCTATGCTCGTTCCTCTCGGCGGCCGCTTAGCGACGGCCTTGCGATACCGCTTTTTGCGTCGGAACATAGGCAAATCGGCCATAGAAATATGGGGAAAGATACCGATGTCGATGTAACGGTACAGCGTAGTTTTGCTGATGTCGGTACGGAATAACTTTTTGCGCTTAATCTCACCGAGAACGGCGCAAGGGGATAAACGGTCATACAAGACACGTTTTTCGACATAGCGGACAAAATCGTAATCGTGGCCTATCTTGAGCGGTAGGCCTTTGCTCGTTACGTTAATTCGGTATTTATCTTCGGCAAGGTTGGGGCTATACCGTGTTTCGTAGCGGTAAGTTACATCGCCGTATATATCCGTCTGCTTGTGGCGGTGGCGATACGCCCCGCGATGTATTTCACGGTAGACCGTGGAAATATGTACGCCGAGTTTTGCGGCAATGGTTTTCTTATGCAACTTAGCCCGTAGACAATCTTCGAGCATAAGGCGTTGCGTGAACGTCAAATTTTTTCTTCCTATAGTTCCCATGGCTATAACACCGTCCTTTGCTGTAAATCATTCCTCATTTACCATATAGCACCGGTTGGCTGTCAAGGGCCGGTAAAAAATTTTCGGCATAATGCAGTGGCTTATACGAAAATTTTTTACGCTTAAACCCTTGACCGCCACCGTCGCTATATGGTGTGGACACGACAAGAGATGTAAGGCGAGGCCTTACATCTCCCATTATACAGGGGATAGCGGTTAAACGGTACGTAGTGGGCTGCCCGTGGGTTTCCGAGACGTCGGAAAAAGAAAGGGGCGCGGCGTTCCGCTAAACCGCTTGGAACGTCCCGCGCCCGTCTTTCTTTTTCCCGTCCGTCAGAGCTTGTCTCCGTTCGGCAGTACGATGTTTATCTCAAGCGTACAGCCGAGCGCCTCGACTAGGCGCTGATACTCGGATAACTTAAAGTTATCCCGTGACATCTTATTAGAAAGATTCTTTTGCGTTTGGTCGGTCAGTTCCGCAAGTCTCGTTTGCGTCATGTTTTGCTTAATCATAGCAAAACGCAGTTTTTCGGTTAAGTTCATTTTGTGTACCTCATGCCGATAGTATACTATATTAAAATGGTAACGTCAATAAAATTTAAGTGAAATCGCAAAAAAAGTTCACAATGTTACTATAAAATAGTAGACAGGTCTACAAAAAAATGGTATAATAGTAAAGTAATAAAGAGGTGGCGCCCATAACAGCCAAAGGAGATAGAAAGATGTTAATAGTAGCAAATCATGAAGGGAAATTGAACGACTTTCTTGAACTCAACAAATTTATACTTGAAAAGAACGCAATACGCGCCGCCGAGAATATCGGGATATATTATCCCGAAGAACGCGAAAACTACATTGTAATTAAAATCGGCGAGTATTACAATCTTGCAAAAGTCATTAGTGAAATAGCGCCGAATATATACGAAGTAGACAAATATATTTACCCGTTCGACGCTGACCGCATATATCCTATGCAAGAGCTTGAAATCAAAGCAAATTACAGATAGCGAAACAAGCCGACCCGCGGCGGCATAAGTCCGCGGGAAAGGGGTAACACATGAAATACTTTCAAAACGTGCAAACGGTCGAGGAACTCAAACGGCAATACAAAAAGCTGGCGTTTGAACACCACCCCGACAGGGGCGGCAGGGTGGAAGATATACAAGCCATTAACGCCGAATATGACATACTGTTTGCGACGGTCAAAAACGTACACGAAACGGCCGACGGCAAGACATATACCAAGGAGCAGGCGGCCGACGTTCCCGACAACTTCCGCGCGATCATCGACGCGATTATATCGTTCGATTGCACAATCGAGCTATGCGGGTCGTGGCTGTGGGTGTTCAACGCCTATGCGTACCGGCAAGAGCTGAAAGCCCTCGGGTTCTTTTGGTGCAGTAGCAAAAAGGCGTGGGCATGGACGGACAAACCGACCGAAAACAAATACCGCTTGACGCTCGAAGAAATACGGCGTTTGCACGGTTCGGAGATAATCAAGGAAGAAGAAAAGAAAAGGTTACAGGCGGCTGTATAAGCCGCCTACGACCAAAGGAGAAAAAATATGAAAGAGATAATTAAAAATACCGAAATTTTCGACAAAGCAGTACTAGGCATTATGTCATGTTATCCGCAAACCACGATGTACGCCGCCGAAAACAGCGTCAACCGAATGGATATGCAAGAGGTATCGGAATGGGCAAAGTTCTATGACGATTATATGGACGCTACCTATGCAGAATTAGAAATGGCATTAGCAGAATGTTATTAAAAAAGGCAGTTACAGGCGGCTGTATAAGTCGCCTACGACCAAAGGAGAAAAAATGATATTTTTAGTAGACGGAAAGCGCATTGAAATACGGGCGGCATATAGTTGGTTTGACGTTTATGTCAATTATACGATGATACTACACCACATCAGCCGAGAGAACGCCGACAGCCTTATAAATGCAATTATACAGGCAAACGGAAAACAAATCTCGCCTAAGACAAAAGAGGTATAAAAAGTATGGCAACATTAAACGACCTATTTACACGATACGGACACCCGTCCGACGAATGGAACGCGACAAAGCATTTTTACTATACGCGCGCGGAATGTATCAAGCGGGTGGAAGACATACAGGGCGCGGACGAAAAAGCGAAACAGGATATTGCCGAGCTGTTGCAACTGTCCGAACTGTTGCAGGAATACCGTCGAACGCTGTACGAGCGCGCGCAAGCGTTCTTCGGGTGCGGGTACAGCTTACTGTTGAAAGTTTGGCGGGAAATCAACTACTACAACGGCAAAAAGTTTTATTTCGTCGAGATACAGAAAACACCCGGCGTTAAGAACGCCGCGCCGATTCAATTACTATGGGAACGGTACGAGGGGAAAGAACGGCACAAGGCGCTAGCTCGATTCGAGGAGCTAAAAAAGCTATACCCGAATATACCGACCGAAAAAGACATCAACAAACACACATGGGAGAGGTAAAGGAACATGGAAAGAAACGGACTATTGAAAATTCAAGGCGAAAACAGAATCGACATCGAAAGCATTGTCGACGCACTGGCCGACCGCTATGAAGTATCCGACAAAACGGCCTTGAAGTGGTTTTGTACGGCCATTCAATACAATTTGGTTGTGCAATCGATTATAGAGCAAATCGATTATTTGCTCGAAGAAAACGTTTTAAAAAAGTGAGGAAGAAGAAATAACTATGAGCGTAAAACTTTTTCAATACCCCATTTATGAATGTACTTGCGACCGATGCGGGAAATCGAAAGACGTGCCGAAGTCACGATGCGCGAATGTTTACAATGCGGCGCAAGCCGTTCGGTCGATTGGTTGGAGCTACGGGAAAGACGGTAAAGTCTTATGCCGTGATTGCAGAATATTCAATCGACAAGATAATTATTCTATGCACCACAAGTAGGAACACGTGTTCCTACTTTCCCCGGGAGCAAGTAGTAAATCGAATTACTACTTGCGGTGCAGTAAAATCGGGTGATCGTCCTTTTTGTATAGCCCTAAAGCCCTGAGCCACGCCCGATAAAGCGCACGGCGTTTTCGTTTGCGTGTGTGTCGCCCGCGTCAAACGGACTCGCAAGTTCGCCGATCGGCGCGGACGACAGCCGCAAACACCACTTGTGCGCGCCCTACTTCGCTACGCTCGACCGGCGCAAGCCGGACACTTGCGGTATAACACTTGCTAAACTTGTAATTTTATGGTATACTGTTACCATTACAAACAAAGGGGTACTAAACAATGGGAAAAACTTGCGTGATTTGTGGAAAACCAACAGGGACTTATGTTTTTTGCAGAGAACACCAAGCCGAAAAAGATAACGGTAAAATTGTCAAATGCGAAAGTTGCGGTGAATGGCATTATGTTGACAGACCCTGTAAAAACTGCAGGGAGGGGGACATTGTAAAG
>JAAVYI010000026.1 GCA_022791055.1 Clostridia bacterium | reverse complement strand
GTTTCGGAAACTGGAGGCGAAAAACCCGGTGTACGTCAAGCAAGCGGCGGAAGGGTTGTGCGCGTACCTAGACGAGCTGTTCGGGGAGAACAAGCTGCCGCTGTGCAAAGAGGCCGTCCGCCTCATCGAGCAAAATTTGTAAAGGGTGGGTGCAATGTCCAAATTCAGAAGTTCGATATTCATCTTCGGAAGCATCATCCTGTGCGTAGCCGTCGCACTGGCTACTTTTCTCGCGCTTTCCGCGACCGGCATGATCGTCACCGACCCGATCGAATTGACATTTGCGGTACACGACATCGAAAAAGAATACGACGGCACGCCGCTCGTCGCCGACAGCTATGCGCTCCTAGAGGGCGAACTGCGCGAAGGCCATACGGCGACCGTAACCTATACGGGCGCGCAGACCGACGTCGGTATCGGGCAAAGCGGTCTACAGGTCAAAATCGAGGACGCCGACGGATTCGACGTGTCCAAGCAGTACGCCGTGCGGGTGACGAACGGCCTGTTGACCGTCACCGCGCGGCCGCTCTCCGTCAAGCCCGAGGACGTCGAGGCCGAATATACCGGTGCGCCCGTTTTCGGGGAGACCTATGCGGTACTGTCCGGCAGTTTGGCGGCAGGACATACGCTCAAACCCTCGTCCGCGGTCGTAAGCGCGGTCGCCGTCGGCACGACGCCGAACACGGTGCGGCCGAACGTGTTTGACGCGGCAGGGCATGACGTGACCGAAAATTATGCGATCGAATTTACGCCCGGCAGCGTGACCGTATCGCCGCGCGTACTGCGCGTCGCGCCGTGTGATGCGACCAAAGTATACGACGGTACGCCGCTGACCGTGCAATCGTATGCGCTGACAATCGGGACGCTGGTATCTGGACACCGTTTACAGGTCGAGTACGCGACCGAGGACGGCGAAGCGGCGGAGCTTACCGACGTAGGCGCATTAAAAGTGCAGGTCGCCGGTTTTCACGTTACCGATGCGGCAGGCGAAGACATGACCGATAATTACGAACTCTATCCCGCGGCGACAGCGACGCTTACCGTCGGTAAGGCCGATGCGCGCGTAACGCTCAAGCCGTTAAACGTTGTGTACGGCGACCGATTACAGACGACGGTTGCGGAGGCCGTGCTGGACGCGAGCGGCGTTACGGCGTCGGAATTGGTTTTGCAACTGCCGGAGCATATTGACTTAAACGATGCTGGGACATATACGTATTCGGTCGACTGGGCGCCCGGGATCGACAAGAGCGGCAACTATAATTTGGTCGTTACGCCGGGTACGCTTACGATCGCGCAAAGAGAACTCTCCGTGCTGTTAAAGCACATTGTCACGACCTATTCCGGACAGCCGTATCTGCCGAACATCGGCGACGCGCTGCCGGACGATCTGCCGACAACGGTGCGGGAGGGTTTGCAACTGCTACATGCGGCGAACATGGAGAACATCGGCACATACGCCTACACGGCGGACTGGAAAGCGGACGCGACGGCGAAAAAGAATTATCGGTTGCGCATTGCGGCCGGCGCGGTCGTCATCGAGCCGAAGTTTATCGAAGTCGATTTGGAAACGTCGCTTCAAAAGACTTACGACGGCGCGCCGTATACCTTCCCGACAGAGGCCGCCGCTTTGGTGGCGACGGTCAATCAAGGCGTTTCGATAGAGGAAATGACGGCCGTACTCGAACCGGTCGTGCCTATAGCGGTCAACGCAGGCGCTTATACCTTCACGGTGCGCTTAAACGATACCGAAAAGTCGGCAAATTATCGCCTTCGCGTGCGGCAACCGGGTATGTTGACGATCGCAAAAGCGATGTTGGCGGCGCCGACATACGACTACGGACACGACGGCGCGGCGCCTAAGACCGGTATCGAAAAAGTGTACGACGGCAAACCTGCGACGCTCGACACGAGCAAATTCGCGTTTGCAGACAATGCCGATCTGTATGTTGCCGAAGCGACGCTCGCGCCGATCGTGTACGTGACGACCGACGAGCGGGGCAATCCAACAGCGCAAATGGCGGCCGTGACCGGCATGGTCGTGCGTAGCCGCTCGACGGGCGAAAATGCAGCCGTCAATTACGAGTTGCCGACGGAGATTTCGCTGAATGTGACCATTCAAAAACGGCAAGTGCTGATCTGTGCGGAAAATCTTACCTTGCGTGAGGGCGAAACACTAGATGATTTGGTTGGCAATTTCTATGATGATCAGCAATACTTCGGTCTGCTGAAACCGATCACGTCGCTGGTCGGTGTGGATCGGTTGGATGTCAGCGCGCTTGCGGATATGTTCTATCAGGACGATACGACGCTGGTCGTCGAGGGAGCCGTGATTCGAAATGGCAACGGGCTGGATGTGACAGGCAATTACGAAATTGTTTACGGTTACGGGACGGTCACGTATATGCCGGCGGGTGCGTAAAAAGAGATAAGGAGAACACAAAGAAGAGGGTAGCGAATGCTGTACGACGCTTATAAAAATAAAATAGAGCGTATGGCGACGGTCAAACGGTGGATCGTCCGTTTTCGGCTACCCATTATCATTGTGGCGACTTTGCTCGTCGCTGCGCTCGCGGCGTTCCTGGCCACTAAAGGCACAATTATCACCAACGTAACGCTTTCGACGCAGGTCATTCATTACGGGGACGAATACGAGTTAAGCGACGCCAAAGCGCTGTTCGGCAGTGTCAGCGGGTATGAGTATACGCCGATCGGCAGCGAGGCGTGGACGACCGAAAAACCGGTGCGCGCAGGGCAATATTATGTGCGCGCCGTGACGCGCGGCGGCTTTGGACGCAAACGCGGCGAGGCCGTGGCATTCGAGATCTTGCCGCGTGCGACCGAATTTAGCGTGCGTGACGAGCAAGTCGTGTACGGCGACGATCCGAGGCAGATCGAGTTGCCGCTGGTCGACGGCGATATGTTGTCGGTGTCGGCGCTACGCTATATCTTCGACGATTACAGCGCGGAAGAGACCTTTGTCGCCGTCGATCTACGATCGGTACGCATCGCCGACGGGCGGGGAAACGACGTGACCGACTGCTATACGTTCACGACACAAAAACAAGCGGTGCGGTTTTTGGACAAAGACATCACCGTGCGGCCGCGCGCGGTAAACAAGGTATTCGACGGCGCGGGACTGGTGTTTGATAATACCGTCGACGACGATACGCAAGCCGCCCTTCGAGACGACGGCGTAACGTTTGCTACGATTATTCGCGACAAGGACGGCAATATCGTCGAGGCGCCGACGCTCGCCGGAAGGTACACGGTCGAGATCGATCCGGATTCGGTCAAGATCGTCAAAAACGGGGTCGACGTGACCGCTCGCTATACGTTTACTTGCGCGCCGACCGTGCTGGTGGTCGAGCCGAAACCGCTGACCGTGGTGACGGCGACCGAAACGAAGATCTACGACGGCGCGCCGCTGTTCTCGCGCGCGTTCACCGCCGACACGCAGGTAGCCGGGCATACCGTGGTGTGTACGACCGAAACGACGGTCGAGCGGACGACGGTCGGCACGACAAAAAACGAGTATGCGTTTACCGTCGTTGACGAGTCGGGCGAGGACGTAGCCGACAACTATATGTTGCAGATAACATGCGGCACGTTGACCGTCGAGCCGCGTTCCGTGTCGATCGTTACGGCTTCGGCGAAAAGTGAATACGACGGCACGGCGCTATCCGCCGACCGCTACGCGTGCGACGAAACGCAGATCGCCGACGGGCAGACGCTCAGACGGGTGGGCGAGGCGGTCTCGATCGCCGATGCCGATACGGTCGAAAACCGACTGGCATTCGAGGTGTTTGATCGCGACGGCAACCCTGTGACCGATAATTATCGCTTGCATGTTACATACGGAACATTGACCGTAACGCCGCGCCGCATTGCCGTCATGGCCGATAGCGTACATGAGACCTATGACGGCGACACATGGAGCGCGCCGACAGCGACGGTCGCGCACGCCGACGGCGGCGCGTTCGGCCTGGTGTCGGGAGACCGTTGCGCCGTCGAAAACAAAAATAAAATTATTTATATTCGCAATGCCGGCACGGTCGCAAACGACTATGCCGCAAGCGATTACGTCATACGCGACGCATTTGGCAGAGACGTTACGCGTAATTATCAAATCATTTCCGTTAAGGCCGGTACGCTCACGCTCGACAAGCGCGCGATCACGATCACGACGGAGACCGACGAGCGGGAATATGACGGAAAGCCGCTGAAAAACACCGACTGTAAATACGAGGGATTGATCCCCGGGCAAACGATTGGGGCGGATACGCAGACCGTCACGCAGATCACAAACGTCGGCACGGTCGAAAACAAAACGCAGTTTATCATCAGCGCCGACAGACAAATTGTCACCGCAAATTATGCCGTAACGTATGTGTACGGCACGCTGACCGTTACGCCGCGCAACGTGTGGATCGAAACGGCGAGCGCAAATAAAATATACGACGCTACGCCGCTATCGAGCGACGAAACAAACGTCCACCATATCGAGAACGGGCAAATCATCGTGAACAACAGCGGCCTTGTGCTGTCGCATAAGACAGTGCGCATTTCTTCCGAAGTGTCGATTATCGACGTCGGCAGGATCGTAAACGAAAAGCGGTTTGCGATCTTCGACGGAAATAAAGACGTGACCGAAAATTACGTGATTTGGGACGAATACTACACGTTCGGCACACTGGAAATTACGCGGCGCCCCGTATCGATACAGGTCGGATCTAAGTCGAGCGAGTACGACGGCACGGCGCATTCGTGTGCCGAGGCCGAAGTTTTCGAGTTCGGCGAGTACCGTTTAGTCGACGGACACACTATGAAAGTCGAGGCGATAACGTTCGAGACGGACGCGACCGACCCGAACGGCGTCCCGAATATTGTCAATGTGACGATCTTCGACGGCACGCGCGACGTTACGCACAACTATGCGCTCGACTATTTGTATGGGCGGCTGACCGTTACGCCACGCCGCATTCTGGTGACTACGCCCGATGCGGAAAAGACCTACGACGGCACGGCGCTGTATAGGACGGAGAGAACGGCGTTTACGCATATTGCGACCGGATTGCAAGAGAAAGCATTCGTACTCGACCATGCCGAAAAGCTGCTCGATTTCGCACAGATCGTGCACACATGGGAGAGCGTGACGGGCAACAATACCGCCGCATACGATGTCATCGACGGCGCGGGAAATTCGGTCGGAAAGAATTATGCCCTCGAGTATGACTGCGGCACGCTGACGGTCAATAAACGCGCGATTTCGATCGTGACGGGGTCGGCAAGTAAAGAGTACGACGACGAGTGGCTGCGTGAAGAACGCTATCGGTCGGTCGACAATTTACTCGATTGGCAGCTGCTTTACCCGATAGCCGATACCGTCACCGAGATCCGCGACGCCGTTTCGGTCGAAAACAAAACGCAGTACACGGTGTACGACCCGAATATCGGTATGGACGTCACCGAAGATTATACGATTTCGTATCCGACGCTAGGGACGCTTACGATCACGCAAAAGCCGATTACCGTCACGCGCGACTCTCTCACACGAGAGTACGATCGCAGTACATCTCCCGGCCTTGCGGTGTTTCCCGAATCGATCACGATTGACGGGAATGCGTATTGGCTCGACGCACAGCTGATCGACGGACACGTGTACGCCATCGACTCTGCGACGTTGACGAATATCTGTGACGTCGGCGAAGTCGAAAACCTGACGGAATATCGCATTTTGGCCGATCGTGTCACGCGCGACGTAACGGCCAACTATGCCATTACCTATACAAAAGCGACGTTAAAAATCACGCCGCGCCTACTCCGTGTGACGATCAACAGCAATAGCTGGGAATACGACGGAACGCCGCATTCCGACAAAAACGCTACGGCAAAGCACGTTGTCGACGACGGGGCGGGCGGTTATGTTGAGGACGGCGCCTCTGCGCTCGGTACGAATCCGCCGCACGCGCTTGTGCTTACCGGCGAGACGGTCACGGCGACCAACGTTTGGGACAGCGGCCGCGTCAATACGTATGCCGTGCGGGTGGACGACGGCAACGACGGCAAAAATTATCAAATCGTCGCGGTGATCGACGGCAAGCTGGAGATCACCAAACGGACGCTCAACGTCACGCGTACCGATTGCGCGAAAGTGTACGACGGCGATCCGTTACGGGGCGATCGTGCTACCGGCGATAGGTTGGTCGGCGGGCATACCTTGCGTGCGCTCGACCCGATCACCGAGATCACAAACGTTTGGGAATCGGGTAAAGCGATCGAGACGCGGTTTACCGTCGTGACGGCCGACGGGGCGGAGACGGTCGACGGGCATATTTTGGCAGACAATTATCAGATCACGCATCTCGACGACGTGGGGGTGTTGACCGTTACCGCGCGGCCGATCACCGTTTCTACGCCGTCGGGCGTAAAAACTTACGACGGGACGCCGCTCGTCGGCGATCGAACCGTGACTTGCACGCGCGGCGGTTTGGTCAAAAACCATACGTTCGCCGTCGGCGGCTCGGTGTCGATTACCGATGCGGGAACTCGCAAAAACGACTTTGCGATTTTTGTATCCGACGGCACGGGCAACGTGACGGCCAACTATGAATTGACTTACGAATACGGCACGCTTACGGTCAATCAGCGGCCGATCGAGATCACGACGCCGAGCGGATCGAAAGTATACGACGGCGCGCCGCTGACCGTGCGAGAGGGCGAGAAAATTACAAAAGGCGATTTGGTGTTAGACCACCGCCTGCGCTTAAGCACGGCGCCGAATCTTGTCAACAAATTCGGCACGATCACCAACGTCGGCACAGAGAAGAATGTTCTTTCATTCGACGTCGTTACGGAAGACGGCACGAATGTCAGCCATAACTATGCGCGTAGTTATATCGACGGCACGCTGACAGTCACGCCGCGCACGGTATATATTCGCCCCGAATCGGTCACGCATGTGTACGACGGTGCGTTATATACCTATTCGGGTGCATTCGAATATTACGGCGATTCGGCGTCTAATTCCGGCAATCAACTGGCGATCGTAAACGGCGAGCGCGAGCAGTTGCAACTTTCCGTTGTCTATCAAAACGTGCTCAGCAGTATTTTACAGTATGGCACGTCGATCAACGTCGGGCTATATTTGATCGAGATCGATTTGGACAAATGCACGATACCGAACGGCAATCGTCGTATAAGCAATTACGACTTTGTTTGCGGCTCGTCTGTGCTGACGATCGAGGCGCGGCCGATCGTGTTTGTCGCGCCGGCTGATGAAACGGAATACAGCGGGAACGCAGTCGCCGTAGATGGCTACGCATACGAGACGTATTTGCAAGGCAACCGCGCGCAACAGGGACTGACCGTGATCGACAAGGACAATATCGCGGTCGAATACGTCTATTACAACGAGCGGGGCGAGGTTTGCGTGCCGAAGGATGCCGGGCGCTACCGCATCGAGATCGCAAACGTGCTGTATGAAAATGCGGCGGGGAACTACCGATACGACGTTGCAGACGCCGAACCGGGCGAACTGGTGATCATTAAGCGCGAAGTTTCGATTCGACTTGTCGAGGGCGAAAAAGATTACGACGGCGTTTCCGTAGCGTTCGGCGACTGGCTGGCAGCGGGACAACTGCCTTACGTGGACGTCGACGATCGCGTTGTCCCCGGCGAAACGCTCGTATTGCGCGGCGTTACGTTCGACGGCGGATACCCGCTCGACCGCGTAGTCGATGCGGGAACCTATGCCATTTGTTTGGACGCTGTGCAATTAGCGGCGGATAACCCGAACTATAGCATTCACGAGGTGCAGACCGCTTACTATACTATTCGACCGCTCGCTATTTCGGTCGGCAATTCCGATTTGACGGCGACCTATACCGGCGCGCCGATCTTTGCACCGCAGGTGATCGGTACGTCGAATATCAGCGAAGAACACCGCGCGCTGATCGAGAGTTTGGGGCATACGATACGGCCGTCGGGCGAACGGTATTCGGTGCTGAACGTCGGCACGTATGTCAACCGCCAAAGCGTGACGATCGTAGACAAGGACGGCCGCGACTGTTCGCACAATTACGCGATCACGTTCGTTTCCGGCACGATCACCGTGCTGCCTAAAGAAATCACCGTTTCGGTGCGCCCCAAGACCCCGACGGTCGTATATAACGGTATGCAGTTTGCGATTGCCGAGGACGAACTGACCGTTGTCGGTCTTGTCGCGGATCACGCGTTGCAAGTCGCGGCTTGGACGGAGATGGTGAACGCCGGCACGTATACCGACTATGTCATGCGCACGTATTCGGTCGTAACGGCGGATGGCAGCGACGAAAGCATTGTCGAGGTCGACGGCATCGGCGTGCGCTATAAACTCAAAGACAACTATGCGGTTGTCTACGACCGCGCGTCGATCACTATCGAAAAGCGCGAAGTGACGTTCCGCGTCGGCGCGTTATCACCGCGCGAGTACAGCGCGACCGAGCAGCCGCTGACGCGCGACGAGTGCCTCGACGGCGATTTCGAGACGCTCGACACGGCGTTTGCACTGGCTGCGTACACGGCGACCGGCAGCGGATTCGACAGCCGTCTCGATTACAGTCTATTGAAAAACGCCGGCACGTACACCGTCATCGTCAAGAAAAACGATATGATTCTCGACGGGGTCAAGGGCAATCCGAACTATACGATCCACGGCGCGGAAACACTGACGTTCGTCGTCACGATCGACCGCTATCTATGGACGAAAGAGGGACGCGCGATCGTCGTGCATACCGCATCGGGCGTAAAACCGTATGACGGTACGCCGCTGTCGCGGCCCGTCGGCGCAGGGAGCCGTCCGCTTTGGCTGACCGGGACCGACGGGACATTCCCGAGCGTGGTGGCAAAAGTCGATCCGACCGCTACGGCGCCGTTTGTTCTCGAGCTGGGCGACAGCGCGATCAACCGTTTGCGGTTTATTCTGGAGGACGCAAGCGGCGTCGACGTCAGCGCAAACTTCGACTTCGGCGCGTTCGGCTACGACGACGAAACGTACTACGCACCGGGAAGTTTACGGATCGCGTCGGAAATTCGGCTGGAATTGCACATAAGCGAAATTTTATATGAAGGCGCTGTTTTCGACCGCGAGGGCGACGCGACCGACGGCTATATCGTAGACAGCCGCGACGGGGGCGGCGATGTGACGGCGCTTACGTTCCATGGCGCGATTCGGCAGATCGACCGACTGGTCGGCGACGAATGGCAGCGCGTGGGCGAGGTTTGCGACGCCGGTACGTACCGCATTTGCTACGGCGGCATAACCGATGCAAACGGCGTCGAATTGCGGCTGAACGGACAATCGGTCGCGCTACGAATTGCGCAGAAATTCGAGATACAAAACGATATGTACGACGGCATGATCGTCTGCTATAAAACCGTTCGGCCGCGGCGTATGTACGCGCGTCCGATCGATATTCGCGTAGTCTACGCGGGCGTCAACGTCCTGAAACACGGCGAAACCGACTTCGAGCTGTTCGGCGTCGGCAACGACGGCACGGCCGCAGGGCATACGTTCCGCATCGTTTCGACAAGCGACTTTTTGGATATTGCCGCCCGCCAGTCGGTGCAGGTGACGATCACGGCGGGGCAGGTCGTCGACAGCGCCGGGTCGGACGTGACGGCCAACTATCGGATCTACTATGAATTTGTCGAAGGAGAAACGACCGACGTGCGCAAAAGCGACTTTAAGGGACAGTTGCGATTCGACAAGCACGACGTCGCCGTGACGCCGATCGCGCCCGAAAACAACCGTTTTTACTACGACGGCGAAAAGCACGCGATCGAGTTCAGCGGCGACGGCGAAGAATTGTTCGTTTGCGTCGGTCTGCTTGACGGTCACGTTGCCAAGGTCGATTCGGCCGAAGTCGCCGCCAATCCGGGTGCGCGCACCAACTGGCTGAAACTCAAGATTTTCGACGCTGACGGCGTCGACGTCAGCCGCGGTTACAAAATCAAAACGGTCGTCGGCGACCGCTCGACCGTATATGTCGACCCGGCCGATCTGCGTATCGAAAGCGGCTCGGCGGCAAAGCCTTACGACGGCACGCCGCTGACCTGCGGCGACGCGACGGTGACGGTAAACGGTGCGACGCTCGTACCCGTAGCGACGTCGACGGACGCGGACGGCGCGCATTACGAATACGAACTGTTCGGCAATCACCGCCTGCGCGTGTGCGTCAGCGGCAGCGTGACAACGGGCATAGGCGCAAACGTGTTCAGCTATAATGTATACAGAACGACGGCAAGCGGAGAAACGGACGTAAGCAAATATTACAGCGTGACGCCGATATACGGCACGTTGACGATCGAATAACGGAGGGCAAACGAGTGAATCGAGGTTTTGCATTTTATTTCGCAAAAGGAATGCGCACGGCGGCCAAAAGCATATTGAAAGGCGGCAAACTTTTGCAATATTACATTTACTTCTTCGCAAGTCTCATCGGACGGCTGATCCCGTTTGTCGGCATGATCTTTTTCGTATCCGATGTGCGTCGCGCCAAAATCGCCAAAGACGAGGGGGAGCTTACGATCCTGCGGCCGTTCGGCGGGGTGGAGAAAGGCGCGTCGTTCGGCGCAACGGTCTTGTCGAGCCTGTTATTGCTGCTGTTGCTGTTGGGAGGTCTGAGTATCGCCGCCGGGATCGGCTACGGCTTGTATATAGGCGGGTACGCGTTCGGCAAGGCGGTCGATGTAAACCCGCCCGCAATTTTGGGGGTCGTGTTTGCGATCCCGGCGATTGCCGCCGCGCTCGTGTATATTGTTGTCATGCTGTTGCTGTTTGCGCCCGTGCCGTACATCATCGACACCAACGAAAAAATCGGCGCGGCCGCTGCGTTGACGGCGAGCGTCGAGACCATGCGCCGCGGCGGCAAACTGACCTGCTTTTTGAACGTCGTCGTTCCGCTGCTGATCAAATCGGCCTATTGCGGCTTGGTCTACGGGATATGGTGGGGCTTGATGTTTTTGGTCGGGTATAAGATCGTCGTGCTCGTCAGCGTCAGTATCGTGTGGGCGGCGATCGCGCTGGTCGGCTATATCGTGTTCGCGCCGGTGTTTACCTTGGCGACGACGGTTGCAAATACCTGCCTATTCGAGGATATTTCGCTCGATCCCGCGGCGCTTAATAATCGCACCAAAGGCGTGTTCGTCAAACGCAGCCGCATTCACGACCGCACCGACCCGGCGGCTTTGGAGAACGACTTGCTCGATCTGTTTGAAACGGAGCCGCAGTACCAGCCGCCGCCCGTGCCGCCGTTGAAGGCCGAACGAATGCCGCCGCGAGAGACTGCGGCGCCGCCGGTCGCCGAGACGGTGGAGACGGTAGAGGCCGTGGCGATGGACGACACACAGGAGACGGACGCATTATGACACTGTTCATTTGGAGAATTTTGGCTTGCGTTTCGGCGGTGTTCTTTGTCATATTGACAGCGCTGCTACTGTCGTTGCGCTTATTACGAAACGGCTATTATCACGCGTTCGAGGACGACGAGCTGATCAAGCAGGCGCATTCCGACAATTCGGAAAATGCGATCTACTTTACGTCCGGGCCGACCCGCAAATATATCAAAAAATACGTGTTGTGCAGTACGGCGTTCGACCGCTATATGGTGTGCAATTTCGCGCGCAGTTTCGCAAACATTACCTATTTCGTCGTGCAGTACAATAAGCGGAAACGCGTCAAGAAAGTGCTGCGCATCAGCGAGAGCAACACCGGCGACGAATCCAAGGTGATCGCCTTGCACCGTTCGTGCGCGCGCGTCAACGTCATTGTTGCGGAGGTCGACGGCGTCGTACTCAATACCGACGTCATTCGGCCGCTGTCGCTCGTCCGGATCCGCCTACAGTCGTTTTTAAAGAGTTTTGCGCTGTTTCTCGGGTTGTTCGTTGTTCGACATGCCATTCTCGAGTTGGCGCTGGAGCCGGAGATGCTTGCGGTGTACGTAAACCATCTATTCAACTATGCGGCTATCGGCGGCAGTTTTGTGTTCGCGGCGATAGGGTACTTGATCGCGACGCAATGTTTGCGCGGTAAAAACGCCGGAAGCCTAAACGGAGGTGTATTGGAATATGATTTCTTATAAGAAAGTCGGGCGATTCCTGTATACCGAAAATGCCGCCGACGTCGTGGCGCTTACCGAATATATTTTGTTCGAGGACGCCAAGACCGAGGCGCGGTATGCGCTCTTAAAGTTCATCAACAATCTCGACCAGTCGCTGTACGGCGTGCAGTTTGAGGTATTGCAATACGACGCCGATAAAAATCTGCTGGAAAAGTCGCTGGTCGTCTACGACAAGTTCAACGCCGAAGCGCACCAGTCGTTTGTGCCGAAAGCCAAACTCAAACTCAGCCCGGACTGCCGCAGCATTTCGGTGCATTTGGTGTCGGCGGAGTTCGACCGTATCCGTTGGGAAAAAGGCGAATTTACCGACAACCCGTACACGTTCGAGCGGTACGCGCGCGACGTTGCGCCCGCACAGAAATCGGCGCAGCCGACGCCGACCACTGCGCCGCGTCCGACCGGGCCGAGGCTGTTTATCGTCCGCGACATCACGCGCAAGAACTTCGCCGCGTTTCCGGTCGTGTTCCATGTGCTTGTCGTCATTTTGGTGCTCGCGTTTGTGACGGCATCGGCGTTGTGGTTTCGGTTCGGCTTATTAAAAAGCGATTTGCCGCCGCGCGAAGCGGTCACGGCGACCGCCGTCGTTGTGGTACCGGCTCAGCTCGGCAAACCCGATTCGATCGATTACGTAAAGGAGTAGTAACGATAAACAATGTTCGGGACGGAAACAACAAAAATATTTAACTTCGGTTTTGTCAAGTGGGAACTGGTGGCTTTTTCGGTTCTCTTGGCGATAGCCGCTGTTTTGGCGTGCAAAAAACGATACAAAGGCGCGCTGATCTTTTTTGCCGTCACCGTCTCGATCGTAGCCGAGGAACTGCTGTTTCGCTATTTGGTCGTGTGGGGCATAGCAAACCCGTCCGCGGCGATACAACTAGCCGTCGCTTGGGGTCCGACCTATCTGTTTGTCAAGATCCTTTTATGTTCGACGCTGTTCGGCGTTTGGCGCGGATTCCGCAAGAGCGCTATTTTGGCCGTGCAAGCCGTGTGCGCGGCGGGCGTGTGTTTGGGGCTGTTCTTCTTCTGTACACGCAGCGCGCAAGTCGACACGCTGCTGCTAAAGACCATCAATGCCTGTATGGGCGGAGAATCGGCTTTTCAGCAGATGCTGGGTGTCAGCGAAGAATGCGCGTCCGTCCGCCAGGTGCTGGCCGAATATTTGCCGGCGCAACTCGGCTACGGCAACGAACTGGCGATCATACTGCGCGATAACGGTGCGTACTTGGCGACGCTGGTCGACATGGGATACCGCATCGTATTTGCGCTCGTCTGCTATATCTTCTATCTGTTCCTCGTATTCCTGCTGTACATATTCTATCACATCGCATATCCCGAACGCCGCTACAAGCGCAAAAAGAACAGGCAGTTCGCCGACAATCAAACCCGCAGTACCTACCGCAAACATCGGCTGGGCGGCGGCTTGATCGGCTTGACGCGCGGCTTGGCGGTCGGCTTGATCTCGATGTCCTTTATCGGCAGCGCGTTCTATGTCGTTGCCGGAGGTACCGGTAAAGGCGAACTAAAAGAGTATGCATTCGGCGACGCTAATTACGACTTTGCCTATTCGGCATACCGCTCGATCGAAAGCTACGGCGCGCAAGGCATTTTCAAACTGCTCAATGCCATGCAAGGCACCGACCGTTCGCCGTACTACCTGTTCGCGGCCGACCTTGTTTTCTCCGGACAGCTCAACGACGAGTACAGCGGAATCAGCGAGCATATCAAGTTCCGCAAAGAGTTAGGCGCCTATAGCGGCTTTGCGCGGCAAACGTTGCAACTGCTGATGCAGTACGGCGAAGCGGAAATAAAGCCGATCCTGCTGGGACAGCAGGGCGGCGCGGAGGCCATGAACGCGATCGTCGGCGTTATGACGCAGCCGCAGTTTCAGACCGAATTCGAAAAATTGATCGACGATTTCGACGCGCAGACTTACGTCATCAATTTGGCGCTGTCGGCGGTCAATTCCATTGTTTGCAACATCGATGAAACGTCGTTCGTTTCGTCGGTCAACGAGACCAACCGCGAAATGCTCAAGCTGCTGTTTAAGCCCGGGCATTTGACGAGCGTCATTCCCGACGAGCGCGCCATGCTCGAGGCCGGGGAAACGGCGACGCAGCCCTACATCGGGCTGAATCGGGTTTTCAACAAAAACGACGTCAAAGTACTGTACCGCATGGCGGTGTCTCTCTTGCGCGCCGATTATTCGGGCGCGGAAGCGGCGCTACAGTTGACGACCGAACTGCTGCCGCAACTCGAGCAACTGTCGATCTTGCAGACGTCCCGCAAGCAGACGTTCGACCCGGTATTGGGGCGGCTGTACTGTTTTTTGGCCAACGCGTATTTGACGACCGACGGGGCGGGCGTGCGCTACGCCGACATTGCCGACGCCAACGTGTCGTGGGTGGACGAGATCAATCGGTTGGTTTCGGTGGCCGAAAACGGGATCGCGCTGTATCGTAAAGCTGCCGCGGTCGAGGGAACGGCAATCGAAAAACTGCTTTCGATCTTCGACGAGGATAAAGCCGATTATGCGGACAATATCAAAATGTACGACGATGCGTGCGCGGTGATCACACGCTCCGAGCTGTTGGGCTTTGTTTTAAGTACCGACTATATGCACAAAACGGTGCGGGATCTGTTCGCGTCGGTCAGCGACAAAATGTATATCCCCGATGCGATCGCGTACACCGATACCGCCGACGCACACGGCGAACTGTATCAATTTTTGTACGGTATGCGGCTACTGTGCAATAAGCAAAACCGCGCATTTTTGCAAGCGGCTGTTGTCGGCGGGCAAATCGAAGTTGCGGACATGTTGGATATGTTGGCGGGCGCGGTGGAAAACCGAGACGAGCAGGGCAATACGCTCAGCGACTACATGACCGAATCGGTGTTGATGCGCTCACTGATGTCGATCGCCATGATTGAAAACGCCGGCGACGTACTGTATGTGCCGCAGTCGGTCTTAGAGCGCGACGCGGCGGCGAACCTCGTCAATTTGATCGAAAAAACAACGCTCAAAGACTTGTTCGGCGCGTTTGCCAAGCCGTCTGTCCGCGAGACCGTACAGGACTTTATCGCAGGGACGGCCGAAGTCGGCACGGTGCTCAAGAACGAGGAATTGCTTGACGTTCTGATGACCGGCAACGGCATTCTCGAAGGCACCGTATCCAAAGCGCTGCTTAGCGCGCTCGACGACAGCGACGTGGTCATTCCGCGCGCGCTCGAATCGGTCGACGGCTGGATCAGCGACGGTGCGCCGGGCGAACTGTATAAAATCGTGCGCGCCATTCGGCTGTCGGGGTTGGACTTCGAGGCGTTTTTGGGCGAGAACGACACCGACGCATTGCTCGATCAGATCCTGGCCATCGACGAGGTCGGTATGTCCGCGCTACTTGATTCCGACGTATTATATTATACGGTGTCCGAATTTGTGCAAAGCGACGACTTGACGCTGGGCGAGGGATTTACGCTCATCATTCCGCGCAGCGTCAAGCGCATTGTGCCGAACGATTCTGTGGAAACGTTGATCGACCGCAAGGAGTTGCGCGCGATCTTTACGCAACTGTCGGGGTTGGATCTTTCGACGGACAGTTCGGCCGAGGACGTGTTGCGGCAGTTGGTGCATAACCGCGAATTGTTGCAAAACAGTCTGATCGTTTGCGCATCGGCGGCCAATTTTATGGTCGAATCGGAGTTGAGCGACATTTTGGAAATTCCGCAAACGTATATCGACGCGGGACAAAAAGAACAGCTTGCCGATTTCGATGTTTCCAACATCTGGCGCAAAGAGCTGATCGCGCTCATCGATTCGGTGGATATTTTGTTCGATTTGGATTCGGACGACTTCACGCTCGACGAAAACACCCTGCGCGACACGTTGGGCGAGACGTTGCCTACGTTCAACGAGATCGACCCGACCGGCGGAAAAACCAAGTTGCAAGTCTGCTACGGCTCGAAGATCGTCTTGCACAATCTGACCGCGCAACTCGACGAAGCATTTGCAAAATGGAATATCCCCGCCGTGGACGACCGCGTTTTGGCGGCGGCCAAAGGCGCGGACGGCTACTACACGCTGGCCGAACTGACCGCGCTGACGGACGCCATGCACGTGTTCGGGTTCGAGGACAAAAACATACTCAATATTCAGGGCGATACCTTCCGCGATACCGCCAAAAACGAGTTGCTTGCACTCAATCGGCCGCGCGCCGACTTCGACAATCGCTCCGGCCTCGACGTGCTGTATCCTTCCGTCATCGTCATGTCGATTTTGACGCACGAGATCGATACGGTTTTGCAAGAAAATCTGATCGATCGATCGCTGCGCGACAGCCTCAAGACGCCTCGCGGGATATACACCAAAGCGGAGATCGAGGCCTGTATCGATGCGGCGATCGCGCTCGACATTGCTTCGATCGGCGACTTGGGTACGGTCTCGTTCGACGATCTCAACCGCTTCGAGAGTATACTCGATACGCTGTACCGCTCCAAACTGATTGCCGGCGTCATCACAAAAGCGATCCAAAAGGCTGCCGTCGGCACGCCGCTGGTCGACCACCCCAAAGCGTATGAAAAGGAAATTGCCGTCTACCGCATACAGGAAGTGCGCGTGCTGATCGAACTGTTAGACGGCGGCAGTGTCGGCGATTTCCGTTTGGGCAGCGCCGCGCAACTCAAGCGTTTTGTCTGCGATCCGACGACGGGCGAGCCGCAGTCGTATCTGCTCGCCGCCTCGCTGTCCGATAACCTGTTGCAAAACGAGGGCTTGCTGGTGCCGATCGCCGCCGTTGCGGACGGCATGATCGTGCCGGCGGAACTGGCCGCGCTGCTCGACGCCTATACCGCCTTTACCGGCGGCGACGCCATCGGGGATTGGCAAGTCGATCTGTTCGTACCCGATCGGGAAGTCGCGGCGTGCGTGACGGCGAGCATGATCATTCGCGCAACGCTGACCGACGCGGTCCGCGACGCGAACGCGGGGCGGCCGATGTTGTTCCGTGCCGACCATGTGACCGTCGGCGCGCGTCTGGTCAAAACGGCGAACGGGATCGAGGCGATCGGGCTTGCGCCGATGATCGAGGCGGAGCAGTTGACGGCGATGCTCGACGTGCTACGCGGCCATGCGGCGGCAGACGAATTTGCCTTGCCGACGGTCAACGATTTGGCGGCGCTTGCGCAACTGGATGAGACAAAGCTGCGCGCATATCTACAATGCGACATGTTGCGCTATGCGATCGGCGACTTGGTGTTGCCGTTTACCGACATAGACAACGTCGAGACCGTGTACGATTTGGCTATCGGCGAGCAGATCGAAAACCATAAAGCGCTGACCGCCGAAGAGATATTGTCGTTTGTACAAGGATGGCAAGCGGCATAGAGGAGAGTAAACTTTGAACACCATACTACTAGCTAGCAACAACGCGCACAAGCTCAAGGAAATTCGCGCCATTTTGCCCGATTTTCGCATACTGTCGCTGTCCGAGGCGGGACTGGACATTGATCCCGAAGAGACGGGCGCGACGTTTTACGAAAATGCGCTGATCAAGGCGCGCGCCGCGTTTGAGGCGTCGGGCTTGCCGTCGCTGGCCGACGACAGCGGACTTTCCGTCGCGGCGCTCGACGGTGCGCCGGGGGTGCTGAGCGCCCGTTACTGCGGCCGACACGGCGCCGACGGGGAGAATAACGCACTGCTGCTTGAAAATTTGCAAAATGTCGCCGATCGCCGCGCCAAGTTCGTCAGCGCGGTCGTGCTGTACCGCGGCGAAAACGACATCGTAGCGGCCGAGGGCGAGACCGTCGGCGAGATCCTGTTTGCACCGGAGGGCAGCGGGGGATTCGGCTATGACCCGATATTCTTTTCGTATGATTTACATAAATCGTTCGGCATTGCGAGCGAGCAGGAAAAGAACGCCGTCAGCCACCGCGGCCGCGCTTTGCGCGCATTGGTCGAGCGTCTTACGCAGGTGCAATAACAGTGGATCCGTTTTCCTATCCGCATAAGGCGATCGTACTCAGCGACACGCACGGCGACGTTGCGGCGATCGAGCGGCTGCTGCCGGTCATCAATGCCTGCGACTTGCTGATCCATTTGGGCGATTACAACCGCGATGTATTGTGGCTGCGCCACCGGATCGTGCCGCCGATGTGCTGCGTGGCCGGCAACGGCGATTTCGACTCATACTGTCCGACCGAGGCCGTCGAGACACTGGGCGGCAAGCGCATTTTTCTCACGCACGGGCATCTTTTGGGCGCGCGCGGCGGCGTCGATCGTATCGTTGCCCGCGCGGCCGAACTCGACTGCTCGATCGCGCTGTACGGACATACGCATGTGGCAAAGATCGCGGCCACGGGCGCGGTTCCCGTGATGAATCCGGGCAGCCTGTCGCGGCCGCGCGCAGGGGCGCCGTCTTACGGCTTACTGTACGGCGCGGATAAATTTTTTCTCAAGATCGTGCCGCTGGATGCGTAAGCGCGGCGAACTGCGCATGACGTGGATCGGCGCGGATCGTATTCGGATATTTCGATAAAACCGTATGGGTTCGACGTCTGTGAAGTAGGGTGCAGTCAACAAAAATTTTCTCTAAAATCGACATATACGTAAGCAATTCTGTTGACAAAAGCAGGGGAATATGGTATTATCTTTAAGAATGAGGCGATTCCTTTGCGGGTGTAGCTCAATGGTAGAGTTCCAGCCTTCCAAGCTGGCTGCGTGGGTCCGATTCCCATCACCCGCTCCAATCCCTTTCGCTTGCGCCTGTAGCTCAGTTGGATAGAGCAACGCCCTTCTAAGGCGTGGGTCAGGGGTTCGAATCCCTTTAGGCGCGCCAATTCGTTTCAAATCCGTTGGCAAAACATATATGGTGGGTGTAGCTCAGTTGGTTAGAGCGCCAGATTGTGGCTCTGGAGGTCGAGAGTTCGAGTCTCTTTACTCACCCCATTACCGTAGGGGTGTCGCCAAGCAGTAAGGCACGAGACTTTGACTTTCGCACCCGCAGGTTCAAATCCTGCCACCCCTGCCAATTTTAACCCCCAGTGGGGTGTCGCCAAGCGGTAAGGCACCGGACTCTGACTCCGGCATTTCGTAGGTTCGAATCCTACCACCCCAGCCACATATACGCATATAAGGACGCAGCTTGCGTCCTTTTTGCTTTTTCAGCACGAGTTACTGTCGTTACCGAATGCGGCGCCCGTATGGAATTTCGAGAATGACGGCGACTGCGCGTTCACCGCAAAAAGTTGCGCCGATCTCCCGTATATCGAATTTGTCGTTTCGGCGCTCGAACAAGGCGCGCAAGTACGGCTTTTCGCCGACGGGCAAGAATTGATTACACCCGTAGAAACGCAATATTCCAAGCGGATCTATCGCGGTATGCGCAACGTCTACAAATTTCCGCTTTCGGGAATCGGCACAAAAAAGATCGAGGTGCGGTTTACCGGCAAAGGGCGTTTGCAATGCGCGCGCCTGACAGCCGACCCCGCATACCCGTTGCGGCATTTGTATTTTTAAAATCGCCGCTTACGGACATGCGTTACCTCGGATAAGAGGGGATAATACCGCATAACGCTTGAAAAACAAATACAAAGAAAAACGTCCGTTTCATGCCGAACGGACGTTTTTATATATCCTGGTACACCTTCAGGGACTCGAACCCTGGACCCACTGATTAAGAGTCAGTTGCTCTACCAACTGAGCTAAAGGTGCATAAATAATGGAGCGGAAGACGAGATTCGAACTCGCGACATTTGCCTTGGCAAGGCAACGCTCTACCACTGAGCCACTTCCGCTTAAATTGTCAGATGGTGCGGATGAAGGGACTTGAACCCACACACCGAAGTACCGGCTCCTAAGGCCGGCGCGTCTGCCATTCCGCCACATCCGCTAATGGTGACCCATCCGCGATTCGAACGCGGGACACCTTGATTAAAAGTCAAGTGCTCTACCGGCTGAGCTAATGGATCATATTCTGCGCGATACCTTTTCACAGGCACCTTGCAAGTATACCATATGCGGTAGTCTTTGTCAAATATTTTGCGCCTAAAAAATGCAAGTTTTTTCGTTCTTGTAAGAATTTCTCTTTCGTCCGACACCGAAGCGACTTTGCATATTATGCATAGGGAACGGAAACCCTATAAAACGGAGGGATACCGTATGCGATTTTATGTAAACGAGGATTGTATTGCGTGCGAGCAGTGCGTGGCGACCTGTCCGGAGGTGTTCAGCATGGTCGACGGACACTCGAAAGCCATCGGTTCGGAAGTGCCGGCGGATCTGATCGAAAAGGCGACGGCGGCTATGGACGACTGCCCGGTCAACGCGATCCAAACCGAATAGCATTTGACCGATAGGATCGGTCGAGGGACGAATCGCGGACGGTTCGTCCTTTAAATTTTACTCGAAAGTACATAACAGGCATGAAAACGGGGCGCGCGCGAATAGAATATGTATAGAATATTGGTGCGAGGTGGAGATGAAATCCAACGGACTGACATTGACGCGCAAGCGGCTGTTGGCGATCCTGACGATCATTTGCTTTTTATTTTGCGCGCTGGGCGTGCGTTTATTTGTCGTACAAATTTTGAACGGCAAGGATCTGCGGGGCAAGGCGGCCGAACAGTGGTACCGCGATTTGCCGCTGGAGGCCAAGCGCGGGATCATATACGACGCGACCGGGCAAGTACTGGCCGATAATTACGACGTGTATTCGGTCTACGTGCGCCCGAACGCGGTCAAGGACACCGGCGCCGTCGCGGCGGTGTTGGGCGACAAGTTGGGGCTTGATCCGGTCAAGTTGCAGGAAAAGATCGGTTCCAAGCGGGTCAGCGAGATCACGATCTTACGCGGTGTGGACAGCGCTACCGCCGAAAGCATTCGCGCGTTCGATTTGGACGGCGTGTATTTTACCGCCGACGCCAAACGCAACTATCCGTATGGAAACAGCATGAGCCAGATCCTCGGATTTACCAACATCGATAACGTCGGGCAAAACGGCCTCGAGGGCTATTACGACAAATATTTGAGCGGCGTAGACGGCTATGCGTACACGGCGACCGACATCAAGGGCAATGAAACGGGCGAGGGCATCAAATACGTACCCTCGATTCCCGGCTGTAATATGACGCTGACCATAGACGCGCAGATCCAGTCATTTGCCGAAAATGCGGTCAAGGACGCTTGCGCCGAATGGGGCGCAAAAAACGCGTATATGATCGTCATGGACGTGCGAACGGGCGGCATTGCGGCTATGGCGGGAGCGCCGTCGTATGACAACAACGACCCGCCGCGCGACGACATACATCTGCTGAATGCATTATCGAAAAACAAAATGATCGTCGACGTGTACGAGCCGGGATCGACCTTTAAAATTTTCACCACGGCCGCCGCGCTCGAGAGCGGCAACGCCAAAACCGACGACCGTTTTTTCTGTCCGGGCTACCGCTTAGTCGACGGACAGCGGATTAAGTGCTGGCGCACCATCGGACACGGGTCGCAGGATTTGGGGGAAGGCGTGATGAACAGTTGCAACTGCGTGTTCATGGATCTGGCGCAGCGGCTGGGCGTGGGGACGTTTTACGATTATCTCGAAACGTTCGGGTTCGGACAGAAAACCAACATCGATTTCTTCGGGGAAAGCAAAGGACTGCTGATGAAAGAGGAAAGCGTCAAAACCGTCGATTTGGCGCGTATCGGTTTCGGGCAGGCGGTCGCCGTCACGCCGCTACAACTGATCACCGGGGTGAGCGCGATCGTCAACGGCGGCACATTATACGAGCCGTATTTCGTGCAATCGGTCGACGACTATAGCGGCAAAAACGTGTACACGCGCGAGCCGAAAGCAGTGCGTCGCGTCATCGGCGAAGCGACCAGTCAAACCATGCGCGGACTGTTGGAGAACGTCGTCTCGAGCGGCGGCGGCAAAAAGGCCGGCGTGCCGGGGTATCGGATCGGCGGCAAGACGGGAACGGCGCAAAAGTACGAAAACGGGGCTATCGCGCAAGGCAAATACATATCTTCGTTTATCGGATTCGCACCGGTCGAAGATCCGCGCTATGCCGTGTTGATGATCGTCGACGAGCCTTCCGGGTACGTCTATTACGGCAGCCTCACGGCCGCGCCGTATGCCGGACGCGTGTTCGAGCGCATATTCTCCTATATCGGGTTGCAGCCGTCGCAGTCGGTCGAAAAGCCGGAGACGTTCGCCATGCCCGACTTGGTCGGCAAAAGCGTTGATGAGGCCGTTGCGATTTTAAAACAGCATAAGCTGACCTTCGAGACCGCCGGAGAAGGCGGCACGGTCACGGCGACACTGCCTGCGCCGGGCGGGGAAACGTTCGCCGGGGACGTCGTGCTATTGCGGCTACAGTAACGCCGATTTTGTCGGAAATTTCGCGGTGAAAATAATGTCTAATATTGCTTTCCTATTGCTTTTCATCGCCGGTAGGTCTACACTAAAGGAGACATTCGCGGGATAACAGGAGGATTTTACCGATATGCAGCTTAAGGAATTGATAGACGCATTTGAGGGGGACTGTGAGATCGGTTCGATCGCATTCGACGCGCGCGCGGTACAAGAAGGCGCCCTGTTCTTTTGTCTCAAAGGCAGACAGGACGGACACGACTACGCCATGGAGGCGGTCGCCGCCGGCGCCGTCGCTTTGGTGACAGAACGCAAACTCGATCTCAACGTGCCGGAAATCGTCGTTCCCGACACCCGTCACGCATTGGCCGTCGCTTGCGCGCGGTTTTACCGTCCCACGCGTATGCCCAAACTGATCGCCGTCACCGGTACCAACGGTAAGACGACGACGACCTATATCGTCAAAAGCATTCTCGAGACTGCCGGGCTTGCGACCGGTGTGATCGGTACGACCGCAGTCACATATAAGGGGATCAGCCGTCCCGCCACGTTGACGACGCCCGACCCGGTAGAGTTGTATTCGACGATACGCGAAATGGCCGACGCCGGGGTCAATGCGATCGTCATGGAAGCGTCGGCGCACGCGCTGTATCTCAAGAAACTCGACGGACTAAAGTTCGACGTAGCCGCGTTTACCAACTTCAGCCGCGACCACCTCGACTACTTTCGCACCATGGAATCGTATGCCGCCGCCAAAAAGCAGTTGTTTGACCGCACGGCGTTTTCGGTCGTCAACGTCGACGACGAACTGGGGCGGGAGATTGCTTTGGAGTGCGGCACGCCGCTGTTGACTTACGGTTGCAATTACCCGGCCGACGTGTTCGCGATCGATCTGTCGATGAGCGTCGACGGTCTGACATATGTCTTGAACGCCAGTGACGACATCGCCGAGATTAAGTTCAATCTTCCCGGGCGTTTCAACATGTACAACACGCTTTGCGCGGCAGCGATCGCCAAGGCGCTGGGCATCGGCATCAAGCACATCGCTGCGGGCATTCGCACGCTGACCAAGGTCGAGGGGCGGTTTAACCTGATCAATACGTCCAAATGCAACATCATCATCGATTTCGCGCATACCGACGACGGACTGCGCAATATTTTGACCACCATTCGCGAGTTTGCGCCGCGGCGGATCATTACCGTGTTCGGCTGCGGGGGCGATCGTGACCGCACCAAGCGGCCGCTGATGGGCAAGGTGGTTTGCGCGCTTTCCGATCTGGCGATCATTACGTCGGATAACAGCCGCTCCGAGCAGCCGGAGGCGATCATTCGCGACATCACGGACGGCATCGAAGGCGATAACTACAAGACCGAGCCGGACAGAAAAGCGGCGATTCGCCTGGCGCTGGAAATCGCCGAGCAGGACGATATCGTTTTGGTGGCCGGCAAAGGCGCCGAGCGTTTCAACGAGGTCAACGGCGAGAAAGTGCCGTATAACGACGAAGAATATATTTTACAGCTGATCGAGGTCGCAAAATGATTCGCTATCTGCTTTCCATGCTGGTCGGTTGCGGGCTGACGCTCGTGCTGATGCCGCTTGTTATACGCCTGTCGCGGCGTCTGAAGATCGGACAACCTATTTTGAGCTATGTGGACAACCACAAATCGAAAAGCGGCACGCCGACGATGGGCGGCGTCGGCTTTATCATTGCCGCCGTTGTGGCGGCGCTCGTCGTATCCGAATCGGAACGCACGCTGCTGTTGATCGCGCTGACCGTCACGGTCGGCTACGGGATCATCGGCTTTTTGGACGACTTCATCAAAGTCTATTTCAAACGGAACGAAGGCTTGACGCCGTTGCAAAAGCTGATCTTTCAGGTATTGATCGCCGCGATCGTCGCGGCCGTCGCGTTCATGCATCCGCATGTCGGCAGTGTGTTTTTCGTGCCGTTTACCCTTCAAACGATCGATCTAAGCTGGTTCGCCATTCCGATTTTCGTCGTGCTGTTTCTCGCTATGACCAATTCGGTCAATCTGACCGACGGTCTTGACGGTCTCGCGTCGGGCGTCACGTTGGTGTACTTGCTGTTTTTTGCCGCGGTCATGAGTATTGCCGCCGCATCTATGGTCGGCAGCGAGTACCGCAATCTGATCTATATGTGCGGCGGACTGGTCGGCGCGTTGGCGGGCTTTATCTGCTTTAACGGGTATCCGGCCAAAATCTTTATGGGGGATACCGGTTCGCTCGCGTTGGGCGGCGGCTTGGCGTGCCTGTCTGTCATGAGCCGCTTGGAATTTATCGTGCCGATTTTGGGCGTCATGTACGTTGTGTCCTCGCTGTCGGTCATTTTACAGGTTGCGCATTTCAAACGCACGCGGCGGCGTATCTTCTTAATGGCGCCGTTTCATCACCACCTCGAGCATAAGGGCGTACACGAAAACCGCATTGTCGCCATATATACCGCCGTCACGGCGGCGGCCGGGATCCTTGTCTATGTTTTGACCTTGGCGCTGTCGTAAATCGTTCATATCGAACGCGCACCTCGCATAAGTATAGATAGAGGTGTAGGACATGGATTGGCAAGGCAAACGGGTTTTGATAGCGGGTGCGGGCATCAGCGGGAAAGGCGCTTATGCGGCTCTACAAAAAGTCGGCGCGGACTGTTCGTTTGTTGCGGACGGCTTGCGCGACGCCGATTTGTTGGTCGTAAGCCCGGGGATCGGAGAAAATGATCCTATTATGGGTTTTGCCCGCATGAACGGCATTCCCGTCATCGGCGAATTGGAACTGGGCGCGCAGCTCAATACCGCGCCGATCTACGCCGTCACGGGCACCAACGGCAAGACGACGACGGTGACGCTGCTTGCCCAAATGTTGGCCGATCGAAAAACGGAGCTGTGTGGCAATGTCGGTACGTCGTTTGCCGCAACGGCCGTCGAAGGCGGTTATGCGGCGGCAGTTGTTGAGGTCTCGAGCTTTCAGTTGGAAACGATCCGAACGTTTCATCCACATGCCGCGGCGATCCTCAATATCGCGCCCGATCATCTCGACCGCTACGCCGATATGGACGAATACGCGGCCGCCAAGTTGCGCATTGCCGAAAACATGACTGCCGACGACCTGTTGCTGCTGGGCGCCGACGACATCGAGGCCGGCTATTTGGATCGGTTACACACGTCTGCGCGGGTCGCTTATGTCAGCACCAAAGCGCGGGTAAGCGGGGCGTACTGCCTCGACAATCGACTGTACATTGACGGCGAATATTTGTGCGACAGAGACCGCTTGGCGCTACAGGGCGAACACAATGTCAAAAACGCGCTGACGGCAGCCGCTATGGCGCTGTTCGCCGGCGCGGCGCAAGGCGACGTTGTGCGCGCAATGGGCGCGTTCACCGGCGTCGAACACCGCATCGAATACGTGCGTTCGGTCGGCGGCAAAGCCTATTACAACGATTCCAAAGGTACGAATATCGCGGCGACGCTGTGCGCCTGCCGCACGTTTTCCTGTCCGATCTGCTTGATCGCGGGAGGTAGCGATAAGGGCCTCGATTATCGACCGCTGTTCCGCTCGTTGCCCGAAAACGTAGCCGAAGTGATCGTTACCGGCCAAACGACGGAAAAGATGTTGCGGGCGGCGGCAAGCGTCGGGTTTCAGGCGATCCGCGCCGCAGCCGACCTCGATACGGCCGTAAAAGCGGCGTCGCAAACGCCGTGCGCGTTTGTGCTGCTTTCTCCTGCGGCGGCGTCGTTTGACCGTTACACCGACTACGCCGCGCGCGGTCGAGCCTACGTAAAGGCGGTGCAAGGACTTGAAGCGTAGTCACGGAAAAATCGATGTTGTACTGCTGAGCGTTGTTATCGGCTTGGTCGGTTTCGGCGTGCTGATGGTCTATTCGGCCAGCATGTACAACGCGCAAGTCAATTACAACAATCAATACTATTTTATGTTCAAGCAGTTGGTCGGCGCTGCGTTCGGCTTTGCCGCGATGATCGGCTTGATGTTCCTCGATTATCATGTGCTGTACAAGCTGCGCTATATTATTCTCGGCGTGTCGGTGGTACTGCTCGTTTTGGTGTTTATTCCGGGCGTCGGTGTCGAGAACTACGGCGCGCGGCGCTGGATCAATCTGCCGTTTTTTACGCTACAGGCCAGTGAGGTCGCCAAATTCGGGTTTATCATCTTTGCCGCGTCGTATATGGCCAAATATCATAAAAAAATGACGACCTTCCGGGGAATTCTCCCGGTGGTCGCCGTAGGGTTGGGGATATGCGTGCTGATCATTTTAGAGCCGAACATGTCGATTACGATTTGCGTCGGATTGCTGATGTTCCTTATGCTGTTTATGGGCGGCGCGCGCATCAAGCATTTCTTTATTATCGGAATACCTGCGCTCGCGGCCGTTCCGATCTTGATCCTCATCGAGCCGTATCGACTGAACCGCTTAATGGCCTTTCTCAATCCTTGGGCATCGCCGCTCGAAGAGGGGTATCAGCTGATCCAGTCGTTTTATTCCTTAGGCAGCGGCGGCCTGTTCGGGCTGGGGCTGTTTAAATCGCGGCAAAAGTATCTGTTTCTGCCGTTTTCGGAAAGCGATTTCATCTTAAGTATCATCGGCGAGGAACTGGGGCTGTTCGGTTGTATCCTTTTGATGGGGGCGTATATCCTGTTGATCGCGCGCGCCGTGCGTATTGCGCAGCGCGCGACCGATCGCTTTGGTTGCTATCTAGCGGGCGGTATCGCCGGCATTATCGCCATACAGGTGCTCGTCAATATCGCCGTTGTCACAGGCTCCATTCCGCCCACCGGTCTGCCGCTCCCGTTCATCTCCGCAGGCTCCAGTTCGCTGATCGTGTTTCTCGGCAGCATCGGCATTCTGATGAGCGTGGCTCGCCGCAGTCATAAAAGCGTTGAATGCCTTGCTGCTCAGCACGAACGCCGCCGCAGCCACCGCGATCGCCGTATCGGGAAGAAGGTACAAAATGTTGTAAGTAAGGCTGTAACCCCAGGCGGCGGCGCCGGTCAGGTCGCCGCTCCAGCCCAAGTATTCGATGCCGTTGCTCCAGAAGAAAACACCGGATAGCGTGTGGAAAAAGTAACGGGCGACAAAGTACAGCGCTACGCCGACAAAGAAACGGCCGTGCGCCGTAATGACCGGCCGTTTGGACCCGACGGCGCGTTTGTAGGCGTTCGGGCTGAATCGAAACACGCCCGCCAGCGAAATCGCCATAAAGGGCAGCAAGTAATCGAGCAAGGCGCTGAACGGGGAAAGGATGTAGGGGTCTTGGATCAGTTGCAAGAGCGCATAGGCGGTCGATACGACCAAACTTTTGCGAAAGCCGAAGTAGTAGCAGTACAATAAAAGCGGCAGGATCGAGGCGGGCGTGATCGCGCCGGCGTTGGGCAAGCGGAACAGCTTGATAAACGACAGCGCATAAGACGCGGCCAAGCAAATGGCGCCGTAGGTGATGTCGCGGGTGCTGCGCGTCGATTCGACGCCGTTTTTCTTGTCG
The DNA here is from genome assembly GCA_022791055.1 of Clostridia bacterium. Taxonomy (GTDB): domain Bacteria; phylum Bacillota; class Clostridia; order Christensenellales; family Pumilibacteraceae; genus HGM11386. Next base: position 22,944 of record JAAVYI010000026.1, on the reverse strand, counting down.
ATGACGCCGAGTACGACGAGGGTTGCGGCAACAAGCGCCAAAACGATCAGCACGGTGAGAAGTAACTTCCACCAGCTTGTACTGACGCCTTCCCAGTACGACTTTTCAAACAACGTTGCGGACAATAACATAAAAACCTCCCGTAAATACCGCAACGAAAAGGGCTTTCGATGACGTGTCGAAAGCCCTTTACAGATTGCATGAAAAATTTACAATCGAAAACGCTTTCCCTACGCGAGTGCTAACTCTACAGGTTCCAAGGGACCGCCGCACATACTAGCGGACATCTCAGCTTTTTTAAAAAAAGCGCCCCTAAGCGGTATTTAACTGTATATAGCATAAAGAAAAAATGTTATCTTGTCAAGTATTTCGACGTTTCTCTTGCAATTTTTTGATAAGTGTATTATAATAATAACAATAGTATGTGTACAATTCGTCGACTGAAGGCGTGACGTAAATGCGGTTTCGACCGACTAAGGAAGAAGTATGTCGTTTAAAAATGCAATCAAAATTTTGATCAATAAATTCGGACTGGTCTGGATCGTGTTGCTTTACTTGGTGATATGCAGCGCAATCGTCGTAGGCCTGTCCGTCGCGGTCGTCATTCCCGTTACCGGCGCCATGCTGAACGCCGGCGTAGGCGAGCAGATGACGCAACTATTCCACAGCATTATGAACGGGGAGGGCGCGACCGTTTGGGTTGCGCAGTTACAGCAAACATTCGACACGGTGTTGCGCGTATTACGGACCGACTTGAACGGCGCGCTCAATTCGACGACGCTGATCATTTTGATCACGCTCATTCTGCTGGTGTCGCGCTTTTTGATCGGCTTGTACGAATTGCCGCTGGTTGCCGTACTCGAAGGGGCGATGTCGGCAGACGCGCGCATCGGTTTTACGGGGAAATTTATTTCCAAATTAGGGCTGTCGAGCCGCTACGTTTTGACCAAAATGCTGTTTACGGTGTCGTTTGACGTCGCTTTTTATACGAGTCTCTACTATATGTTCGCGCTGTTTACCGTCAAAGGGTTGGCGCTGTTCGCGCCGTTTATTATGATGATTGCGGTCATTTTAATCTTGGCGTTTCGATATACGTTGATTTCTCTTTGGGCGCCGTCGCTCGTCGTCGGCGGCAAAAAGATATTCCCGGCGCTGTTTTCCGGCGTCAAAAAGACGTTCAAAAACTTTTGGACGATCTATTCGACATTCATTATCAGTTGGACGATCCTGATCGCGCTCAATATTTTGGTCGGTCTGTTTACGTTCGGGGCGGGGCTTGTGATCACGATCCCGGTGTCGATGACGTTTATCAATATACTGAATATGACGATCTACTATAATAAAAGCGGCAAACGGTATTACACCGATGCCGTTGTCGTCACGCCGCCCGTGTCCGCCGCCGACGAACAGGAGTAGAGTCGGCAATACGGTTGCTCCGGATCTTAATAAATATTATCGGATATCTAATATGACCTATAAAGAGAATTCCAAAGACTTCGTCTTTGGCAGTTGCGGTACAGATTTAAAAGAGGAGGGACACAGTCTGAAGTGTCCCTCCTCTTTTACGGTTTTTGCCACGCTTTTTGGCGGCAAAAAGCGTGAATATTGTTTTGCTTTTTTCTGAGAAGAACAGCGATATCCTTTCAGACGAAAAATAACGAAAACAAATAATTTACAGTACGCGCACGCGAATGACGTTTTCGGTTTTGCGAATTTTTTCGATCAACCCGGCCGACAGTTTTTCGGACAGGTCGAGAATAGCATAGGCGTATTCGCCGCGCGACCGGCTGACAAAGTTCTCGATGTTGATACCCTCGCTGCTGATCAGTGTGGTGATCGATTGCAACACGTTTTTGACGTTGTTATGAATGATGGTAATGCGCAGCGCGCCGGTGCGGTCGAGCTTGCACGCCGGGAAGTTGACCGAGTTTGTGACATTGCCGTTTTCGATAAAGTCGACCAGCTGTTCGGCCACCATTTGCGCGCAGTTGTCCTCGGCCTCGGGCGTCGAGGCGCCAAGGTGCGGAATGGTGACGACGTTATCGATCCCCAGTAAATCCTGTGTGGGGAAGTCGGTCACATAGCGGGACAATTTGCCGCTTTTGACGGCGGCAATGACGTCGGCGTTGACGGCCAACTCGCCGCGCGAGCAGTTGATGACCGCCGCGCCGTCGCGCATCAAAGCGATGCTGTCTTTGTTGATCACGCCCTTGGTGTCTGCGTTGAGCGGCACATGCAGGGTGATAAAGTCACAGGCCGCAAACAGCTTGTTTAAGTCGTCCTCGCGGCGGACGTTGTGATTGAGATTCCATGCGGCGTTGACCGAAATATACGGATCGTAGCCGATGACGTTCATGCCCAGTTCGACTGCGGCATTGGCGACCAGCGCGCCGATCGCGCCGAGACCGACGACGCCCAAGGTCTTGCCGAAGATCTCGCCGCCGATAAAGGCTTTTTTGCCCGACTCGACCTGCTTGGCAACGTCGTCGCCGGTCAGCCCTTGCGCCCAGCGGATACCACCGTACACGTCGCGGCCGGCGAGCAACAGCGCGCAAAGAACCAACTCTTTGACGGCGTTGGCGTTGGCGCCCGGGGTGTTAAAGACGACAATGCCGCTCGCGGCGCACTTGTCGACGGGGATATTGTTGACGCCGGCGCCTGCGCGGCCTACAGCTGTTACCGAAGCGGGGATAGCATAGTCGTGCATGTTGAACGAGCGCAAAATGATCGCGTCCGGATTGGCGGCCTCTTTGACAAGTTCGTATCCTTTGGGGAATACCTTGACGGCGGCCTGGCTGACTTCGTTGAGTTTGAGAATTTTCATAGTCGTTTCTATCCTTATATAACGTTATTGATTTGCCTTTTCAAAGCGTTTCATGAAATCGATCAACTTGACAACGCCGTCGACCGGCATTGCGTTGTAAATACTGGCGCGCATTCCGCCGACCAAACGGTGGCCTTTGAGCGACAACAGCCCTTCTTTAGCCGCCTCCGACACGAACTGCGCGTCCAGTTCGGCGTTCGGGGTGACGAACGGCACGTTCATCAGCGAGCGGAACTCTTTAACGACGCTGTTGGTGTAGAACGAAGAGTTGTCGATAAAATCGTACAACATCTGCGCTTTGTGTTCGTTGACCGTTTGCATAGCCGCAATGCCGCCGTTTTTCAAGAGGTGACGGAACACGAGCATGGCGACATAGGTCGAGAATGCGGGCGGGGTATTGTACAGGCTGTGCTCCTTGATCTGCGTCGCCCATTTGAGCATGGTCGGGCAAAGCGGATTTTCACGTCCCAATAAGTCGTGCCGCACGATGACAATGGTAACGCCGGCAGGGCCTACATTCTTTTGCGCGCCGGCGTAAATAACGCCGTACTTCGTTACGTCGACTTCCTGGCTTAAGATACAGCTCGACCAGTCGGCGACCAACGGAATATCGCCGGTGTCGGGCGTTTCGGCATAGCGTGTTCCGAAAATGGTATTGTTATAGCAGATATGTACATAATCTGCGTCCGATCGGAACATACTTTTTTCGAGACGGGGAATATAGGTGAAATTCTTGTCGGCGCTCGAGGCGACTTCGACCATATCGCCGTACTTCTTCGATTCCTTGTAAGCCTTTCCGGAGAAGTTGCCGGTCACGACATAATCGGCTTTTTTGTTGACGCACAGGTTGAGCGGCACGGCCTCGAACTGGGTGCTGGCGCCGCCTTGCACGAAAATGACGTCGTAGTTTTCGGGTATGCGCATCAATTCGCGTAAGTTTGCCTCTGCCTCGGCATTGATCGCCTCATACGGTTTGGAGCGGTGGCTCATCTCCATAACCGACATGCCGGTGCCGGCATAATCGAGCAGTTCCGATTGAACTTTCTCTAAGACTTCGAGCGGCAGCATACTGGGACCGGCCGAAAAATTGTAATTGCGCATACGTTGACTCCTTTCCAAAATATTTTGTATTCATTATATATGATTAGAGACGAAAAGGCAAGTGTTTGACGTGATAAATTGATAAAGCGTCCGGATCGGCGTTCGAGGCGAAAAAATAGGAAACAGCCTGTTTTTTTAAATAAGCGCCCATTTCCAACCGCAAAATACGGATAAATTGCAAAAATTCGGCTTGGAATTTATCAACAAATTGCCAATTGTTATTGACATAGCCGATAAATTGTTTTATAATAATATAGAGTATAGTCGAGTAATGTCATATTATAGCAGTTGCTTGGAGCTCGAAACCGATAGAGGATGGATATGAAAGTACGTAAGTCAAGACTATTAGCCGGGTTATTGTGTTTGCTGTTGGCGGTGACATCCGTCGTCAGTTTGTCTTTTCCCGCAGACCGTAAAGTCGGTTCGGCCGCCCCCGCCGATTCCGCCCTGCGGTTCAAGCAAATCGCGGCCGGCGCCGATTTTGCGATCGGTTTGACGTATAATAACGATTTGTACGGCTGGAGCTTGCTGAATAGCCGCACTGACGAGACGACATGCAACACGGGTGCGACTACGCTGGGCGAGTACTATCCGGGCGTTCCCAAACGGATCGCGCTGTATTTTGTCCAAGGGCCGAGCAGCAAAAAATACCGTGTCGATAAGAGTGATGAAAACGGCGTGAAATGGACGGATTCCAACAGCGCGGATGCGCAGAACGATCCGGACAGTTACTGGAAATTGCGTACCGACGATGCGGTAAAGTATATTGCCGCTACGGCGACGGCTGCCGCGTTTGTATCCGAACAAGGTTTCATTTATACTTGGGGCAGCGAGGCCGGTAATACCGAAGAAGCAAGTTCGTTGCTCTTGCGCACCTCTACGACGCAAGACGGAGTGGGCAATATTCCCAAGGCATGGTATCAGCCCTGTATCATTGACTATCATTACGGGAGCAATTCGCTTTTCTTTCAGTCGAACGGCAATAATATTTTTGAAAAACCGAATGCAGTTGTCCCGGTATCGTTTTATGCCGGTGAAAACAACTTCTACCTTAATTACGGAAGCGGAACTCCAAGCGAAGAAACAGCCGTGTCCGGAAATTTGGTATGGGGCGCATATAGCAGTGCGCAGCGACCCGGACCCGGGGGTACGGAAAGTAGCAATTCTTACGATTTGCCCGCAAACATCCATCCGCATATTATCGGCGGCGGCAACACCGCAGCGTTTCTATACGGAAAAAATCTGTATGTGAAGGGCAAAAACTATTACTTACCGACTGAGACGATATCTGTACAAACAGCCGCATTCAAAGATAAACCGAATGTGAGTTCCAGACCACCGGAGAATGTCAGTAACCTAGGGGGGAGAGCTGTCCAGCTGCCGAAGATGTTTACGATTGCGGGACATCCCGATATTATTACCAACCTTTTGAAAGATCCGGAAGGTGATGTAACGACGGCTACTTGGACATATAATTCGAGTGTAGAAGCGCAATCGCTTGTAACGCTCGGCGGACAACAATATTTGGTCAACGAGGGGGCTGTGCACTATACGCCTGTCAAAACGGCAGAGTCCAATGCCGGCATTGCTTCAGAAGGTGCTTTAGAGCCGGATCGTGACTATACTAAGTACCATATCGGTAATTTCGGCCGTGCCACCAATTTAAGCGGCGTGCAGTTACCTTCTTCACAATATGTGGCAGCTTCCTTAGCAGATGCCACTGCCGGAGAGGACGCGGCATTTAGACCGGATGCGAAGTCTTCCGGAGCCAGACAACAATTGATTTCCTTGGGCAACGGATTCGGGTACTTTGTCAGTAGCGATAATAGATTATATGCTTTCGGCAACAACAGCAGTGGGCAGCGGGGTGCAACCTCGTCTGTCGAATCAGCGACCGTGACGCAAGTCAATCTTGCAAACAGCGGTAGTGTTCTGACGGTTGCGGCCGGTTTGACGCGTTCCCGCCGTTACACGACGACGACCAATATCGCTACGTATGATACCGAGAGCAATCAAATAACGGTGGATGCGCAATACGTTGACAGTGACGACTATTTGAGCGGCGCATTGGCCGAAACCGGTTTGTTTGTGTGGAACAAATCCAAATCGGCAACCAATATAATTGAGAAATTTGAGTCGTTCGGGGTGTCCGCGGACAGGGCGTCCGCCAATCGTATTGCTACGATATTCTCCGGTTACGGCAATAATTTGTTTGCTATTTCGTCGTTGGGCAAGATGTTCCGCATTTCCTATAACACCGATGCCGGCGATTTCAAGGTTACGATGTACGATCGATTCGTGACCGATACGGCGGCCAATGCCGGGATCAGCGCCAACTATCAATATAGAACGACGGCCGCTAAACTCGACTTTACCGCCAGCAATGCGCGTTCGACCAAAGACCCGAATGCCCGCATAGCGGACGGCGCGTTGCTTGATCCGCAAGGTGCAGTCTTAACGCTCGATGCCTTGACGGCCAAGTTGTCGGAAGCGGACGAACGTTCGTATTGCGAGACCTCTACGGAGAATTACAGCGCGCTCATCCCGTCGGCAACCAACCGTGCCGGCGACGCTTTCCGTATTCTGTTAAACGGGGCGGATTGCTCGGGCTATCGCGACGGTGACGGGTCGTATTTGAACGGTACAAGTTTGAACGGGAACGTGACAATGCCGAACGAAGGGCGGTTGGTGCGGTTCTATCTCAATTCGGTTTCCGAAGAGAACGAGTTGTTGCCCGGCGGAAAGCTCGACTGGTATTTGGACTATAAAATTACGACATCCGCAACCGATGTGCAAATCGAAATTTTCCCGTACCGTGCGACCAAGCCGAATGAAAAGATTATCATGACCTATATGGTCGGCCGGTACGATACGGCTGCGAAATTTACAGCGTCGAAAACCGATCCGGTTTTCTATGATTTCTTCGAGGCGTCGGCCGAGATCACGATTGCCAATACCAAAGCGGTCGGCAACCAAATTACGCCGTACTTGATCGAGAACGGCGGAAACGGTTACTACAATCCCGACAATCTTGTCAATTCTTCGATTCCGTTGCTCGACCCCAACTACGAGCTGAATCGGTACTACAGCATTGCGATTACCGATATTTCGAGCGGCTTTGCGGCCTTGAACAACGCCTTTAACAGTGGCGCTGCGAACAAATCATCTGTATTTGCGCAAGCGATCCAAAACTCTGCGGCGACTGCGGATAAAGGGTACCCGGCGGCTACAAAGGCATCGGACGCCTATATGCGGTATCTGTATAACCAAAGTTATCTCGATACCTATTTCAACGGCGCTTATCAGTATTTCGTATTCGACCGCGACGGCGATCGTATCGACGCCTCGCAATTTAATCAAACGATTGCTTCGGGTGGTAAAAAGTATTTCGATCTCAAGAAGGAGACCGTTTCGCTTACCGTTGCGTTGGACGCGACAAACTGTAATCTGTTCAACGATTCGGCCAACCTGATGCGGGCAATCGATGATTTTAACAATACGTATGGACTTACTGTTTCTTACGCAAAAGACGAAGCCGGTAATTTGGAAATCGTTGATGGAAAGACAATGCTTAGCGTATCGTATGCCGTTATTACGATCACGGCAAACGTTTCGACCAACACCGTCAGTTACGGCGAGTCGAGAAATTCCTTGCAAACGGTACTGACAACGACCGATGTAGCCGGCTATGCGTATGAGGCGCGTTTCCAATTCCAGGAGTTCGTCGGTTCGACCGGTACGCTGATCCGCGACGTAGAAGGGCGGAGAGATGTGGTACAGTTGCCGCTGCACGCGCAGTCTTCGTTGCGTACTCTATCTAATGTAGACGCAAGCACGGCGCAAAATCACATTACGATCGAGCAATCGGTGACCGTCGGTGCAGCCAATAACTCCCGTGTCGATTTCGACTTGACGGCCAATTCTTTTGTGCGTTTTACCGATAGCAGCAACCTGTATTTCACCAATACGTATCAAGAGGGAGATACGACGCTGTACGAGGGATACGCGTTGTTTGCCGAGCAATTCGATTCCGAAGTGTGCGATGTCACGCTTTCGAGAACGAAGTTGACATTCAGTCCCAAGCAAGAGGCGACATACAAGTTTTCGGTTGCAGTCAGACGGGATTCGTTCAGTACAGGCGGGGCGACGGTTGTGCCGTTTGCCGATGATAAAGAAGTGCTGTATCTCGATTTTGTCGTGACGGCGGCGCCCAGCGCATTCGTCAACGACCCGAGCAGTATCTTAAAATCGGATTTTACCAGCCAGGCCGGACGCATGGTTATTTCTGCGTCTAAAACGGTCACGGTATCGGATATGACCAACTTGCTGAACGTGCGCGTCGTTTCGGTCAGCAGTTCCGATACGTCTAAGCTGAGCGTCAGCCGCGCAGCCGACGGACAGTCGTTTACCTTGATCCCGAGCGCCAGCGGGCAGGTCAAAGTGGCCTATGTACTCGAGCAATACGGCAGAGGATATTCTAACACGATCACAGTGCAGGTAGAGGGACGATCTACCTTGCCGAACACGCTGTCGATCGTCGAGCGCGAATCGGTGATGTTCACTGCGTTACGTTCCCGCATTCAGCAGGATAACAGCACGACTACGGACATCGATTTCGGCGCGCTCGAATTGGATACGTTTACGACCGAGGAGCGACCGGAAGAAAGTTACAAAGCCAACGGCTGGTACTTTATCGATCCGGTTACTAAAGCGATCATTACCGATAACAACGGTCTGCCCGCTTTCGTTTCGGGCGTAGAACTTCTGACCAATGCGCAAATGGTGCCGACCGGTTTCAGAATTACGATCGGTAACTATAATTCTACAGACAATACGATGCCGTCGGCAATTTTCGTCGTTTGCTTTAAGGTGAATAATAATGCGGGCAGCGTCAAGAAATTCGAAGGCGCGGTTTACGTACAGCCGACTACGCGGTTTCTCAAGAATCCGACCGAGGGCGGCGATCTTGTCATGCGCATTGACATGAAGGCCTCCGAAGGGGAAGGCTGGACATTGAATTCGGGTGGCAAAGTCAGCATTTCGCTCGATTATTTACGCGAATTGCCGTGCTTGTCGGGTCTGACCAATTTGGATAAGTGTAGAATCCGTATGGTCACCACAACGGAAGAGGCGGCAAAGTACTTCACGTATGAAAATACGGAAACCTCGTTGACGCTTACGCCCGATATGCCGGTATCGCAAAATATTCCGATCAATGTCGCGATCAGCGACCCCGGTTCGGACACGGCATACGTGTTGACGTTCTATGTAACCATTGACGGCATTCGGATCACTTTGGAAAAATCACAGTATCTGACCATTCTTTTAAGTACGATGGGCGGCGTTTTCGCAGTGCTCCTGATTATCTTCGTCATCCGTATGGGCTTGTACTGGAGAAAGAAAGCCGAACAAAAACGTATCATCAAGAAGAATCAAATGCTCATTCGTATGCGCGATAAAGTGCATAATTCGGCCGCTGCTACCACACGCGAGCAAATTGTTAAGACCAAGCTCAAACTCGAAGATCCCAAATACGCCAAGATGTTTAACGACATGCGCCGGGATAAGGAAGCGCAAACCGGCATTACGCTCGATAATTCCATGGTGGCGCAAAAGGTCGACGATAAGATCGAGGCCGGCAAGAAGGCCAAGAAAAAGAAGAAGGGTAAGAAGTCCATTGACGATCTCAAGGCCGAACTGGAAGCCAAGAAAGCCGCTTTCCAGCGTATGCAATCGGGCGAAGAGGTGGTTATGGATCAGCCGACGTCGGTGTTTGAACAAGGCGCTTTCGATCCGAATGCTTTCGGTGATCCGAATGCGTTTGGCGCGCCGGAGTTTGCCGACGGTATGGCCGGCGCCGAAACGCCGATGGATGCGGGCGACATTGTATTCGATGTTGAGCAAGTGGACAATAACAATAACTAAGGTAAGACGAGCATGAAACGAAAGTACGGTACAATTCAGAAAGCGTTGACGGCGCTCGTGACGGCAGTATTGCTGTTGGTTTGCGCCGGTGCGTTGCTTATTACCACTTCGGCAAAAGCAGAAGGGGGTCCTTCTTGGTTACCGGAAGACGACCGATGTGCATTTACCGTTCAGATGGACGTCAATGGACGCTCGGCCTCCTCTGTGAGCGACTATGATGTCTTCGGTTACAACGGAACCGACACTGTCGACAGCAACAATAGAAAACTTCTGCGCACGCGTCGCATTTCTTTCGACGCATTGCTGTCCGGCTATGCAAAACGTCAAAACCCGGTAGGCGTCGGAGATAAGGGATCCTACTACACATCGGTCAATTTCAGAATCGATGCAATCGATAACCAATATACCAATTATATCGATGCGCATTTGGACGGTGTCGGCACCATGAACGGTGCGTTGCTGTTGGAGGCTTTAAGCTATAAGAGTGATTCACATCCGGTTTACTTGCGTTTGACCGCGAGCAATTCGGACAGTGCGGTAAACCAATTACCGACGTCGATTTCGATTTATTTGAAAATTCAGATCGGATCGACATTTGTTGCCGCGACGGGCGATCCGCAAGCGCCTGACAGCGTTCTTGGCGGAATCGACGATAACAGAACATTGTTTATCAAAGACGACACCCCGTTATCGTTGGGCAACGGCGAAATCGTATCTTTTGATATTGCCGATTTGGTCGAAAAGGAATTTTATTACCTCAATACCGCCGCAAACAATGCCGAAACGCCGTTGCGGGAAACGAAGGAAAGCGAGATCGCGTGGCTTTTGCGCGATGCGAAATACCTTTCGATTTCGGGTATCCAAGGTATTGTGTCGGGCAACCGTACAGAAAGTAGACAAACCATCATTGTTAAATCGGAGAACTGTACCAATGCGGCTATCGAGGACGCTTATTTGGGAACGGCTACGCCGCAAGTGTTGATCAACGCTGCTTTCAATGAGACAACCGTGCATTCGGTCGATGCGCAAATGGGTACCGATGCGTTTTGGAATGAAACACATTATCTATACTTTACTTTAAAAACAAGTGCGGCCGATGCAAGTAGTCCGCTCGTCCGTATCGGCAAAGCCGTTCGGTTTAAGACGTCCGGCGCGCCGACGATCCGCTCGGATATGCAGATTGTTACCGATTTGAACGTTTCCAGTGCGCATGAATATCTTGTCGGCTCGTCGTCTAACGCCGAGCATCAGTCCGACGGATTCGGTTCCGTATTGATCAGCCCCTCGCATATTACCGATTATCCTTGTACATCCAAGCAAGGACAGTATTTCGACGCCACTATGGCGCCTACGTTTGAGGGGAGCGCGGTACAGGTCGAGTTTGTCGAACAGGCCTATCCGGTAACCAATCCCGACACGCAAGAAGTGACATATACGCCCAGTTGGCGCGTGACCGCCAAGGAGCGCGGCGACGTTGTCGTAACATTCAAAATCCAGTATAACGGAACGCAAGTCAAAGAAGTCCCCGTATCGTTCAATATTTACGGCGGCTATGCGATTTCCATCGATACATTGAAAGGCAAGCGTGCGCAGTCGTACCGCACAACGACGGCAAACGAATTCAGCGCGCTGATCACCGATAAATACTTTTTGACAAGCGTATCGGTCGCCGAGGGCGATGCCGCTACCGTCGACCTCAACAGCGGCATCATGACGCTGACTCCGAAAGCCGACGGCAATGTACGGCTTAAGTTCGAGTTTGCCAATTTGAACGGTAAAACGGTTACCGTGTATTCGACCGTGCGCATCGATTACAGCGCAAACGGTTTCTTCGTCATGTTCGAGGACTGGCAAGCATGGTTGATCATCGCCTCCGCCATTGTGGTCGGTATCGGCTTGATCCTTTTGGTCGTGTGGCTGTTTATCCGCAGTGTCAGCAAGCGTCGGGAAGCCGAGCTTGCCACGACGGCGCCGACCAGTTCGTACATTATCAAACTCAATTCGACGATTGCAGCGGCACAAGCGCAGCAGCGTATGGCGACGCAAGCATTTACCAACACGCAAACGCAGATGTTGCAGCTTGGCGCCGGCGCCGGTGCGACAACGACCGGCACGACGCAACCGCTCAATACGTTGCAGTTGGGCGAGGCGCCGCCGCCGCCCGCCGGTGTCACGCCGCCGACAAACGACAACGATTCGTATCCGTCTACTTCCGATCGGATCGTTACGCCGCCGCCGTCGGATGCGGATGAGATTTATATTCCGCTCACCGATGAGGAATTGCTCGAGCGCATTTACGTAGAGAAGTACGAGCCGCGCGGCATGGTGCGCAGAACGTTCTTCAAGAGCAAAGAATTGCAAGCGCGCGAGTTGGAAAAGGAAAAGGCGCGAATCCGCGAAGAAGTGCGGAACGGAACGCCGATCGAAGAAGCGATCAAGAGCAAAGCGCAGCGTGAGCAGGAAGGCGGCGCTGTAGTACCCGAAACGCCGATCGAAGAGGTAAAAGAAGAAGTTACCGTTGTAACGCTTTTGGGATTCGATCCGAATGCGCCGCTTTTGCCGGAAGAAGAACCGTTTGCGCCGGACGAGAACGCCGCGCCGGAGGAGATCCGTTTGCAAGAATCCGAGCGTCGTCTTGCGCGTTTGGAAACCGAGTATAAGGTGATTTGCGAGCGTCAGACCAAAGCGGACGACGTAACGGCTAAGCAGACCGCCGAGGCGGAGGAAACCGATAAGTCGATCAATTCCAAGAGAGAATACGCCGACACCTTGAAAGAGGATTTGACGCAGCTCGAGATCAAACTCGCCACCGCCAAAAATAAGGATAAGGAAAAGATCAACAAAGACATCGAGAGCAAAGAGCGCGTACAGAAAGATACGTTGGCTGCGGCGGAAAAACTGGCTGCGGAACTTACCGTTAAGCGTCAGCTCTTGACCGAGTTGGAGTCGGTAAGCGAAAAACTGACGGCCGACAAGAGTACGTGGGAGCAATCGATCGAGCAGGCGAACGCAATGCTTGAGGACGCGAAGAAGGATCACGAACTGTACCTTGAGCGCGTCGAGATGGCAAAGAAAGCGCAGGCGAAACGCGAGAGCATCGACGAGTTGAATCCGCTGTTGGTTTCGGTCAACACGTTGGATAAAGAGATGCGCGATCTCGAGAATCAGATCGACAAAGATTCCAAGGATAAAGATACCTTTAAGACCGAGGTCGCGTCGATCCAAGCACAACTTTTGACGACGACCGACGTTGCGATCATTAGCAATTTGTCGGAGCGCATCAACGAACTCAACAAGGCTGCCGCGAACTTGGATAAAGCGATTTCGGGCAATAAGAAGTTGCAAGCCGATAAAAACATTCAATTTACCAAGGATCGCAAGCGCGCCAACGACTTTATCGAGCGTAAAGAGTTGACGATCGAGGATGTCATTTCGGCCGAGGACGAAGTCATCGGACAGATGGCGCTAGACGAAATTTTGGCTACGACACAGGCCGAACAGACGCAGGCGGAAGAGGACGTCAACAAGTATCAAGCTATGGTCGACGAGTTCTTAGAGTCCGGCGACAGCAAGGTTTTGGAACTGGCTGTTAAGACTTCCGAGGACATTAAGGCGGCCGAAGAAGAGGCGAACCAAGCGGAAGCCGAATTGAATGACTTGCTTGCGCGCATGGAGAATGCGTCCGACGACGAGAAGCTGATGATGTCGATCGACCAAATGTCGTTGACCGAGCGCGTCGAAGAGTTGAAAGGCAAGTTAGAAGAAGTGACGGCGCAAGCGACCAAGGAAAAACTGGAATTCCAGATGAACCGCGACCGCGAACTGGAGGATCTGCGCGAGCAGTTGTCCGTTGCACAAGAGGCTTACAGAACTTCGACGGATAAGTTGAACGAACTGACCAATAATACAAAGCCGACCGATCTGATCATTTCGGGGAGCGGCGTCATTTCGCAGGATCAGCAGCGACTGGAACAAGAGAATCTCAAGAAACAGTTGCAGCAAACCAAAGACATTCTCGAACAAGCCAATATTCAGGCCAAGATGGCGCAAATGGAGGCTGAGCGTAAGATCGTAGAAGCGCAGAAAGCTTCCGACGCATCGAAGGAAGAGGCGGAACGCGCGGCGCAAGAGGCGATCGCTGCGGCAGAAGAGGCCAAGCGAGCCGCAGAGGAGCGTGCGGAGGAAGAGGCCGAGCGCGCTCGTCAGGAAGCGGAACGCGCCCGCGAAGAGGCTGAGCAAGCGAAACGCGAGGCGGAAGAAGCGGCAGAGCGTGCGCGTAGAGAAGCGGAAGAGGCCGCAGAGCGCGCGCGTAGAGAAGCGGAAGAAGAGGCGGAACGCGCCCGTCGTGAGGCTGAGGAAGCTGCCGAGCGTGCCCGTGAAGAGGCCGAACAAGCCCGCAGAGAAGCAGAAGAAGCCGCGGAACGCGCTCGCGAAGAGGCTGAGCAAGCGAAACGCGAGGCGGAAGAGGCGGCTGAGCGTGCTCGTAAAGAGGCGGAAGAAGAGGCTGAACGTGCGCGCAAAGAAGCCGAAGAGGCAGCTGAACGTGCCCGCATAGAGGCCGAGGAAAAGGCCGAGCGCGAACGTATCGAGGCCGAACAAGCCGCCGAACGCGAGCGTAAGGAAAAGGAAGAACGCGACGCGCGTATCGCCGAAAAGATCACCAAGCGTAAGCAAGAGATCATGACGCTGAGAAACGATCTCAAGCAGATCAACGACGAGCAGTCGGGTAAAGATTTGCGTGAGAAATTCTATGCGATCCAGATGGCGCTTGACGAGGACGAAAAGACCAGCGACGAACTGAAAGATCTGTTGACGAAATCGATGGATGACGCGACGCACGCCGGGGAATTGGCTGTTTATAAAGCGATGGCCAACAAGGCGCCGCGCCGTATCGTCAAGAAGGTTACCGAACGGGTCAATCGTGTTCCGAAGAAAAAGCCCGGCGCACGTCCGGGGGCAAGACCGGGCGCAGCGAGACCCGGGGCGCGTCCCGGAGCAAGACCGGGCGCAGCGAGACCCGGGGCGCGTCCGGGAGCGAGACCCGGCGCAGCGAGACCCGGGGCGCGTCCGGGAGCGAGACCCGGCGCACGTCCGGGGGCAAGGCCGGGCGGACCGACCAGACGGCCGCCGGCGAAATAGAACTTGCCGGTAGCGCAATAATAGAAGTAAAACAAGCAAACTTTGAAGCGAGGAAACACTATGAAAGAATCTTTGAACGGCCTGTTCCGACTTGCGGACGACGATCAGTACGATGAAATCGAAGAAGAGTTCACCGAACGCGACGAGGAGTACGAGGACGACGAGGACTACGACGAGGAGTACGATGACGGGTACGACGAGGAAGAGCCTTACGACGAGGAGTACGACGACTACGAGGACGGCTATGAAGACGGCTATGACGATCAGTATTACGACGACCGTCTGAATAAGGTACTCGAAGAGATTGCCGAGTTGAAACGCGGTATGGCCGCGCCGGCAGTCGTCCCGCCGCAGCCGCCTGCGCCGCCGGTTTATCCGCCGCAAAATCCCACGGCACCGTATGTATATACCAACAACGCAACGCCGCAGACACCGGTCGGAAACGGTTTCAGCAGCGAAGTTGTCATGTATAACGAAATTTCGCGCCTACGCGACGAGCTGTCCAGAACGCAGAACACGCAAAGTCTGCACATGGAGCTTACCCGTCTCAAAGATGAAATGGAGCGGGATCAGCGAGTCAAAGAGGATCGGTACCTTGACGAGATCAGACGCCTCAATGAGAAGATTGAGACGTTACAAAAAAACGAATTAGGCCCTCAAAGCGATAACGCGGTATATCTTCCGACCGGCTCTGAGGGCGTATCTTCCGGAAATGCGGTTGACCTCGAAAAACTGATTTCGATCAACGAAGCCATTTTGATGAACGCCAAAAATACCGACGTGCATGTGCAGTCGGAATTGAATGCGATTAAGGACAAACTTGCCAAGTTGCCCGATTTTGACGAACTCAACAAAGCCGTCGGTGCAATTCGCCGATCAGCTAAAGCGGGAGATCCGGCGTTGGCGGAGCAGCTTGCCAAATTGAAGGAGTCGATCGGCGCAGGGAACGGCGGTGGCGACCTCGGCCGGATCGAAGCGCAACTGGATATGTTGGCGCGTACAGTCAAAGGCGGTAACGCCTCCGTCGATAATTCGGAGATATTCCGGCAGTTGTTTGAAATCAAGAACATGTTGGGATATGCTTCGGCTACGGACGGTAAGCATAACGCCGAAATTCTCGTATTGTACAACGAATTGGCTAAGACACGGTTTCATGTTACCTCACAAACCGAGTCTGTCGTCGATAAATTGTCCGCGATCGATGCATTCTGTAAAAAGCTGTCGGAGACTAACGAAACCGATTTGGGCGGTCTGATTGCGGGCGCTGCCGAATTGTCCGATTTATTGTATGCGACGCCGTTAGACCGTCGCACGTTAGACAACCTGTCCGAGGCTGCGTCGGCGGGTAGCGTTCAGTTGCCGCGTAATCGTTACGAGGCTGCGCTCAGCCTGTTGGATTTTTCCGACAGAGCCGGCAAAGAGAACGGCACGACTGTTCCCGACTATTTGGGCGAGTTGGTTGCGGCAAAGAATGCGGCAACGGACGGAAAGTCCAAAGATCTGAATGAAAAATTGCAGGCCGTGATCACCGAAAAGGCGACCGCCGATGCGAACGTAGAGGCGCGCGCGGAGGTGAAAGACGCATTGTGCCGTTTGACCGCGCTCGTTTTAGGTGATTTGATCGAGTTGCCGCGCGCTGCTGCGCCGCGCTCGATCCGTATGAAGACGCCCGAGGAAGGTCAGGCGATTTACGACAAACTCAACGAACTGAAGGCCTTGCTTGAGTCCGGCGCATCTGCAGCACCCGCAAGCAACGAAAGCGCCGCGCAAGTCGACACGGCAATCGTATCGACGGCTCCGGTATCGCCGGAAATGATCGCGGCGATCGACGCACTGCGTAACGACGTACACAACATTTCGGTTGCATCCGAATTGAATGCGTCGATGGAGGAGCTGAAGAAAGAATATTTGCAAATCGTCGATATGCTGACCGGTATGACCAACCGCCCGGCCGCGCCGGTTACCACCGTCAATGAGGACGGGGTCAGCACGGAAGCGCAATTCAGCAACAACGATTTGTCGACGCAGTTATATAATGTCCGCGACGAACTGCTGATGAAAGAGCAGGAGACGAACGGCTTGACGCAGGAGTTCGTCGATCTCAAGTTGCAGGAGTCGGCGGATAAGCTGGAAAATATACTCAATACGTCTACGGAAAAGTTGGAAACTATGTTCAACGAGTCCGCCGAACGCTTGGAAACGGCGGTCGGCGACAAAACCGAGACCTTGACCGAGACGATCAACGCGATCCCTTCGTATGCCGAGGATTTGGCGTTTATCAAGACGCGCCTCGATGATTGGGATGTGTTCATTTCACAGATCGGCGACTTGCGTGCCGACTTGCTGACCGCGAACGAAACGGAGGACTTAAAGCCGCAGTTTGACAAACTGTACGAGGATATGATCCCGCAGTTTGATAAGCTGTACGAGGATCTTGCGGCCGCAGTCACGACGTCCGAAACCAATTTGGGCGAGCGGGTCAATCAGGCAGTTTCGGCTGCTGTGGCCGACATCAGCGCCGGTTTCGATGCGATCAACGACGCTATGGCGTCGGCCAACGGATCGTCTACCGAATTGTTCGGCGCGATCAGCGATTTGCGCACCGATTTCGATTCGTATGCCGAAAAATTGTTGACGGCCGGGGATTCCGCTTCGCTCGACCGCGCAAGACTGCTGGACGATATTGCGTTTATCCGCGAGCAGATGGAAGTGCAGGTCAGCGACGGACAGTCGGACGAACTGTCATTGCGCGACAAATTATTGGACGAATTGGCGCTGTTGGACAATCGTTTGGCGGCAATGGAGTCGGCTTTGACCGGCGGCGCAGAAGGCGAACCGTCGTTTGCCGACCATGTTGCCGAATTGAGCGAGCAGATTCGGACGATCGACGAAACGGCAAATAACATCTTTACCGGCAATTTGGAATTCCAGACTTCCGTTTACGACGATCTCACGTTTATCAAAGAGAAACTGTCGCCCGACGAGGGCGCCGATACCGTCGCGGAAGTTTTGGAAAATGTTCGTGCGGTACTCGAGAAGTTGACGGGCATCGAGCAAAGTTCGGCCGACGATAAAGCCGACGTGATTGCTCGACTGGACGATATTAAAGAGCAACTGCATTTAAAAGAACTGGAGCCGAGTATCAATCAGGTAGCCGAGTCTGCGGAAGAGCGCGAGACGCTACTGACCGAAATCGCCGGCATTCGCGAGCGGTTAGCGGCCGTAGAGGACGCGGAGTCGACTCTCGGTGAAAATGTCGAGACGCGTTTGCAAGCAATCGACGACGGACTGAACGAGTTGCGCGCAGCGCTCGCTACCCCCGACGAATCGATAGAAACCGGCTTGCGTGCGGTAACGGACAAGGTCAACGAGGTCATCGAGCGGGTTGATGCGACCGCAGTCGATTTGGGGAATATCGCCTTGATCATGGACGACATTGCCGAAATCAAAACGAACTTGGCGGAAGGCGAAACGAACGGCTTGCTTGATAAGTTGGACGCGCTGACCGAAAAAATCGACCTCTTAAGCGAACGCGGCGATACCTACGACGAAACGCTCGCCAATATTCCGTTCATCATGGCGGATATTGAAGAGATCAAAAATAAGTTGCTCGGCGATGAAACGGCTATGACCGCCGATGAGGACACAACGACGGCGTTGGCCGATTTGTCGGCGCAGATGACCGATGTCTTGGCGCGCATCGACGAGAATACCGTTGACCTTCAGAACTTGTCGTTGCTGATACAGGAAGTCGAAGAAATCAAAGCGCGCTTGGATGAAGAGCGGGTCGTTTCGACGGCAGAAAGCACCGACATCGCAAGCGACGACCTCGCTGTTTTGGTTGAGGATGTCGGCATAATCAAAGAAAAACTGAGCGCCGCCGACGAATACGACGTTGTAGCCGAAATTTTGTCGCTGCGTGAGGAAGTCAAGGCGGCGCGTATCGTCGATCAAAATGACGTGTCGAGCGAGTTGGAGGCCGTGCGCACCGACATTCTCGATCGTTACAACGCCTTAGTCGAAGAAATACGTTCGATGCGGGACGATTGGGGTAACGCGCCCGACGCAACTACGCAAACGGTTGTCGCGCCTACCAGCGACGAGCTGAACATGGTTTTGGGTGAGATCGTTTCCTTGCGCGACGAAGTGCAAGCCTATAAAGACGAAATCACCGCGTTTGCCGAAAATTTACACGTCGACGCAGTGAGCGAGCCGACAGACGAGCAGCCGGTTGACGATAACTCGACGATCATACTCGACGAGTTGACCAACCTGCGCGCCGAATTCTTGGGTTATAAGGAAGAGAGCGCCGAAAAGCAGGAGCCTTTGCGCGCCGAGATGGATGCGCTCAAGGACAATCTCCAAGAGCTTAAGGATATGATCGCCCGCCGCACGACGATTGCGGAACCCGAAGAGGGCAGCGTCGCAGGGTCGAACGAGCTGAACGTCGTTCTCGACGAACTCATCGATATTAAAGACGAGTTAAATTCGGTACAAGACATTCGGGACGAGGTCGGTCGGATTAGCGAGCAGTTGCAGACGGCGACCGTTACCGATACGTCGGCGGATAATGCGGCATTCTTGGAGACGGTGCGTGAACAGATTTCCGAAACGCTTGCCGCCGGATTGCCCGATTTCGTTTCGATCACGCAGGAGATCGAGCAACTGAAGAATCAGGTTGCCGACTTGCAGTTGGCGCAGTTGAACGCTGTTACCGACGACGCAGTCGGTATCCGTGAAGACATTACCGCGCTGCGCGAGCAGTTGCGCGACGGGGGAGCCGAACAGCCGGCCGACGATTTGACGGAGATCCGCGACGAGATCGCAATCTTGTTGGACGAACTGCGCGAGACAAAGGTGCAAGAGACCGAGACCGAATCGTTAAAAGACGAAATCATTGCGCTCAAAGAGGCGATTGCAAGTGCTGCGCCGGTTGCGGCCGGGTCGATGGACGAGGCTGTACTGAACGAGTTGACTGCGCTGCGGGAAGAAATTGCCGGCGTCGGCATTGTCGGCGAGTTGAAAGCGGAAATTGCGGAGTTGAAAGAGCAGTTGGCCGCCGGACCCGATGTCAGTGTGATGACCGAAGTCATGGCGTTGCGGGATGAGGTTGCCACACTGAAAGAACAGTTGGCCGCGGGCGTGCCTAGCGTAACGGCGGATAACAGCAGTCTGTTGGACGAAATCGCAAGTTTGCGCGAGGAAATCGCAACATTGCGTTCGCCCGTTGCAACGCAGTCCGAGGATGGCGACTACGGCGTACTGACCGAAATTTTGGCCTTGCGCGACGAATTCCAAGAACTGAAAAACGGCGTGCGACCGGACAACAATTTGACCGGTTCGATTGAGGAACTCAAGACCGACGTGCAGTCGTTGCGCGACGAGCCGGATCTGGGCGTCATGAGCGAAATTCTCGCCTTGCGCGACGAGTTCCAGGCGATGAAAGAACAGATTCGCGACACGACGATGCCCCGGCGCGAGCAGGAGAACAAGTCGAGCGAAGAGATCCTGTCCGAAGTGCAAGCGTTACGCGACCAGTTGTTTGCTATCAGCATGGCGAATGTCAACGACGGAACGAACGACACATACGAAAGCTACAACAATATTATACTCGACGAAATCACCGCATTGCGCGACGAGTTGAACGCGATCAAGGCCGCGGACAGAACGCCTGTTCTTATGGAAGATGTGGCCGACATACGCGAAAAGCTGGCCGGTGACGATGAATCGGTGATTACCGAACAGTTTGCCAAACTGAAAGCGGACATCGAATCGCTGAAGGTCATGAAGGCGACGGATGCAACCAACGATGCAATTTTAACCGCGCTTGACAACTTGAAAGAAGAGTTGGCCAATCAGCGGGAAGCCGATGTTACGACGTTGAACTTTATGGCGGAAATGGCGCATCTGTTGGAGCGGCAGAACCAGTATATCAATCAGAACTCGAATGAAAAACTGACCGACGAAATCGAGAGTTTAAAGGCGGAAATCGCCACCTCGTTGAATGCGCCCAGTCAGCAGACGTCCAAGTTGATCGACGAGATCGCCGCGCTGAAAGCCGAACTGAGCCAAAGCATGGGCGAGACGGTGGTCATTGACAATCAAGCCATTCTCGATGAGTTGGCTGCCCTAAAGGAAGAAATTTCCAAGGAAAGCCCGACCAATGAAAGTCAACTTGTCCTCAAAGAGATCGCGCGCTTGAAAGACGAGATCAGCGCCATTGCCGAAAAGGAGAGCGCACCGGCTACCGAGTCCAAACTTTCGCAGTCGATCAACGATTTGAAAAACGAATTGAGTCAGATCGCGGATCTGGTGACGGACGAGAAACCGGCGGCAAAGCCGACGCCCCGCAAGACCGGCGGCGCACGCAAGCCGGCGCAAAAGAAACAGAGTACCGGTAAAAGCGGCGCCAAGTCGACCAAGTCGGGCGCGAAGAAAACGCCCGCCAAGAAGAAAGAGAATGCCTCCGAATTATCGGCAGACGCCTTGATTTCCAAGATCGATGCCGAAATGACCGGGGATGCGTTGCTTTCCAAAATCGATTCTGCGACATTGGAAATTCCGCGCACGGTAGCGATCGGCGGAGAGTCTGACTTCAATCCGATGCTGGACTTCCAGTATCAGCCGCAGCCGTCGGATTCCGAATCGGAAGATATGGACGTGGCCTCGCGTTTGGCGAAGCAGGTTGCCAATAAGCTGATCATGGAGCAGCTTGTGCAGCAGTTGGGCGACGGTGGCGTTTCCCGCGACAAGGTCGAAGAAATTGTCCGCGATATTCTGCCGCAAGAGTTTACGACGGTGGCGATCAGTGAGCAAAGCGACCGCGTGCGTCGACTGGCCAACTCGTTGGTGCTTGATAAACTGCGCGCCAGACTGACCGGCAAGAAACCCGAATAAAAGCAACAAAAAGCCGTGGGGCATATGGGACGGGGTCATAGGGATTATTCAATTCCTAAGAGAGACGGTATAGCAGAAATGCTATGCCGTTTCTCTTTTGTCTTGTGTAGGTAAAAGTATTTGTCCCACACCGTTGAAGTAAATATCTATCCGTTGTGTCCTTCGTCCGTTAATCTTTTCCGCTTGGTACACGACTACCTTTTGCACAAACTCTCGCACAAGTTCGGGTGTAAGCTCGGTTATCTCCGTGTACTTGCGTACCGAACGCATAAATCGCGTTACGGTGTCGGACTGTTCTTTCGCTTTGGATAACTCTTGCCGTAAGAAGTAAGTACGCTCTTTGAGTTCCCGTTGCTCTTGCTCGTAAGACTGACTCATCTTAACAAACCGCTCGTCAGAAAGATTTCCGCATACTTTGTCCTCATAAAGATTTTGTATAATGCGGTCAAGTGCTTGGATACGCTTTTCGGCTTCTTCGAGTTCGCGTGTTTGGCTTTGTAGTTTCCTACGCAGTTCTTTTTCGTTCTCGTTCCGAACTATCTCCAAAAACTTTTGCTCATAGTTCTTTGCAAACACAAGCACTTTTTGGAGATTGGTTAAAACAAAATGCTCTACGGCTTCTACGGTAATCTGATGCGAAGTGCAGGTTGCCTTTTTCTTTTTACGATAAGACGAACAGTTGAAGTATTCCTTTTGCTTCATAGTAGTGCAACGGCATAAGTACATTTTTTGCCCACAGTCGGCACAGTACACAAGTCCCGAAAAGATACTCATTTCGCCCATATCGGTAGGACGGCGTTTTGCTTGCCTTATGCGTTGAACGGTATCGAAAGTATCTTGGTCTATGATCGCTTCGTGCGTGTTCTTGAAGATTGCCCATTCTTCTTGCGGTAAGTCTATTTTCTTTTTACTCTTATAAGACTTCTTTTTCGTCCGAAAGTTTACCGTGTGTCCGAGATAAGTAGGATTGGCAAGAATTTTATTTATACTTTGCGTTGCCCATATTTCGGGGAACTCTGTTTCTTGCGAAGTAATAGGTAAACCAACTCTGCGTTTGT
>JAAVYI010000025.1 GCA_022791055.1 Clostridia bacterium | reverse complement strand
CGCGCGGTACGTACGAGATGTAGAGAGTTTCAATATCCGGCTGACCCGTAATGGGGCATAGGATTGTGAATTCGGGGCAGTTGAACTTTACGAAATAGTCCCTTCCGGGGTGTTTGTTTGTAAAAGTTTCCAAAACGGACGGATCGTAAGTCTGCTGATATTCAGTGTTGTTGTTGCCGAGCAGGGTGATACCTTCGGTCTGTTTTTCTCTTGACATATTATTCTCCTTTTAGTGCGGGGTCTTCTATTCCGTTGGCTCTAAAAGCGGCGGCGCGATCGCGGCAGGTAGCGCATACGCCGCAAGGTTCTTCGCCACCCGAATAACAGCTCCAGGTATATTGATACGGAACGCCGAGTTCAAGTCCTTTTTTTACAACCTGCGATTTGTTTAAGTTTACAAAGGGCGCAAGGATTTTAAGCTGCCCGCCGCTACCCGTATAAATAGCTTCGCCCATCGCGGAATTAAACTTTTCGCTGCAATCGGGATAGGCGTTACCCGCCGCATCGTCGCCGTGCGCGCCGTAATATATCACTTCGCACCCATGCGACAGCGCCACGCTAGCCGCCGCCGAAAGAAACAGCCCGTTTCGGAAAGGGACGTAGGTAGAAACGGGTTTGCCGCCCGTTTCGGAAAGCTGTTCGGCATAGCTTTGCAAAGGTATATCCTTGGGAGACTCCGCCAAGAGCGAACAGTCCGAACCTTCGAATATGACAGAAAGGTCAAGCCGCCGTAAAACAACGCCGTAAAAATCGGCAACTTTCTGCGCGGCATCAAGTTCTTTACTATGGGTCTGCCCGTAGTAAACGGACAGGGCGGAAACTTCCGACGCGCCGTATTTCCGAACCGCCAACCCGAGACAGGTTGCGCTATCCACGCCGCCGCTTAATAAAACAAGTGCCTTCATACTCTGTCCCCCAAAAGATTTTGTAGAGCAACGTCGTCTTTAAACGCGCCGAAGTAAGTTTTGGTAATCGTTTTTGACGATACGTTTTTTATCCCGCGCGAAGTCATACAGCTGTGGCAGCCTTCTATCCTTACGCCGACGTCGGGCGATAAAGCCGCAAGCGAAATTATCTCGGCAATGTCCCGACCCAGACGCTCTTGCAATTGAAGACGCTTTGCCGCCATATCGCAAATACGCGCGATTTTGCTCAGCCCCAAAACTCTTCCGCGCGGAATGTACGCCACGTCGACTTTCATATCGTACATTAGCGCCATATGATGCTCGCAATAGCTGAAAACGCTTATGTCTTTTATGACCACGGCGCCGGCCGAATTCGGATCGGACGGAACTTCGAAAGTTTTTCCGAACATTTCCGCAATTTCGCGGTTGGTGTATTTTATCCCTTCAAACGCTTCTTCGTACATTCGCGCAACGCGAGCGGGCGTTTCGCGCAGCCCTTCCCTGTCGGGGTCTTCTCCTATGGCAACCAATAGCCCGCGGATATGTTTTTCTATTTCTTTAATATCCACACTTCCTCCTATACCCCGCGCATATCGGGTTTCCAAATCATTTTGTGCAACTGCAATTGCAAGCGTACGCCGTTCAGTGTACGCTCTTTCATAAACTCCACAATTTCTTCGGGCTTGATTTTTCCGAACACGGGGCTGAAATAAATGCGGCACCTGTCTGTAAGTCCGTACTCGTTTATGATCTCTTCCGCACGCAACAAATCGTATTTATCCCCGACTACAAACTTGACCGCATCCCGTAACGTAAGGCAAGAAAAGTTTTCGGTCAGCATATATTTTTCCATTCCGCTTGAAGGAAGTTTATAATCGGCGGTAACGGCAGGGCGCGGCGAAAGCGAAACAACATCTTTCAACGGCACGCTTCCGTTTGTTTCTATTTCGACTTCCGCGCCCGACGCGCCCAGTCGCGCTATAAGTTGTGCAATATCCGCTTGCAAAAGCGGTTCTCCGCCCGTCAGTGTAACGTTTTTTACGCCCGTAGATTTCACATATTCGACAAGCTCTTCCGCAGAAGCAAGCCTATATTCTACGTCGGCGGTATTGGCCCAGCGCGTGTCACAGTAGCTGCAATTAAGATTGCAACCGCAAAAACGCAAAAACACGGCAAGCTCGCCCGCACGCGGGCCTTCGCCGTTAATACTTACAAACTTTTCGGCAACTTTAAAACAGCTCATATCACGCACCGTACACTGCGCAGTTTTCGGGCGACTCGTACACTGTCACGCTGAAAACAGGCAAGCCCTTGTTACAAAGGTCGGCGTATATGTGTGTAGCAAAATTTTCGGCAGTGGGCCTGAAATCCGTTTCAACCAACGAAAACCCTTCTTCTTTAAGTGCGGCAACGGTCGCCGGTTTCAGGGTGTTTTTTTCGCAAATAAGCGTATGGTCAAAGCCTTCCGCAAGTTCTTTTACTACCTTCTTAAAATCGCCGAAGTCCAGAAGCATACCGCGCTTTTCGCCGCTTTCCTGCAATTTGTCGCCGCTTATCTTTACTTCCACAACCCAGTGGTGCCCGTGAATATTTGCGCACTTGCCGTTATATCCGTGCAAAAAATGTGCGCTGTCAAAACAAGCCGAAGTTTTTAAATAATACATATCTCTCCTTTTTCAAAAAAATACAGCCGCGACAAAACGACTGCACCTAAAAAGACTCTTATCTTCAGATGCCCTGGTTTTGTTTAACGACAGGATGGCGCAAACGAACTGTCCGTTTCATTAGCTATATAATACCACGCCGCAATGCGTAATGTCAACTCAATCGACCGGCTTACACACTGCGTATTCTCAAAATAGCGGTAAATACCCGCGCATACGCCACAGGCAAATTGGATTCGTGCGCATCCCGGTGTAGTTCTACCGGCCTTTGTGTGTGTTCTTCTATGCAAAACGCTCTTTTCGGTGCGTCGACACGGCAAAGCAAAGTGGGTGAAAACGCTTGAAAAAAACGCAAGTATATGGTATACTAACAGTTGACCTTTTCAAATGGCAGGTGAATTTTTACTGTATGGCATTGGATTTTGATACGCTGTACGCCGAGGCGCACGGGCCGGCTGTTACAGGCGGCAAAAAGCGCTACTATGACAACAAAGTTACCGGGCTGGCCGCCGCGGATGAAGCGGGCAAGCACACGGTACGGGCGACCGTCAAAGGCGCCGAAACCGACCACAAAGTCAGCATTACGTTCGACGAGCAAGGCGGCCTGTACGACTACGCCTGCGATTGCGAACTGTTCAATCGGTTAGACGGGCCGTGCAAGCACATTGTTGCGACCGCGCTCGCCTACGAGGAGAAAAACCCGACGTCGGTCGCGGCGACGCCTGTGCGCACGGTCACGGGGCCGGCCGCGCTCAACCTCATCACCGAGTATTCGCGCAAAAAGCACGTGCGCCGCATGGCCGATCATGAAACCAAAGTCGACCTGATCCCCATCCTCATTTTCGAGGGCGACCGCCTGTCGCTGCGCTTTACCATAGGACACGCGCGGCAATATCTGTTAAAGGACATTTCCGATTTCGTATCCGGACTGCAAGCGGGCGCGTTCCGCCGCTACGGCGTCGAACTGTCGTTCACCCACACGATCGAGGCGTTCACGCCGACGTCGCAAAAGCTGGTGCGGTTTTTGTGCAAGTCGTACTATGAAAAAACGTTGCTGTTTTCCGACGAGGGCGCACGCACCGGCGGACGCGACGAACTCAAGCTGACGCCGCACGACGTCGATACGTTTTTCGAGCTTTACGCCGGGCAACTGGTGCAATTCAACACGGCCAACGTGCGCGACGGTATGCGCCTGCTCGTCCCCGGCACGGACACGGCCGACTGCAAACTGACCTTACAGCGCATCGACGGCGGGTACGAAGTCTCTTCGACGCTGCCGCCATTCAAAAGCGTTGCCGGCTCCGACTATACCTATCTGATCACCGACTCGCGCATCTTCCGCATCAGCGACGAATTCGTGACGGCGGCGCTGCCGGCGGTCAAGAGTTTCAACACCCATCGCACCGTCAAAATATCCGAAACCGACATGCCGATGTTTTACAACAACGTGCTGACCGAACTGGCGGGCTACGTGCCTGTCGAGACCGACGTCGACCTGTCGGTATTCGAGGCGGCGCCGCTGTCGGCGCGGCTGTATCTGCGCGCCGGCACGGGCGGCACGATCGAGGCGACGCTTTCCTGCTCGTACGACGACGTCAAAGTCGATATTTTAGACGACAACGACTCGCCCGACGTGGTGCGCGACTGGGAGGCCGAACGCGCGCTCAAAGCGCTGTTGGAAAAATATTTTCCGTACTATCCCCGTCTGATTTTGGGCGACGAATACACGCTGTACACCTTTATGGCAAACGGCGTCACCGAACTGTACAATTATGCCGAAGTCTATCTCGACGAGCAACTCAAAAAGATCCGCGTGCGCAAGCCGCCGCGCGTCAAGGTGGGCGTGCGACTGGAGAGCGAGCTACTCGATATGGACGTCGAGGCCGAAGGCTTTTCGCGCGACGAGTTGATCAGCATTCTAAACGCCTATCGCCAAAAGCGCAACTATGTCCGCTTGGGCGACGGCTCGTTCGTCAACCTCGACGATCCGTCTTTGGAGGCGGTCAGCGAAATCTTCGAGATCGCCGGCAACGACGAGATCAACAGCCTCAAGCTGCCCGCCTATTACGCGCCTTTTATCAACGCCGAACTGATGAACGGCTTTTTCTCGCTCGAGCGAAACCGCGCGTTCAAGGAGATGATCCAGGCGCTCGCCGCGGTCGACTCGGCCGACATCGAAGTGCCGGAGACGGTGCGCGACACGTTACGCAACTACCAAAAAACCGGCTATCGCTGGCTGAAAACGTTACAGAAATATCATTTCGGCGGCATCTTGGCCGACGACATGGGACTGGGCAAATCGTTACAGATCATTGCGCTCATTCTCTCGGGCGTTCAAAAGCCGGCGATCATCGTCTGCCCGACCACGCTCATTTTAAACTGGGTCAACGAGTTCAAGAAGTTCGCGCCCGACCTCGTCACCTGTGCGGTCATGGGCACGGCCGAAGAACGTAAGCTGCTGGTCGCAGGATCCGACGCCGACGTCATCATCACGTCCTACGAACTGATCCGCCGCGACGAAGATTTGTACGAAAACATGCACTTCGGACTGGCGGTCGTCGACGAGGCGCAATATATCAAAAACCCCGAAACCAAAAACGCCAAAAGCGTCAAGCGCCTTAAAGCCGACTATCGGTTTGCGCTGACCGGCACGCCGATCGAAAACTCGCTCGCCGAACTGTGGTCGATCTTCGACTTTATCATGCCCGGCTATCTGTATTCCTATCGCCGATTCCGCGACACGTTCGAGACCGAGATCGTCCACGGCAACGACAAGGCGGCCAAGCGTTTAAGCAAGCTGGTACAGCCGTTTATCCTGCGGCGCTTAAAGACCAACGTTTTGAGCGAACTGCCGCCCAAGGTCGAGACCGATCTGGTCAGCCCGCTCGAGGGCGAGCAGCAAAAGCTGTACGCCGCCAACCTCGCGCTCATTCGAGACAGCGTGGTCGCCGCGGGCGCCGACGTCAACAAGGTCGTCGTACTTTCGATGCTGACCAAGCTGCGGCAGATCTGCTGCGAGCCGCGGCTGGTACACCCCGACTACACCGGCAATTCGGCCAAGCTCGACACCTGTCTCGAACTACTCGAGGCGGCGGCCGAAGGCGGACACAAAGTGCTGCTGTTCTCGCAGTTTACGTCGATGCTCGACGTGTTGCGCGGCAAGCTGACCGAACGCGGCATTTCGCACTTTTTGCTCAAAGGCGACACGCCCAAAATGGAGCGGATGCGGCTGGTCAACCGTTTCAACGCCGACGACACCAAAGTTTTCCTCATTTCGTTAAAGGCCGGCGGCACGGGGCTGAACCTGACGGGCGCAGACGTCGTCATTCACTACGACCCGTGGTGGAACGAGTCTGTGATGAACCAGGCGACCGACCGTGCTTATCGTATCGGGCAAAACAAGTCGGTACAGGTGTACAAGCTGATCCTCGAAAACTCAATCGAGCAAAAGATTCTCAAGTTGCAAGAAAAGAAATCGGCGCTCAGCAATATGGTGGTCGGCGACGCGCCGTTCTCGCCGAAAGACATTCTCGACATTCTCGAGGAATAGTTTGCTGTCATAATCGATCTGAAATTACGGGATACTAAGCATATGGAAAAAACGGTTGCCGAGTCTGCCACCGAGCAGATCCAAATTTTAATGCCGGCCGACATCAACGGCGCGGGTCGCCTGTTCGGCGGCAAGCTGATGGAGTGGATCGACGTGGTGGCCGCCGTCGTCGCGCGGCGGCACAGCGGACACGACGTGACGACGGCCTGCGTCGACACGCTGGTGTTCGGCGCGCCCGCGCACGCCAATCAGACGCTGACCTTAAAGGGGCGCGTCACCTATGTCGGCCGCACTTCGATCGAGGTGCGCGTCGAAACGTTTATCGAGGACTTAGACGGCGAGCGGCACTCGATCAACAAAGCCTATCTCGTCTTAGTCGCCATCGACGAACACGAGCGCCCCGTCGAGGTGCCGCGGCTCAAGCTGTTGACCGACGAGGACCGCACCGAATGGGAAAACGGCGAGCGCCGCCGCGAACTCCGCCGTAAGCGCCGCGCCGAACATCTGATTTAAAAACAAAAAACACAGCCGACACGAAAAATTCGGCTGTGTTTTTTTGAGCACCCCGCGCAAATCAAACAAAATTTTATCGCTTCTTTTATCCTGTCGTTTTGATCGAATCGATCGGATTCATTTTCTTGATTTTTTGCAAGGGCAAGAGCGTGGCTACAAAGTTGAGTACAAACGAGGCGGCGAACACGGTCAGCACCGACCGGACGTTGACGGAGAACACCGAAAAGTCGGCGTTATATCCTGTGCGAAATTCGTAGTTTAAAAGCGCCGCGCCACCGAACGCCGCCGCAAGCGACAGCACGAATATGACGGCCGACAAGATCAGTGCCTCGCTGAAATAGATCGCAAACAAGTCTTTGTTTCTTGCGCCCAGGGCTTTTAAAATGCCCAATTCTTTTTTCCGATTGAGTATGCCGAGACTGATGAGATTGAGTACGAGCGCTACGGCGACAATGCCCAAAGCGACGCTGAACACGACAAACCACCCCTCTTGTTTTCGAAACGACTGTTCCGCTTGCTTTAGGGGACTTGTATATCGATCGTCGACCCAAATGCCGCGCGCCTCCATATCCGACAGAAATTTCTTTAAATGCTTGATCGAATCCTTGCGGACGACCACGCTTTGGGTACGTATTTTCCCGTATACCGCATAGAAATCGGCAAACGGGAGAACGGCGCGCGCCGTATTCTCGAACAAATCGACGCCGACGACCGTATATTGCTTGTCGATGATCGAATATCCGTTCCCGTTCTCCGTCGCGCGCAGCAGAACGGTTTCCCCCAAATGTTCGGGTACGCGCCGCACCGTATACCGCCCCGGCTCGCCCTCTTCTATATAGTCGAATTTCATTAAATCGCTACCGAACAAAGTATTG
The DNA here is from genome assembly GCA_022791055.1 of Clostridia bacterium. Taxonomy (GTDB): domain Bacteria; phylum Bacillota; class Clostridia; order Christensenellales; family Pumilibacteraceae; genus HGM11386. The sequence continues at coordinate 36,456 of JAAVYI010000025.1, read as the reverse complement.
TATGCGGCAAGGCTCAAGACGATTTCCGTCGGGGATTGTTGCAACCCGGTCGCGGACGTCAGCGTCCCGTCGTGCAACAGAATCGGCGTTGCAAACACAGAACGCGTAGCCTCTCTTTGAAAAGAAAATCCCGAAAATGCGCTGCGGCGGGACGGTTGCTCCAAAACGGCGGTATAGTTTTGCGAGAGGAATGCCTCTTGTTCGTTGCGCCAACGGCAATTTTCCAAATGAAAAATTGTCTGCTGCCGGCTCTCCCGCCAAAATCCCTGTATAACGCCGGCTATCCTATACCGCTCTTCCCAGTCTTCGCCGTCCCGACAATAGATCGTCCGGCCGGCGACTGTCTCGGGCGGTATTTCGCTTCGCAATAATTTCGTATACCCGCCGTCGACCGTGCGCACATATATGTCTTGGTCCCTATACAAAGATTGCAGTTCGGCTTCGTCGATATAAACGCTGTTTTCGTCCGGCTCGTAATAGTCGCCGACGAACGTCAAGCCGAGATCCAACAATGTCTGCGCGCCCTCGACGACCGTATCCCGTATATACCGTATTCCGGGATATTTGCTATTCAGATCGGCAATCGTGCTGTACAGCCAAGGCTCCATAAGCGACTCGCCGTCCGGCTTGTATTTCTGATGCAATGTAACCGTTGTATACGCAGGATCGTCTTTCATCATTTTGTACTGCACGTCCGCCCGCGAATACATCAAAAAGAATTGCGCCATCGACAGAAAGAAGATCGTCATAAAAGAAATGAAGATCGTACTGGCCGTGCGGATCGGCTGTTTCCGCAAGTTATCCGCCCCCATGCGGAACGACACGGCAAGCGGCAAGGCTGTTTTCGGCTTTTCGAGCGGCTTAAACCGCGAAGCGACCGGCGGACAGTTTTCAAACACGATCTCGCCGTCGGCCATCTCGATAAGATAGTCATGGTACGTTTTGGCTTTTTCCATGTCGTGCGTGACCGTAACGACGAGACAGTCTTGCGACAGGCTTTTGAGCAGTTGGAAGATCTCGTTGCCCGTCTTGCTGTCGAGGCTGCCGGTCGGCTCGTCGGCCAGTATGATGCGCGGCGACTTCACCAGCGCGCGCGCAATGGCCACGCGCTGTTTCTGCCCGCCGCTCAGTTCATAGATCCGCCTCTTTTCGTAGCCGGTCAGCCCCACTTTGGCGAGCGCCTCGGCGATCAGCTCCGCCTTGTTTTTGCGGTCTTGCAACTGTAAGGCAATTTCGATATTCTGCGAGACGTTGATATTGTCGAGTAAGTGAAATTCCTGAAAGATAAAGCCGACCGCGTTGCTGCGGTAGTCGGCCAACTCGCTGTCCGAACACGAAGAAAGGCTGTTGCCGTTAAACCGCAATTCCCCGCTCGTCGGCGTGTCCAATCCGCCCAACAGATTTAAAAACGTGCTTTTCCCGCTGCCGCTCTGCCCGCACACGACGATAAAACCGCTGTCCGGCAAAGCCAAGCAAATGTCCTTCAACGCGTCGCAGTCCACGCCCTTTTTAGATCGGTACGTCTTTGCCACATGTTCAAATGTAAACATTCTTTTCCTCCGTAAGGTTGCCCGAATATGCGCCGCTTTCTTCCTTATATATTTGCGCATTTGTCGCCGTTTGTCAAGCGATTCATCGACGCGTACGTATTTCGCGGACAGGAACGGCGAAAATGCTTTTTGCATAGTATGAAAACAGGTGCGGGGATCATGCCGATTCCCGCAACGAGATCCGAAGAAAAACTTTACCTGTTCGGTTGACTTTCCCGCAGTCAACCACTATAATGACTTTATACTATGGAAACGCAAAACAACGCTGTACATATACGCCGACGCCCGACGGTCGCGGCTTGCTATCTCGCCTCAGTCACGCAGGCCGCCGTTTGCTGCCTCGCGCCGCTGCTGTTCGTCATCTTCAACACGCGGTTTTCGCTCGCGCTCGATAAAATCGGCTTGCTGGTCAGCCTGGGTTTTGTCCTACAAATCCTGACCGACTTCGCCGCGTCCCGCTTCGTTCCCAAGATCGGCTATCGCGTGAGCGCTGTCGCCGCCCACATTTTGTGCGCGGCCGGGCTGTTGATGCTCGGGCTGCTGCCGCTGTGTATGCCGATCTTCCCCGCGCTCATTTTGGCGTATGTCGTCACCAACATCGGCGGCGGGCTGCTCGAAGTCATCACCAGTCCGATCGTCGACGGCATTTCCGACCAAAACAACTCGCGCGCCATCAGCCTGCTGCACTCGTTCTACTGCTGGGGTGTGGTTGCCGTCGTCGGGCTGACGACGCTGGTAGACGTATTCCTTCCCGACGAGCTGTGGTATCTGCTGCCCGTGCTGTGGACGGCGCTGCCCGCCGCCAACGCGATACTGTTCTGTTTCGTCTATTTGCCGAAAGCGCAGGAAGAGACTTCCGAAAAGAAATCGCTTTTCAAAAACAAACTGTTTTGGATCATGGGCGTCTTGATGCTGGCGTCCGGCGCGGCCGAACAGGCCATTTCGCAGTGGGCGTCGCTCTTTACCGAAACGGCGATCGGCGTCGACAAGGCGATCGGCGACCTTTTGGGCATGGGCGCGTTCGCCGTCTTGATGGGCGTCGCGCGGCTGCTGTACGGCATATTCGGCGCGCGACTCAAATTGCGGCTGATGCTGACCGTGTGCGCCGCCGTCAATATCGGCGCGTATCTCTTGACCGTGTTCGCGCCCGTTCCCGCCGTCAGCTTGATCGGCTGCGCGCTGTGCGGCTTAAGCATCGGCATGGCGTGGCCGGGGGTACTCAGCCTGTCCGCCCGCCGCGTCGACAGCGGCGCTACCATGTTCGCGTACATGGCGCTGTTCGGTGACGTCGGCTGCGCGCTCGGCCCCGGCATGGTCGGTTGGGTTTCCGAATCGGGCGCGGTCGTCGCAGGTTCTGCCTTAAAAGCCGGCCTTTTGACCGCCGTCGTGTTCCCCGTCGTTATGTTCCTGTTTCTGTTGCTGTTCGTGCGCAGTCGTCCCGACCCCAACCGTCTGCCGCTCGACGAGCAAAATTCTTAACACGACAGAACGTCGAAGATTTACATTTCCTTGTAGGCAAAGAATTAGCGCGCTATCTTGTGAAGTATAGCGCGCTATGCATTTCCCCATTTTCCGAACGAGCAATTTTCAAATGCTATCTAAGTACCATGTTTTTTCGTTCCCGAATCCGTAATATTTTTCGTCAACCAGCCATACGCCGTCAATCAGTCGAAGTACAAATTTGTGTTTTTTGTCAAGAGAGCTTTTGTACTGTATAATGACATTCGCCATATCATCCTTTCGCATAGTAAACTCTGCCGTATACGCTCCGCTTTTCAAATAAAAATACCGACTCGGCTCGCCGAAGCTATTTGCATATCCGCGCGACTTGAGTTTTTCACTGACTCTTTTATCGATAATATCCTTAAAGCGTGTTCTGTATTCACGTATCAGTTCTTCCCATTTCGGATGTGTCTGGTGAGACGGAATGTTCAGTGCGGGCTTTTCCGCATCCATTGCACGGTTGCGAGCAAAAATTTCCTGTTCAAGCGCATCCAGTTCTTTTAATAGATCAAATAACGGCGGCACCAACGCCTCCATCATTTTTTCATATTTTGCGGGCGTGCTTTTTGCTATACTGCAACACATTTTATTTACCTCTGCCAATTCCGATTTGTCGGTTTGTATTTTTCGCGGTCGTTATTTTTTGCGAAATGTCCCATTCGGGCGCGGCCGCGGTCTCCCGCCCTATCAAAATGACCGATTCCCCTATACGCAAAGCGCCCGATCCCCTATAATGCAAAACGACCGACATGGAAGCCGATCGCCTGCTATATGATAAGGGGGAAAATGATGAGCGTGTTGATGATAACCAACGCCGGGAACGAAGTTCCGTTTGCTGATTACACTACTATTATAGTATAGTTCTTTCGATTTGTCAACTGTTTTTTAAAAGTTTTTTAAAAAATTTTTTCCGGGTCGGTGTTTTTTTCTTCCGCCGACTGTTCGGCGGTTTGTTGCGCCGACTGCGATTGCTGCTCCCGCTTGCTGTTTTCCAGTATGGTCAGCCCGGCCGCCGTACAGATGACCGTGGCGATCAACGCCTCGTATTTGGCAAATTTCATAACGCCCTCCTCTACCCGATGCCGCCTCCGGTTCGTCTGAGGCCGGCATCGAGTAAGTTTGATACCTACAGTATACAGGGCAATTATGGTAGGCGTATGACAAGCGACTAAAAACAGCGGCTTGTTTTTGTGAAATCAGAGCAACGAAAGGGCGATAAACAGAATATAGCAACTGAGTGCGGCGGCGTTGAGTACCCCGTAGGTGATCGGCAACACGATGCGGCTCGGCTTTTTCACAAACGACTTCAAAAGATAGGTTGTCAGCATAACAAGCGTTGCGGCCGCGCCGAAAATCAGCAGCCACTGCGACTGCGTGTCCCAAATAAAGACGTCGGTCGCGCCCTGCGTAAAGCTGAGTACGTCGGCGACAACGAGGATCATGAAGTTGAACATGTTGCTGCCGAAGATGTTGCCGAACGCCGCGTTGAAGTTCTTTTTGTGGCAAAGCGCAACGGTGGAAACCACTTCGGGCAGCGAGGTGGTCAGCCCCAACAGCAGCGCGCCCGCGAACGTTTTGCCCAGTTCGAGCGATTCGGCTACGACGTCGGACACGTAGGTAATGGCAATGCTCGCGCCGATCAAAACGACGGCCGCAATGACAAAGCGCACGACGATCTGCTTGACGGTCAGAGGGCTTTCGACTTCTGCGCCGCCGCTCTCCTCGACCTTGGGCATCTTCCAAATAAAGAGCGCGTACACGACCAGCATGATCGGCGAGACCATGCTGACCCAACCGAGTTTCGGCTCGTCGGCAAACATTGCGGCGGCGACCAGTCCGAACATGACGAGCGTTCCCGCCACGGCGACCAAATGATAGCGGCTGACTGCGGTGGCATGAAAGCTGCGGATAAAAAGCAGCAGCACCAAACCGAGCGCGGCAACGTTGAAAAGATTGCTACCCAAAATATTGCCGATGACCAGTCCCGGTTGGCGCACGATCGTGACCGCAGTAATACTGGTAAACAGTTCGGGCAAAGAAGTGACCGCCGCCAACATGATGCCGCCGATCACCGCGCCCGATATTTTGGTCTTTTTATCCAGCAGATCGACGTAGTCGGCCAATTTGATCGAAACGAAAACGACTGCGGCTGCCAGTAAAACGTACAACGCGTAATACATGCTATCCTCTTTTGCGCGAGTTCCGTGGCTCGCTGTTTCCGACTATTATACGCCCATTCACGCGCTTTGTCAATCGAATGCGGGCGTGAACGCTTTGCTTTCGCAGCCCTTCCCTTGCATAAAGCCGCCTAACTGCAACCGCGCCGCCTCGTTGACGACGGTCGCGTATTCAAACGACGTCACGCGGCGCTTAAGTTCCGGATAGGCGTCGGGACAAAACGCCGGCGTGTACTGCCGCATGACGCTGACGAGCGCGCCCGGCGCTAAGGCCGCGATCTCGCGCATGACGGCCGCGCCCTCTTCTCTGCCGCCGGGCAACACCAAGTGCCGCACGAGCATACCGCGCCGCAACAGGCCGTCCCGCACCTTTGCTGCGCCGACTTGTCTGTACATTTCGGCAATCGCCGCCCGCGCGACTTGCGGGTAGTCGGCGGCATGGCTGTAGCGCGCCGCGCGCTGCGCGTCGACGTGTTTGAAGTCGGGCAGATAGACGTCGATAAGCCCGTCGAGCAGTCGCAGCGAGGAAACCGATTCGTAACCGCTCGAGTTGTACACGACGGGCACGCGCAACTTGTCCCGCACGGCCCGCAACGCGCGGGAGACCGGCGCTATAAAATGCGCCGCAGTCACCAGCGACAGCGTGTCGCCGACGGCGGCCGCCTCTGAAAACAGCGCGCTTAAAGCGACTTCGTCGAGCGTGACCGACGCGCCGTCGCCGCGGCTGATGTCGGCATTTTGGCAATACACGCAACGCAAGTTGCAACCGACGAAAAAGATCGCGCCGCTGCCGCGCGTCCCCGCGATCACAGGCTCCTCGAATCGGTGCAACATGTACGGCTTGCCCTCGACGAGTGCAACGGCGGCCGCCGCGCCCTGCCCGCAAAAGCCGCGCGCACGGTCGCCGCAGTTACGGGGACATAGGCGGCACGTCATACGCCCCACCATGCGCCGATCAGCGTGACCAGCATACCCGCCGCTACGGCGAACACGTAGAGGCCGACGACGATCAAAATATTTTCTTTGATATGTTTGTTTTCCTTAAACAATACGGCAAAGCCCAGACCGGCATTGACGGCAAGCCCGGCCACCGCCGCGCCCAAATTCAGCCCGCCGAGCGCGAACATGCGCGTGATTGCCACGCTCGAGGCGCAGTTGGGGATCAAGCCGACCAACGCGGCCAGTACCGGTTGCAAGTAACGAATGCTGCCCATAAATTCGAGCAGCCGCTCTTCGCGTATATAGTACACGGCTGTGCCGAACAGAAAATTGACGATGAGGATATAGGCCGCGACGGTCAGCGTGTGCAACACGGGATGCAACACGAACGCGCGCCAATCGAAACGGCGTTTGGTTGCCGCCGGTTCGGGTTCGGTCGCGTCCGCACAGTCGGCCGCCGTCTCCTCGTCGGCGTGCGTGAGCGCGTGGCCGTGGCAGCCGTACTCGACAGGCAGATCGTGCACGTCGCTTAACGTGCGTTTTCGCAACAGTAAATTGATCCCGTAGCCGGCCGACAGCGCCATGACGATCTTGATACCCAGTAGCGGCAACAGTTTGATCGCCGACGCGGGGTCGGACAGCAAGATCGGGACCGCCTCGTCGGACGTAGCGATATAGACGGCCAACAGCGTGCCGAGGTTGATCGCGCGGCGGGCGTACAGGTTGGTTGCGACCACCGAAAAACCGCATTGCGGAATGACGCCCAGCCCCGTCCCGATGAGCGGCGCCAGGCGGCTTTTGAGCACCTTATTGACTTGTATTTTCGACGCGGCGGTATACTCGAACACTTCGATGACCACATGCGCGGCCAGCAGCAGCGGCAACAGTTTGAGCGTATCGAGCAGCGCGTCAAGCACAACATCCCACACGAAACACGCACCCTAAAAATACAGTACTTTCATTATAACACATTTCGGCGCGCGAACACAATCGATTCGCCTACCGAATTTTGCCGTACCGTGCCGAAACAAAAACAGCTGCGAACGTTCGCCCGCGGCGTTCCTTGTTCCCTATCTCTTTCTTGCGCGTTTTTTACGTTAATCTGTAATATAGCCTTTCGTTTATGGCGCGTCCATGGCTCCCGTAAATGTAAAAACCGGCGCGGAAATTCGGGTAGCCGTTTGCGCATTGCCGGGTCTCGTCAAGCAAGAAGCTCGATTCGATTGCAATTTTTTTCGAAATGCGGTATACTGAAAGCGATCGAATCGATTCGGAGAGAATGAGATGGCGCCCAAAGTATTCGGCTGGCAGCATTTGACTTTTTTGGCAGTATTTCTTTGTATAGCGGTTGCCGCCGTACTCATCGTACAGTACGGTATGACGACGGACAAACGAAAAACCGTGTTTTTGAAATGTACGGCGCTGTCTTTGCTGATCCTTGTCGTGCTCAATCGGATTTCTCTTGCCGTATGGCATCGGGACGCCGTACAGCTATTGCCCAACTCCTATTGCGGCGTAACAAGTTTACTGCTTGCGCTTACGGTCTTACTTGGACGACCGCACGCGAAACTGTTGCATTTGCTCGTCTATGTAGCCCTTGTCGGCGGCATTGCTGCGCTTGTATATCCCAACTTTTTGGGACAAGCGACCTCCTTTTTCTTCTTGCCTACGATCTCCGGCTTGCTGCACCACGCAATTGCGCTACTGCTTTCGGTACTGCTCCTGCAATGCAAGCATTTTTCGCCGTCGATCCGCGGCTGGAAATACTATCCTATCGGAATCGGCCTTTATACCTTGTACGGTCTTTTTCTGCTCGACGTTTGTAAACAGAGCGAGGCCATGTACATCGACGCGCCGTGCGTACCCGGCACACCGCTGAAATGGTGGTTCCTGTTGCTCGTCGGCTCGACTGCACTTTTATTCGTCCTGTTGGCAATCGAATATTTCCGTATCCGCCGCAATGTGCGCAACGCAGGCCGCTGTCTGTACGCCTTGCTGCGATCGGCTTTAGGCAGATCGGATTCGCCCCAAGATACACATTGCGACTGCGAGCAAACCGACAACCCGTAACAAATTCTCATAGTAGCATTACAAAAAGAGAGTCGCTTTTTTCGGCAAGACTCTCTTTTTTATACAAGCAATTCGGACTTACCCGAAAACTTCATTCACGGTTTTTGCATATGTTTTGATATCATCGTCGCCGTACTTGCGACGCCAATTCTTGTCGATAAAGCCGGTAAACGTCGTCATGCCCTCTACGCCGAGGCTCTTGTAATAGATCGCGTCGCGGCGCAAAACTTTTTCATCGAGGTTGAGCGCGCGCGCGTCTTCTCTTTTCCATTTGCAAAACAAAGATACGTCGAGATAGTATTCCAAAATATGCGTCGAGGCGGCCGGAAATACCTTCAGTAAATCCTCCAAAACGTTTCGGTTGCGCACGTTGGATTCGTCATCGCCGTCGATCGGGGTAAAATGATTTCTGTCCACCGGCGCAAATTCCAAAAACATATCTTTGTCCGGCGGTATCGACGGCAACCCAAGCGAATCCTGGTAGGAAAGCACGCTCAGTTTGGCGGCTTTATCAAACCGTTTCAGCCCTTTTAATACATGCTTCATAATAATCATATTTTGATCCGCGCCGCTTAAAGCGCGGCACGACTCGCACTTGCATATACTGTTAGGGCAGTCGTCGCTCCAAATATAATAGCGGTGGGATTTTTGGTTGAGCAACAACGCCAACTTATACGCAGACGTCTCGACAAAAGACAGTGCGTCCGCATTGCTGACACACAAATTCCAGTCGGGACTGCGCTCACCTGCATCGTTTTGACGAAACCACTCCGGATATACCTTAAAAAGCGACCGCGGCAAAAGCCAATCTACCGCGTGAAGCTGATGCTCGATCGTAAAACCGTTACTCTCGAACTTTTCCAGCAACTTTTGCGTGTTTTCGTTGAGCAGCCAATTTAAGTGACCGTCGAGGCCGCCCGTACTGTACAGAGAATGCAATCCGATTGTCTTTAAGTTGCACTCCGAAAGAAGATCCATCCAATCGATGGAGAAGTCCTGATTGATAATCACTACGCCGTTATTATTTGCCATAACCTTGATTCCTATATTGCAAAAAATTTATATATGCCGTCGAATCCGTGCGTCTGCACGTACTTTTCCTGCGGAAATACGGCAAACGAAGATAGCCGTTGTATTCCGAGAGACCGATAATATTCCATATCCTGTTCAGCGCGTCCGTCCCTGCAAAATCCCGCATAATCGTAGCTCAGAAAGTATTCGAGTACCTCGATTTTGTCCGCGGGGAATTTTTTCAGCAATCCTTCCAACCGAAGTCGGTACGCCCGATTTTTCTCGCCGCATAGCATCGGCCGTCCGTGATCCCGTCTAAACGGTGCGAACTCGACGAAAATGCCGTCCTGCGGCTCTATATCCGGATCTGTTTCCCCGTACACGAGCAGCGAAATTTCCGCTTCCGAATCGTAAGCCCGTAAGCCGCGCAGGATCGCCTGCGCCAATATCAAATTTTGCTTAGAAGGCGTAAGCGCTTTACAGGCAACGCAACGGCAGGAAATGTCGCCGCCGAGATCGTCGTCTTGCCACAAATGGTACCGATGCGAGCGCTGTCCCAGTCGAGCGGCCAACCGCGCAGCCTGTTCGGCTATTATGTCGAGCGTGCGCGCATTGGAAGGACAACCGTTGTAGTCGTCGACCCGCCGTCCGTTCGCATCCATGCGAAACAGCGCGGGTGCCTCGGCAAATAATACGCGCGGCAGAAGATAGCCGACGACATGGAGGTAGTACTCCGTTACAATGCCTTTCTCTTCCAATGCGTCGATAACGCCGCGCAGGCCGTCCAGCGACTCTAAAAACGCTTCCACCGATGCGTCAAACGGGTTGACATGTAGTCCGACCCGTGTGACACCGCTGTTTACAAGCGGCGCGATCCATTCTTCGCCGAAATCCTGCTGTAAAATGACCAAAGTTTTTTCCATGCGTCTACCCTGTTATCCTAAGGTTGCGATACGAGGCGGACGCGCCCGAAGAATAGAAACCGAATCGGCCGCCGCCGAACGCAATGCTGTCGGTAAATGTGAGAGTTGTGTTCCGACCGCCACCGACGATCTCTACCGAAAGCGTGCTTCCCTGCACCGTGATTTTGACATGATTCCATGCGCCGATTTCCAGCGAGACGCGCTCCGCCGCCGCATTGCTGTCGGTGTGTGTGTAGTTGAGCTTTTCAATCTTAGCGGCTCTTTTTGTAAACGATACGTAATATCCCTGTATATACCGATAATCTTCGGTCACATACGCCGAATCGGAGTATCGGTTGCCGCCGATGATAAAGCCGGCCGTATAGGCGCTGTCGGTATTGATGCGGAAGTCGCATTCGACCGTATAGTTCACAAGACTCTTGCCGCCGAAATACACCAACGACCGCGCACCCTCTCTCGATACAAGCGACGCCTTCTCGTCGCCGTCCTGTTTTTGAAAGCGCCAAAGCGTGCGCTGCTCCATACCGTTTGCGGGCGCGGATTCGAGCGACTGTTCATACGAAAATTTTTCGCTCGAACTTTCGGTAAACGTAAACGAGTGGAACTCCACCCCGTCTCCCAAACATGTGAACGAGATCTGATGAACGCCGGCCGCTACGGGAATATCGGTTACATACGTCTTAATAAGCGCCTCTCCGTTTGTCGGATCGACTTGCGGAAGCGTAACAACGAACATTTGGCCGCCGTCCACGCGAACGCCGATCTGCTTGCCGCCGTTTTGCTTGTTCATCGTCATGTGCAATGCGTAATAACCGCTCCCGCCGCCGGTCCGACCGGTTTTGAAATCGACGAGATAGGTAGCCGTATCCCCCGCATTTGTAAGACACATTTTGCCCAAACCGATATGCGCGCCGTTGTATTCGTCGGCGTCGACGACGGCATAGCCGCTGCCCTGCCGTAAAACGGAGCCGTGTCCGTCATATACGCCTTGCGGCAAATAGCTTTCCGCACCGATGTTGATATACGACAGTTTCGGCTCTACTTTGTCGCTTAAGCCCTTTGCGACGGCAGATGCTGCCGTATAGCCGAACGAAACATTGCTTTCGCTTGCATACATATAGCCGAATTTTCCTGCCGAAACGGTTGCGGCAAAATTTTCGATTTTGAGCAAATCGTCGAAATAAACGTCGAGTAACCCGTCCGCATAGGCAACCCGCACCGTCTTAAGAAGGTTGGGCGCGTCGTATGCGCGCACAATGCTGCCGGTTGCCCGTTCGCTTTTTACGCCGTTTACCGTCTCGAAAAGACATACTTTTTTCGCCGCTATATCCACCCCGACCGACCAATAATTGTTTTCGTCCCGATAGGCAAACACGCTTTCCGTGTCGCCCACAAAGTTAAATTCGGCGGTGAAGACCGTATTGGTGCTATCGTTAGACAGCAGCCGGCCGTCCGACGCCGTAAACCGACTGTCGCCAAGCGGATCGTAGCTGTAAATTTGCGGCCGTTTCGGCGTTACCGACCGGTACTGTGTCTGCGCCGCGTCCATGCCGGTGCCGTTGAAGATCAGTCTGTCGATGGCAAACGTACAGTTCGGCCCGGAGGAATTGACACTGAAATAGTGATAATACAAGCCGTCCATATCCGGACCGAGTACCGAAGTCGCGTGTCCCAGCGAATAAAATTCGGGATCGGTTTCACAGCCCATCGGCCAATCTATGCCCTGCTCGAATCCTTGCGCATTCACGCGGTCTTCCGTGCCGAACGCATTTTTCCAACCGTCGCCGATTGCCGTAGAATAGTGCGTAAGATAGCCGGGACTTAGGATATTCGAACCTGTATACATCAGATAGTAGTTGCCGTTTCTCTTAAAGAATCCGTTGCCTTCCGTCCATCCGCCCACCGAGCTTTCCGCAATATTGATATAATTGTCGTCGTCATAGGCAACTCTGTCCATGGTCGGCATTTTAAAAGCGCGGATTCCCGTAAAGTAGTTGTCTTGATGCGCGCTCATAAAATAAACGTCTTCGTTATCGTCTATGAAAATGTCGGCATCGATATTGGTGGCAGTCGCCGCAATCGTATAGCAAAGCAGTTCGCCGCCGTCGTCGGTCACAAATTCAAAAGGCCCGATCGGCGAGTCGGCAACGAGAATATAGTTGCCTTGCTCGATAACATCGTTTTTAATGTAGAGGTACATATAAAAGCGATTGTTATACTGCCGAACGCACGGCGGATACGCAAAGGCAAGCCGCGGATCTTCGGCAATAAATCCTACGGTGTTCCGACCGTTGTCGACTTTCTCCCAAACCATAAGATCCTCGGAAACCCAACACGGCAGACTCGAAGACGCAAAGTTGGACGACCCCATATACATATAGTAACGGCCGTTGTAGCGAAGAATAAAGGCGTTACCCGAGCCGTACACACCCTGATCCGGCAAATGCTTTTGCGCTTCTTCCGGGTTGTAATACGCATTGTATTGATAGTTGTCGTAATACGTTACGCCGTAATCGGGCGCTTCGAAATTTTCCAACGCGTCTGTCGACACTATAGGCGCATATTGCGTAGGCGCACAGCCGCTGAATACCGACATGGCGGCAAGACATATAAAAATCAAAAATGCGATCGTTTTTTTCATCGTTGTTCCTCCTTACGCCGCCGTATTCCAGATAACCATATTGGCCGGATTGTCAAAAGCCAACGGGTTGCCGGATGCGTCGGAAATGGTATTGTAACATCCGTACAAATTGCCCGAATTATCCAATACGTATTCGAACATCTGCAACGCAACCGTCTCCGTATCGGCTGTTATATTTAAACCGTAATTCGATAAGGCAAAGGTTGCGTAATCGTAAAACAAGGTAAGTACGGCTTTATCGTCTTGCGTAGACTGACTGATTTCCACGCCTACCGTAGACGGTAAAACGTAGTTGCCGTTCCATACCCAATTCTGATATTCTCTATGGTCGACCGTACCGGCGCTCGGAACATAGAGTTGCGTCACGCCTTTTTGCGCGGCCGTATCGTAGAAAATGATGCCGAATCCCCAAAAGCCTTCGGCCGGCGTATAGGTGACCGTTACGCGAATTCCGTTTTGCGCACCGCTCAACTTTTCGAACCGCGCAACGGCCCCGCTTTTGCCGAACGCCGCAACCGTATGGGCAGAAACGACCGTAAGCGGCGGCGGAGGCGGCACGAAAGTAACTTGACCGTTCGCAGCCAACGTCGGATATTCGGCAAGCGCGTTCACATTGCCGAACGGGTACCCAATGCCGTTTTCGTCCGTATACCAGGCGAACGGACCGGCCGCCGTATACTCGAACGGCGCAATTTTAAGGTCGCCGCGCGTAATGCCGTAGGTGTCGTAAGGAATTACAAATGTAAAGACATCGGTTCCGTCGGACATCGATGTTTGCGATGCGGTGATACCGAAGTTGGCCGGCGGTTGATAGCCCCATGCTTGCGTAACAAAATCTTCGACGCACATCGTACCGAATTGATGATACAAAACGACTTTGCCGGTCTCCCCGTCCGCAGAATATGCCACGCCGAAACCGTTGGTCGCCCCCTTATTTACGATACGCACGAACAATCCGTCTTTGACCCAACCGAGGTACGCGCGGGCGTTCCCGCTCGCCCCGAACGCTTGCGGCAGCAGCGTCATGACGGGAAGCTCTATATCGATGTTGACGGGCGCGTTGAGCGCTTGCGTGACGGAGATCTCGCTGTCCAAACTCGCATTGCCACCGCCTGCGGTTACGCACATCTTCGCTTCAGCCGCCGTAAACGTATGCCGCAGCGAGTAGCTTCCGTCCGCCTCGACGTCCGCGACGGTATCGCCCACACGCACGGTCGCGCCGTCCAAACTTCCCACGGACGTTACTTTTCCGTAAATCGTTTGCGTGACGGTATTGGCTTTGGTAAGAATCTTTTCACTGATAGACAGGACGCCGCCTTTGAGTACGCGCATCGCATCTTTGGAAACGGTAAACGATTGATCGCCCAATAAACTGTCGCCGCTGGCCGTAAGCGTCAAATCGACATTCGCATTGACGTTTTCCAACGTGAACGCACCGTTCGCGTCGGTCGTAGTCTCCCCTACGCGCACCGCGGCGAGCGGCTCACCCGTCACATAGTCCAACAGTCTGCCGTTCACCGTTACGGGCGGCATCGCATAGTCATAGTACGAATACAGCTCGTTGTCTTCGCCCCAAATGATATAGTCGTTCGGTGTATTGAACGGATGCGCGCCGCCTTTATAATACCATTCGCGCTCCACCATGGCATTGAGCGCAGTCACGCGGTCGCAAGAGCGGAATGTTACGCCGATAGGGCTGTCTTTATCCAGCCCGAGCTGCGCATAAGGAACAACCAATTCCACCCCGAATCCGACTACATTGTCGCCTTCCGTATGCAGTGCGGCCTCATAGTCGAGCACGCCGCTCCAAGCGCCCCACATTCCCGCGGCGTTGGCACCTCGACGGAAGCAGTAATTCCCATATGCCGTCACGAGGAAGTAGTAGTCGTCCGACATGGGAATGGTTGCGCCGTCGATAGCGGTACACAGATTGACAAGAATATTATCGCTCCAAATGGCCGAGTCCCCGTCCTCTTGCTTTAAATACGTTACGTCGGTATCGCGCACTTCAAACCCGAAATGGAATCCTACCGTACCGCGAAACATACGTATGACGGCGCGCTTCGATCCTGCGTAGTCGTTCACATCGCAAACGATCGCGCCGTATTCGCCGCTTTGCACATCGGTATCGTCCCACGTGCCCAAAGTAACGACGTCCTCTTGCCCCCAACGCGCATCGTCGAGTTTTCCGTCGAGCGTCACATCGGCGGAAAATGCGTTCGATTCGAAATCGAAATCGCCTTCCCCTTCCGTGTACGGCGGCACATACGGCGTATACGTCGGCGGCAGCACTTTCGGCTTACACCCCGTCATCAACAGGACGGACGCAAGCACCGCTACGCACAGCCCAACCAATAGCTTTCTCATAACCCCTCCTTTAGCCTTTGATACCCGAAATCGCAAGCGACTCGACAAAAAATTTCTGACAACCGATGAACACGGCAAGCATCGGTATGCTGGACAGCACCGATCCCGCCATTACCACATTCATATCCATAAGATTATTTTGCTGTTGCTGAAGCGACAGCAGCTGTAGCTGTAATGTTTTGACTTCCGCTTTGTTCAAATAAATCGACGGGATAAAATAATCGTTCCAAGTACCGACAAACGCAAATACGATTTGCGCGGTAAGCGCGGCTTTCACCATGGGAATCATAATGACCGAAAATTGCCGCAGATATCCCGCGCCGTCAATCTTAGCCGCCTCGAACAGTTCGGTAGGCACGCCTTGCATGTACTGTATAAAGAAAAACGTCATCAGCGCGCCGCCGAAAAAGTTGGGAATGATCAGCGGCCAAAGCGTACCAACCATGTTGAGCGATTGCCATATTTGATACTGCGGCAACATGAGCGCCGCATACGGAATCATCATACTGCTGAGTAGCGTAAGCAACAACACCCTGCGACACGGTAAAGCCAGTTTTGCAAACGCGAAGGCGCCGAGCGCGGATATAAACGGCGGAATCAAGACCGAAAACAGTTCCAAAATAAGCGTATTGCGTATGCCGGTCGATAAATGCAACTCGGCGAATGCTCTTTGGTAGGCCGTAAAACTCGGCGTCTTGGGAAAGATTTGCTCGGGGTATGTGGAAATTTCGATTCCCGTTTTAAAAGAAGCCAATACCATCCACACATACGGAAACACCGTTGTGAGCGCGGCAAGCAGCAACACGATATACGACGCCGTTTTCCCTACTGCGGAAAACGCATGATTGATTTTCGTTTTGTCTCGCATACCGTTACTCCGAAAACACCCATTTGTCCGACAGTTTGAATTGCACCACCGTGATGATCATGACCGCAATCGCAAGCAATACCGATGCCGCCGACGCATAGCCGTAGCGGTAATTGTTGATGCCGTGGTCGTAAATGAAATACACGATCGTTTGCGTCGCGCCGGTGTTGGCAAGCAGTTGCGTATCCATAAACGCTTGCAGTCCGCCTATGATCGATACAATAAGATGATAAAACGTAATGGGCGTCAGCATGGGCACGGTTATGGCAAAGAACTGTCGGATTTTGCTTGCGCCGTCTATTTCCGCCGCCTCGTAATAGGACTCGGATATGTTGAGAATGCCCGCTACGTATAAAATGACTACGCCGCCGATCCCACCCCACACGTTTTTGAGAATGAGCACAAACCGCGGGAAAAATTCGCCCGACGTGATCCCCAACCAGTTTATATTTTCGTCTATCAATCCCAAGCCTTTGAGCGCTACGTTTACGATTCCCTGCGTTTCGTTAAACATCAGTTTCCACACCAGCGTGATGGCAACCGCGCCCGTTACGGCCGGTAAATACAGGATGACGCGCAAGACCGCGCCGCCTTTAAACCACTTTTGCGTAATGAGGGCGGAAAACAGCAAACCGATTATCAAGTTGAGCGGTATGCTCAGCATAATGATTAAGGTATTGACAATCGCTTTGCCGAATCCCACCATAACGTATTCGCCGCGAAAAAGGCTGACGAATACCTGTAGACTGATCGGCGACACCGTGCCGGCCAGCGGCATATAATCCACCAAGCTGTACAGAATCGCCACCGCAAACGGAATTACGGTAAAGATGAAGAACCCGACAAACAGCGGCGTCACGAATCCGAACGCAATCCACCTTTCTTTTGTTTTGAGAGAATGTTTCATCATGTCGATTATCGGATGCCGGCGCTGGCGTTGGAGCGATCCAAGTAGCTTTGCATCGTGGCGTTAAAACTCTCCAGACGTCCGCGAATGCCGTCTTTGCTTTTGAGCGCATAAATATTCGCCATTTCCGTTTCGAGTGCGGTCAACCAGTTGTTTTCAAACGTATGATAGTGCGGGCGCACTCTTCCGCCGATCTTGTCGTCTCCGTTTCGGCCGAGCGCCGCTTTTGTATCGCCGCCGAATCCGTCCACGATATCGCAGTACACACTGCGATTTGCCGGCCATAAAGCTACCGACGCATCCGTTGTCGATAAAAACGCATTCGTATCCAGCGCCATAGACTTTAAGTTGGGCATAAGCTGTCCGCGCGTATAAAAATCTTTTTGCGCGGCGGCATTGACGCTCAAGTACTTCATAAGCGCGAGCGCGGCGGCGGGCGCCTTGCTGGTCTTACTGATAGCAAGCCCCAAAGTACCGATCCAAGTGGTGCTTTTCGCGTCGGGATTGTCGCCGTTGTACGGTACCGGTATCAGCCTGTAGTTCATCTTTTGTTGGTGGTACATGGGCGTCAGATACGGCCCGACCCAACAAAAAGCGCTGTTACGCGCAAGAAACATGTTCTGCGCAGAATCGCCGGTCGATTTGGGAATTACGCCGTATGTGTACATAAGATCCCAAAGCCATTCGGCGGTCTCTACAAAACGGTCGTCGGTGATTCGGCTTTGTTTGGCGTCGGCGTCGAAGTAGTCGGCATTGTTCGACCAAACGGCGCTGCTCAACTCATAATACGGCACGGCGAAAAATTTGTCGTTATTCTTTTCCCGACCGAAGTAATCTTGCAGTTTCACGCAGATATCGGTAAACTCTTTCCACGTAAGCGCGTTGCCGTCGTCCGCCAGTTTATCCGCGTCTGCTTGCGTAAGTTTGCCGGCCGCGACCGCCTCGTCTATCATATCCGCATTGTACATCAGCGTCCACGGCCCTATATCCTTAGGCAGGCAGTACAAATCCGAGCCGTCGCTTACGCCCGCTTTTTTCGTGGTGCGGTTGTAGGAATACCAATCGACGGCCGTAGACCAAAGCGAAGAATACTCTTCCTGACTGAATCCGTTGGTAATCGAGAGCAGTCGCCCCGCATTGACCCACGGCCGGAAATCGTATTCCGGCAGATAAAACAAGTCCGGCATCGTTCCCGAAAGTCTGCCCGTAAGCGTACTCATGTACTGCGTGGCGTCTTGCGTGGTAATGCTTACCATGATATTCTCGTGTTCGTCCATAAACCGATCGATCAGCGCCGCATAATTATCTTGCTCGTCCTTGGCGCCCCACATCATAAATTCAATGCTATACTGTTTGTTCGGGTCGAGAACGAATTCCTCGGCGGCAATATTATCGTTGCTTCCCTGCTCGTTTGCGGTAAAAAAACATCCGCTTAGAAACAACGTACATGCCGCAGTCACGGCGAATATCAGCGCGATTGTCTTTTTCATTTTCTTCACCTCTCGCAATTTTTGAAACATGTCGCAAGCATGTATTTTCAATCTATACACATTATAGCATACCCGATTGTCCCTTTCAAGACTCAATTTTTAAAATAGTAAATTGCGCGTTAATACTTCGATAAATATCGAAATTCAGACGTATTCTCTTGACATTATTTCAGCAAGTCCTTATACTGTACGTATGCAGACGGACTTTTTTGAAAACAGGGATATTCTGAGAAAAAGAAAATTGACGCTTACTTTAAGCAACGATGCGCAGCTTGAAAAAATCGCCACCGCGCTCAATTCGGCAACGCGGCGTAAAGTGATCGCACTTTTGGTCAACAATTCCTACACGGTGCAAGAAATTGCGCAAACGCTCAACATGTCGATTTCCAACATTTCGTTTCATATCAAGTTACTTCAGAGCGCCGGCCTTGTCAATATGACGCATAACCATTCCAAACGCGGAAACGAGAAAATCGTCGCGTTGGAAAAGCATTATCTCGAAATTTTGTTTGTCAAGAACGAAGACGAGCCGGCCGTCGCTTCCCATGCGTTCAACTGCGAAATTCCGGTAGGAAGTTTTGTCCTATCGGATATTACCGCCCCGTGCGGAATCGCCGACGCCGAGGGGAATCTGATCGGCGAAGAGGCGCTTCCCGATATCTTTTATAATTACAGACGGATCATGGGCGAAATTATTTGGTTTACATCGGGATTCGTCGAATACCATATCCCCAACACCGCCATCAAAAACAAAGTGTTGGAAAATATTCTGATTTCTCTCGAAGTCTGTTCGGAATGCGCAAACTATAACAATTCTTTTAAATCGGACATCACCTTTATTTTGAACGGTCGGGAAATCGGAACGTATCTGTCCCCCGGGGATTTCGGCGGCCGCCGCGGCAAATATACGCCGCCGAGTTGGCCTGCCGCCTCCACGCAATATGGGATGCTTGTACAAATTCGCATCGACGAAAACGGTACTTGGATCAACCAAACCAACGTATCCGCCGAAAACACCATAGACGACTTTGCATTCATCACCAAAGAAAACTGTATACGGTTTGCGCTCGGCGTTAAGAAAAATGCCAAATATGCCGGCGGTCTTAATCTCTTCGGCAGAAACTTCGGCGACTATAAACAAGGAATACGGATTACCGTCACCTATTCCGACGCTTAAATCCCCCCCCCGTCAAGTGCAGAGCGACTGTTTTTTATGTAAATTTTTCGGGCGGGCGGCATAAGGGACGTTATAGCGGTTGCATATTCCGCGCGGATTGTCGCGGCTGCCGACATAATTCGCGCAATGTGGACATACATTAAACTATGAAAAACGTCATACGGGCCGTGCTCACGCTGACCGTTTTTACCGGGATCGAGCGTGCGCTGGGGTTTTGCTTTAAAATTTATCTGTCCCGCGTGCTGGGCGCGGCGGCGCTCGGCGTGTATCAGGTCGCGCTGTCCTTTTTTCTGGTACTGGCGACCTTGGTCACCAGCGGGATCCCGCTGATTGCCGCCAAAATGACCGCCAAATTCCGCGCGTCGGGCGACTTGCGGGGCGAATACTCGGTGACGGCGGCGGCGCTTAGCGTCAACACCGCCGTTTCGGCGATCATTATCGGGCTTGTCTTTTTGCTCGCGAAACCGGCGGCAGGCATGTTCGCCGACCCGCTTTCGATGACGCTGCTATTGTTCATGCTGCCGGCCGTGCTGCTGTCGGGCGTGTATGCGGCGTTCCGCGGCACGCTGTGGGGGCGCAAACGGTACACCACCGTCAGCCTGGTCGAAATGGCCGAACAGGTGGCGCGTATCTTGATCACCGTCATTCTGTTCTTGCTGGGGTTCGACAAACTCAAGTCGGCGGCGGCGGCGACTTCGCTGTCCTGCCTCGTTTCGTGCCTGATCGTCGTCATCTGCTTTTTCGCGCTCAAAGGCAAGCTGTCCGACCCGCGGCCGACGCTCAAGCCCCTGCTCAAGTCGGGAACGCCGATCACCATGGTGCGCGCGTCGTCGAGCGTGATCAACTCGCTGGTCGCAATCGCCGTGCCGTTCCTATTGACCTATCAGGGCATGACCAACGACCAGGCGCTTGCCGTGTTCGGCTCGAGCGTCGGCATGGCGCTGCCGCTGTTGTACATTCCGATCACCGTCGTCGGATCGTTGGCGTTCGTCATGATTCCGACGCTGTCGACCGCCGTCGCGCAGAACGATACGGCGAGCATTCACAAGCAAATTTCGTCGGCGATCACCTTTTCGGTGTACGTCGCCGCGCTGTTCTTGCCGGTGTTCTACGTGCTGGGCGAGCCGATCGGCGTCATGGTGTACGGCAATGCCGAATCGGGTCGGTTTCTCTCGTCGGCGAGCTGGCTTTTAATCCCCATTTCGGTCGAAAATATCACCTCGTCGATGATGAATTCGCTCGACCTCGAGCGCAAAAGTTTTATCAACTACTTTATCGGGTCGGCCGTCATGTTCGCGTTTATGTTCGCTTTCATGGGTCATTTCGACATCAACATTTATGCGATTGCCATGGGGCTTAGCCTGAGCGTGTCGACCGCGCTCGACGTGATTGTCATCTTCCGCAAGACGCGCGTGCCGCTCAACTTCTTGACCGCGCTCGTGAAAGCGATGTTTCTGATCGCGCCGGCGATCGTTCTGAACAAGGCGTTTTACATAGCGTTCGCGTTCATGCCCATGCTGTGGCGCGTCAGTCTGACGGCGCTCATCAGTCTTGTCTTTATGTTCGGGCTGAACTTTGTTTTCGGTACGTTCGACATGCGCGCGCTGTTCGGCAAAAAAAATGTAGAATTTGCGGATAAAACGGTTGCTAATAAGCGCAAAAAGCGGTATACTAAACAGGCGCGCCTATAAAGTGCGGAAGCGGTCGGGTTTCCGTGCCGGGCGCGTAGTACAACTGAATAGGAGGTTGCCCGACAATGAGAACACACCATTCTCAGCAGGAAATTGCAACCGTAAACCAAGCGCTTACGACTGCAAACCACGATCTTTCGGCAGAGGAGCCTGTCGAAAAGAAGAAAGTCCGTCTCCGCTACACCAAACGAATCACCTATATCGCCGTCTTGACGGCCATCGCGGTGGTCTTGAAAACGCTTGGCAACATGTTCACGATCGTCGGTTTTCGCATCAGCTTTACCTACATCGCATGGATCGTCGCCGGCGTGATGCTCGGTCCCATAGGCGGCGCCGCCGTCGGTCTCATTTCCGACGCGCTGGGGACGCTGATCGGCGGATTGCCTCCCAACCCGCTGCTGCTGTTGAGCAGCACGCTCTTCCCCGTCTTTCCCGCCCTGTTCTACCGACTGCCGCTCAAAAACGAGTATCTCAAAGTCGTGCTGGGGTCGATCGTCTCGCTCGTTGTCTGCTCGCTCGGAATCAGCACGATCGGACTGATGTACATTTATAACATGTCCTTTTTCAAAACGCTTGTCACCTACCGTTTGGCGCAAGTCGGCGTATTTGCCGTCAACCTCGTGTGTATCGGCCTGCTGTTCCCTGTGATCAAACGCACGTTCTTAAAAGAATAAACCGCAAAAACCCGCTGCGCCTTGCAACGGGTTTTTCGATTACGGTTTTTACGCTTGCAAATATCGTCTTAACGCGCGGCTGATGCGTTCTCCGAAATTGCGCAGCGCCGCCGCGTCGTAGGGGCGCTCGCCCGCGCCGAAATAGGGGTGTTCGAACGAAAAAGCCAATGCCGCGCCGTGCGCCGCAAAGTAGGCCGAACAGGACGTCGCCATTCCCGCGCCCACGTTCCAATGCGTGCCGAACGGTACGTTATCGGCGACGCGGTACGGAATTTCGCCGTCGGTTTCCGCCAGGATTTCCGAAAACCGTTGCTGCCGTTCCGCTTGCGGCGACGGCAGTCCGATCAAACTCATATGGTCGTGTACCCCGCCCCAACGCGCAGGGCAGTGAAAGTCTATCAGCACGTCGGTCGTCCCCTCGTCGACGTCGACAAACGGCACGACGATCGTTTCATGCTGCGCGCAATATTCTTCGTCCCGCAATAAGGCCGCGACGGCGCCCTCGAGCGAATACGCCGCCACGCTTTCGCACGCATGGTGCCGACAGGTAAACACAACTTTGCGCGCGGACGGCGTGCCGAACGCAAACACGGGGATCTTGCGGCCCCGTTCGCTCAATCCCCAGTCGTACAGGCGGATACGGTCGCGCGGCAACGTCGCCAAAAAACGGGCGTGATCGGTCAGTTGGTACGGAATCGAAAAGGCAAACCGCCGCGTGCCGGCCGTCAAAAAACGCGCCGTAAATTCGGTATGCGAAACAAACGCATCGCGGTCGTACCGCCAAACGCCGTTGTCCTCCGTCGCCGGGCCGAACCGCGACACGACGCTGTCATCGAAACAAACGCGATATTCGCCCGGCGCGGAGACGGTGAGCGCAAAATTCCAGTAAAACCAACGCTCGCCGCAGCCGTTCACGTCCTGCCGCACGCGCACCGTGTTGCCCTCGATCCCGATAAGTTCGATATTGCCGCCCGGAAAATTCCGCGATACCCAAATCATTTGCCACCTCTTTTTTCGATGCGGTTGCCCGCAAGCCAATTCTCTGTTTATTATAAGCGAGAGAGGGGCGCATTACCTTAAAAATTGTGTCGTAAAGCTATAAAATCGTGCGCAATCGATTGCGCGGCAGCCTATTTGCCGACGCTTTTTTCCGCGCCGATCCCCTTTAAAAACGCGCGGGCAATGATCAGGCTGCCGAGCGGCCCGGGGTGGATACGGTCCCACGTGATAAAGGCCGAATAGCGGTGCTGCAAAATGTCGGCAAACGCCGCTTGCAAATCGATACAGGGGATATTGCGCTTCTTCGCCTCTTCTTTGACGATCGCGCCGTACTCGTCCATACGCTTGCGCATGGCGTCGTCGGTGTTCGGTTCGAGATAGTACGGCGTCATCCAAATCATTTTCGCGCTTGTCTTGTCGGCAAACGTGTTGAGGTTGGCGCGGTACTGTTCGGGCGTGACCGCATATTCGGGTTGCATCGGGCTGTCGAACTGCCGCCAAACGTCGTTGAATCCGATACACAAAACGACCGTCGTCGGCTTGCGGGCGGTCACGTCGTCGTCCCAACGCGCCAACAGGTCGGCCGTCGTGTTGCCGCTGATACCCATATTGACGGTGCGAATATTATATTCGGGGTAGTCCGCCTCCAAAAAGCAGTCGATCAGCCGCACATAGCCGTTGCCCAAGCCGCTCAGCCGTTCGCCGACCGGTCTGGCGCGCCCGTCGTCGGTCACCGAATCGCCGATAAAAATGACCGTCTCATTTTTTCTCAGTAACATAAAAAGCACCTCTTGTCGTAAAATATTTGTATGTTTCTTATTCTACCGCATTTCCCCGCCCGCGTCAAGCCGAACGACAAGAGAATGCTACGTTTACAATATTTTTTCGCGCCCGTGTGGCGACATTGCCATCGGCTAGTCGCCCTCGCCGGCAAAGATGGCGGCAATGCGCAAAATGTAGTACAACAATTCGAGCGCCGACAGCACGATGTCGTTGACATACTCGATGTTATACAGCTTGAACAGCTTTTGCATGGCGCACAGTTCTTCGTCGGTCGCCATTTCGTTTTCTTTGAGCAATGCGTAGGCGCGCGCTTGCGCTTGCGCCGTTTGTCGAGGCTAGATCGAATAAGAACTTTTGGAACGTCGGTTTATTGCCGACCGTGCCGGTGACTTTTTTGGCGCCGTTCTCCCAAACGGTGATTTCGTCGTCCGACAGCACGATCGTCAGATTGAATTTTTCGTTAAGCCGAAAGGCGAACGAATTGTCGCCGATCATGTTGTTGTCGTTTGCGTCGCCCTCGCTGCCCGCATCTTTGGCATGATACACTGCGTCGAACACGTCGCCGGGGGCGCGCGGACAATGCCACATATACGTGATGCGGTTGTCGCCGCTTGCGAACATGTCCATGACGCGCCGCCACGCCTCGTTGGACTTGACCGTCAGATCCATGCTGATCGTCAAATTGGCGTGTCCGTCGAAGAAGTGTATGTTTTTCGCGTTTGCCGCATTGTCGTTGTCGCGCACATAGGGTTGCACGGCCGCGCCGCCCTCCAACCGAATGCCGCCGTCGACGAATGTCGGCGTGCCGTTAAAGTCTTGCAAGTCGTAGCCGCGCACGCTGTCCTCGTAGCGGTTTTCGGCGTTGTCGAACGTATATTCGGCCGTTTTGAAATCGGTCACGTCGAGCGCGTAGGCGTCGGCGACTTCCTGCGCCGTCAGCGCTTTGCCGTATACGCGGAAGTCGGCCATTTTGCCCGTGTAATTGTCTTTGCCCGTTTCGTAAGCCGACTGTCCCAGATAGAAGTGCGACGTATCCGAATGGTACTGCGACGGCGTAAATGCGCTGTCTAACGTTTCTTCGTACACTTTTGCGCCGTTCTGTATAACGGTAAACGTATGCGCCGCGCCGTCGATCACGTATGCCATATGATACCACGTGTCATAAACCGGTTTGACGCCGCAAGTAGAGCCGCCCGGAATGTCTTTCTTTTTTCCCACGTCGTACAGATACGCGTCCCAGAGATAGCCGGCGCGCGGGTCGGCGCGGAACGTCGCGCCGTATTCGGGCGCGTAAATGCCGATCTCCCCTATGTAATCGCCGATGTCATGCGGCGCATAAAACCACCCGGAAAGCGTGACGGCGTTCTGTCCCTCGAAGATCGCGGTCGGCAACGACAAATAGTTTTTCCCGTCGTTCCCGCCGACAAAGTTAAGCGCCTTGCCGCCT
This sequence comes from Clostridia bacterium, assembly GCA_022791055.1. GTDB lineage: Bacteria > Bacillota > Clostridia > Christensenellales > Pumilibacteraceae > HGM11386. The sequence continues at coordinate 11,239 of JAAVYI010000025.1, read as the reverse complement.
TTGACGCCGTCTGTTATCGATACTGTTGCGCCGCTTTGCAGCGTTGCGTCGGCAAAGTCGGTGCCTGCGACGTTCTTGCCGATCGCGTTCGCGTCGGAAAAGTCCAACCGATACAGTAAGTCGTCGGGCGCCGCTTTGGCCGAAAATAGTGCGCCGCCACCGACAAAGACGACCGTCGCCATAAGCAGTGCCGCGAGCAGCGTCGACCGCCGTTTTTTGATCCGTTTTATCGTTTCCATCATTGCCCTCCGGTCTTTTCCCGTTTGTCGAGCCGCACCCGACTTTTGATTTGTTGTATTCATTATAGCATTTCGTGCCACGGTCGGAAATAAAATATTCGCTATACTTGATATACAAAAGTCACATTTTCATAACGATAAAAAACGACGCCCGCCTTTCGCGTTCGCCGTTTTTGAAAAAGCGCGTCTACCCTTTGCGAGCGCCGCGCCGAACTTTCTACTGTATTTTATTTTTTGTTACGCACCAAAATTCGGTCGTAACATCTTCCTTCGCACGTAACGTTGAACGCTATGAAATAGCCGTTCTTTTGCTCGATCCTCTCAGCATTATACGTCTTGCCATTGTGTTCATACGTGACCATTGCCCTCATTCACTCCTTAACGAATACTTGCGTCTCTTGCGACGCGCTACTATTAAACCACTTTTCGCGCGGTTTTGCAAGCCGTAAACGGTTCTTTACGGCAAATCATACAGCTTTACACCATTTCTGCGCCGTATATTTCCTCATTTGTTTTATTATACTAATTTCAGTACGGATTTGTCAACTATACGAAACCTTTATCGTTTCAATTTTTTTGGCGCGTCCGATTTTATTATAATGAAATTATGAGCGACTTTGCAAACAGGTTCAAAGAGTTGCGGGTGGAAAGCGGCTTGAGTCAACGACAGGTAGCCAAGGTTTTCGGCGTTTCGCAGACATCTATCGAACGTTGGGAATCGGGTGCAACCAAAACGGATATTGACACGCTGATTCGCATCTGCAAGTATTTCGGAGCCTCGGCCGATTATCTGCTGGGTCTCGAGAACGAGGACGGCACGCGCAACTATTAAAAAATGTTGCTGTTTCCCGCTAGGGTACATATAACCGTTTCTATCTACATAATTTTGTGTAACGCAAGCCGAACGTTACCCGATGCCGATCTCAATAGACCACATTCAAAAGCTCGCAGGTCGGTATCGGGTAGGTTCGGCTTGCGTTTTATATTGCATTTCTATCGGCGGCGCGCTGCGCGGAACACGAACGACGCGGCCACCGAAAGCAGTGAAATCAGCAGCGACAACACCAAAAAGCACAACAAGTAACTGCCGGCTGTCAGCACCCAACCGGTGACGGTCGAAAGCACGTTGCCGCCGACGACACCCAAAATGATGTCGACGAGCAAGACAATAGCCAATAAAAACAGAATCCCGCTCCAAGCGCCTTGGATGTCGGGCTTACTCAACGTCATGTGCAAGGCCAAAAACATGCCGACAAGCACGAACACCCAAAACCGCCAGTCGAGCGCGCTGAAAAAGAACGTTTCGAGCGCGCGAAAAAGCCCGGTAAACACGGCGCCGAAGTCCTTGGTAAAGCTGTCGATTTGCATACAAGCGACCATTTCGGCGACAAAGTCGGGCAGTAGCAGATAGGCCAACAGAAACAGCACCGCGCCGATCAGCAAGATCGGCCCGACGCCGATGAAGAAGTTGCCGATCCTTTGATAGACATTCTTTTTGTTGTAACTGTGCTTGACGTAGCCGAGCGTACCGTCGTCGCCGATTTGAAACAGCTTGATTTCATGGATCTTATGGCCGAACAGCAGACAAAACAGCGCGTGTCCGCACTCGTGTAGCGGCGTGCCGATCGCGCCCGTCAGATAGCAGACCGTGCGCCCGTAGCGGCCGAAGTTTCTGTAAAACGTTCGGTTGCATTGGGCGATCAGCCAACCGAACAGCACGGTTATGCCGACTGTAAAGCCGATTTGCAATAAAAAACAAACTGCTATATCGCCGATCACTTATACTACCCCGTTTTTGTTTTGTCGGTATTTTGCCAAACTCTTTTTCCTCGTTTCTTTCATTATACCACATGCCGGCGAAAAAGCAACTCTTTTTAGGCGTTTACAGGTAGGCTTGCAACCGTCGTAGAAAAATTTCGGCGCATTTGGGGAGTTGTTGATATTTTTTCCAGGCAATGTCGAGATGCGATTCCAGTTTCGGCCGCAGCGGGCGGAAACACAGGTTGGAACTTCCCGACGTGTTGATGATCTTATCCAGGCCGACCACGTAGCCTAGCCCCTCTTCCGCCAGCAGCGACATATTATACAGCAAGTTTCCGGTCGCAACAACGTTTAATTCTGCGGTGCTTTTGCGAAACCACGCAGTAAACATGGTTTTGTCGAGCGACTGGCGCGAGCGAATGAGCGGCTTGTCCCACAAGTCCTCGGGCGCGATAGATTCCTTTTCGGCCAGCGGGCTGTCTTTGCGCATCAGCACGCCCCAGGTATCGGACAGCGGCAACCGCAGATAATCGTAGCGGCTTACGTCGAACGGCTCGATAAAAATGCCGAAGTCGATCAGCCCCTTATCCAGCCGTTCGGAGACGGTCGCGCTGTCGCCGCTGAATATGTGTATTTTGACGTTGGGATACTCGCGTTGCACGTCGCGCGCCGTTTTGGCGATCAGTTGCATGACGTAGGATTCGCCGCCGCCGATGTGTACGTCCCCGCTGACGTCGTTGCTCGGCGCGTGTAATTCCTTTTCGGTTTTCTCGTACAACTCCAAAATTTCTTCCGCGCGCTTTCTGAGCAGCTGCCCCGCCTCTGTCAGCGTGATTTTTCGACTGCCGCGAATAAACAGCGGTTTACCTATCTCCTTTTCGAGATTTTGCATTTGCCGCGACAGATTGGGCTGGGTGACGAACAGCGCTTCGGCCGCTTTCGATATGTTTTCTTCTCTTGCGACCGCCAAAAAATATTTCAGTTCCCGCAGTTCCATACCGCACGCTCCTCTTTCCGTAGTCCGTCGACAAAATGCGATATTCGCCGATTCGTTTTAGTATACCACAAACGGATATGCGTGTCAATTATGCTACACTATAAAATATAAGCATTTGACATGCCGTATACCCTGTACTACAATAATAAATGACAATTTTAAACACCGTAACTCGGGAGGGTGGCAATATGAAAATCCGACAGACGGCAGGGCGCGACGCGCTCGGCGGCTTTGCGCCGCAGTTCGCGCAATTAAACGACGACGTTTTGTTCGGCGAAGTGTGGTCGTCGGACGGGCTTTCGGCGAAAACGCGGTCGATGTTGACGGTCGCCGCGCTGGTTTCGAAAGAACGCCCGATCGCGGCGATGAGACCGAGACGGGCGGATACGATACGGAGAAAAAGATTTTGATCGCTTATTTTTCGGCGACCGGCAACACAGAACGGGTGGCCGCGTATATTATAAACAAAACGGGCGGCATCGGATATGAGATCGCGCCCGCCGTTCCGTACACCGCGGACGACTTAAAATATTACACCGATTGCCGCGCCGACCGCGAACAAGCCGATCCGACGGCGCGGCCGGCGATTGCCGGATCGGTCGAACATATGGCGGCTTACGACGTCGTTTTCCTCGGCTATCCGATTTGGCACGGACAAGCGCCGCGCATTCTTTCGACGTTTTTGGAAAGCTACGATTTCCGCGGAAAGACAATAATTCCGTTCTGCACGTCTGCCTCGAGCGGATTGGGTAGCAGCGACACGGCGTTACACGCATTAGCGCCGCATGTCGATTGGCGGCTTAGCAAACGCTTTTCGGATAGTGTCTCCGAAAAAGCCGTTTCCGACTGGATCGACAGTCTTTCGCTATAACGGCCTATGCCCCTATTGCATCGCTTGTCGCAACGCAGGATACAGCCGCCGAAAACGGCTGTATTTTTCGTTATACCGTTGCGCCGTTTGGCTGTTCGGCGCGACCGTCTCCCGCACTTGCACGATGTGCGCGGCGGCGTCTTGTACGCTCGTATATGCGCCGGCGCCTACCATGGCGAGCATGGCCGCGCCGAATGCCGGGCCTTGTTCGGTTTTGGGAACGTCGACCGGCATGTTTAAGACGTCGGCGATGATCTGTTTCCAAAGCGCGCTTTTTGCGCCGCCGCCGCAGATCGCGGTGCGCGCAACGGTCGCGCCGCCCGCGCAGGCGACCTCGATACAGTCGCGGAGCGCAAACGCCACGCCTTCGAGAACGGCGAGGCTGCATTCTTCCCGCGTCGTCGACGCCGAAAGGCCGATGAACGCGCCGCGGGCGTTGACGTCGTTATGCGGGCTGCGCTCGCCCATTAGGTACGGCAAAAAGAAAACGTTGTTACACCCGCATAGGTTTTCCGCGCCGCGCACGGCAGCGTCATAGTCGTCTGTTTTTAAAATTTCTTCAAGCCACCATTTGTTGGCGCTTGCGGCCGAAAGGATGCACCCCATCAGGTGCCAACGGCCGGTGGCGTGGCAAAAGCTGTGCAATGCGTTTTTTTCGTCGACCGAAACGGTGTCGCTTGCGATAAACAGGGTGCCGCTCGTACCCAACGAAATGTTGCAAGCGCCGTTTTCTACCGTGCCGGTGCCGACCGCTGCCGCGGCGTTGTCTCCTGCACCGGCCGTAACGATCGCATTCGGCAGTCCGTATTCGGGTTTCGGTTTGCCGATGACTGCGTAGCTTTCGTACAGTTGCGGCAGTTGTTCTTTTCGAATGTGGCAAATCTCGCACATTTCGTCCGACCAACGTTTGTTTCGAACGTCGAGCAGCAACGTACCGCTTGCGTCCGAATAGTCGGTGGAGAACGTGCCTGTCAGCATATAGGCCAAATAATCTTTGGGCAGCATGATTTTGGCGATGCGCGCAAAATTTTGCGGCTCGTTTTCCCGTAGCCAAAGCAGTTTGGGCGCGGTAAATCCGGCAAACGCGATATTGCCGGTATACGCCGACAGCTTTTCTTTGCCGACGATGTCGTTTAAGTACGCCGTTTCCCGCGCCGTGCGGCCGTCGTTCCAAAGAATACACGGGCGAATGACGGTATCCTGCGCGTCTAAGATCACAAGGCCGTGCATTTGCCCGCCGAATGAAATGCCGCCGATCCGGGTTTCGTTGCCGCGCGCTAAATTCGCAAGCACACGGCGGCAAGCTATCAGCCAGTCGGCGGGGTTTTGCTCGCTCCACCCATCATGTGGGTACGACACGGAATACTGCGCGTTTTCCTCTTTTATGATATTGCCGTCCTTATCGACAAGCAAGCCTTTTAAACCGCTTGTGCCTAAGTCAAGCCCGATATATAGCATTTTTTCTCCTTTCAAAACGGATTTTCGGATTTATACGGTAGACTTTTCGGTTGGTTATAGCCGATCTGTTCCGCGCCGAGGTACTTGAACACTTCATAGAGGGCTTTGCCGTGGTGGCCGAACGCCACCGCGCCGTGGTGCGGAAAGCCGTTTTCGATCAGCACATGACGGTAAAATCGCCCCATTTCTTGTATTGCGAACACGCCGATCCCGCCGAAACTCTTGGTTGCTACCGGCAGTATTTCACCCTGCGCCACGTAGGCATACAGATGATTGTCCGCCGTCGATTGCAAGCGGTAGAACGTGATCTCTCCGGGCTGCAAGTCGCCTTCGAGCGTGCCGTTTGTCACGTCGACGGGCAGACTTCTGGCCATGATCTTTTGATTTTTCATTGTTGGGTTGCACAGCTTGCTGCTGCACGTATTCCCGCAGTGAAAGCCCATGAATGTATCGGTAAACTTATAGTCATAGCGTCCGGCAATTTGCTGCTCGAACATATCTTTCGGCACACTGTTGTTGATGTCGAGTAATGTCACCGTGTCGCCCGACACGCACGCGCCTATATACTCGCTCAAGGCGCCGTATATATCCACTTCGCAGCTGACAGGTATGCCGCAGCCTGTCAGGCGGCTGTTTATGTAGCAGGGTACAAAACCGAACTGTGTTTGGAACGCCGGCCAGCACTTCCCGGCGATCGCAACGTATTTTTTACTACCTTTGTGGTTTTCGATCCAGTCGAGCAATGTCAGTTCATACTGTGCGAGTTTGTGTAATATCTCCGTTTTTTTATTCCCTTTCCCGAGTTCGCGTTCCATATCTTTGACCACTTCGGGTATCCTTTTATCCCCGTTGTGTTTATGGAATGCTTCAAACAGATCGAGTTCGCTGTTTTCCTCGATCTCCACGCCAAGATTGTACAGCTGTTTGATCGGCGCATTGCACGCCAAAAAGTTCTGCGGCCTCGGTCCGAACGATAGGATCTTCAGATTTTTGAGGCCGATCAGCGCGCGGGCTATCGGCACAAACGCGTGGAGCATGTCGGCGCAATCCGCTGCGTCGCCCACGGGGTATTCGGGTATGTACGCCTTTGTGTTGCGTAGTTTAAGGTTATAACTTGCGTTGAGCATTCCGCAGTATGCGTCGCCGCGGTCATCGAGGAGCTTGTCGCTGCTTTCTTCGGCCGCCGCGCAAAACATCACCGGATTTCCCGTTTGTTTCGTCCACGCTTGCGCCAGCAGTGTCTCGCTGATCTCCGGGCCGAAGTTGCCCAAATACACGCACAATGCGTTACAACCGTTCTTTTTGACGTCCTCGAGCGCCTCGATTGCTTGCCTTTCGCTTTCTACAACACAAACCGGACATTCGTAAATGTCTGCGTTACCGTACTTTGTTTGATACGCCGCTACTACCGCTTTCCGTCTGTTTACCGACAAACTTTCGGGAAAACAATCCCTGGATACCGCGACGATCCCGATTTTTACGTTTGCGAAATTGTCCATTTCTCTCCTCTCTTTTATTGTATCTGATTTTTTACTTCTTTGTCAATGCGTTTTCTATGTTTCTTTGTAAACAATCGCTCTATTTAGTATACCATACAATTTTCTTCTCACAAATAGCTACTATCTTACGTTTTCGCCTTTGCGTCTTTCTTCCTTACTTCTTTCCGAAGACAGATAATTTATTAGATTAAGTCGGCGAAGAAAGCAATTTTTTCTTAAAGCTTCGAGCCGCTATTAAAATTTCTTCATTTTTTGCCCTTATTTTTTTTACGCCTTATCATGCCTTTTCTTTTTAAAACTACAACACGTTAAGCTACGTAATGCATACATAACTACCTATAAGGTCCTCTGTTTTTGCGCTTCCTTTTGCGTAAAAAATTTAGCGGTGGCAAATAGTTGTGGACTAAAATAAATACAACACCGGAGCGCCATATTCGCACAAGGCAATGTTTGATATTATAAATCAATGTAAATCAAAAGTCGGGACTCCATACGGAATCTCAACTTTTTATCAACAATAGAACGCTAAATTGAAATTTATAAATAATGTTTCTCTATCATTTCCGTGATATAATCTTTAAGAATACTTCTTAATTGCTCATAACGACCATACACATACTCGTCAAATTCGTTAAAAGCACCTATTATGTCATCGTATTCGGGTTCGTCTCCAAGCGAAACATATTTATCGTATGCCGCATTAAAATTTTCAAGCAAGCCTTCGGGAAGAATGGAACGCAGGTCTTTTACTCTGTCTTCAAGCCACCCGTCAAATTTAGCCATCGAAAAAAAGTCAAAATGCCCTCTACCTCCAGAAAACCGATTTTTATCCATAAGCGTAAAGTAATCAAAAAGCGCAGCATACGGAGCAGGCAATTTTTCTTTTCTATAAGCCTTTTGAGCCTTGTAATACCACGCATTTTCTTTTAATCTTCCAAACATTTTTATTCCTCCGCTAAATTATTGTTTATCGTACAATCTACAATCATTATAGCATAACCGTAACATAAAAAGCAAGCACGAGAAAAACTTTAATATTCTTTTTTCGATTCAATAGATTTATTTTAAAAATATATGTCCTTATACAAAAACATCTCATATATGTTGTATAGTTGAAAATGCGGTTCAAACATATTATTTAAATAAATTTTCTGTCTATTCTTTCGATTCGCCATATTCTTCTTTATAACATGTCGTTTGGCTCGCTTATTGTACACTTTATACACAGGTTGTCCACAAAAGTTATCCACATTGTGAATATCTATGTGGATAACTTTATTTTTACTGTACTTTTATTTCCTTTTCCCTTTGTTTTTCTTTCTCATTATTCTCACATCGTGGACAAACTATCGTTTCTTCATGTTTTTCCACGCGCTGCTTGTCCGACTTTTCAACATTTCTCTTCCGTCTTCATGCTACTTTTTATACAATATATTGATCGATTTTTTTATTTGTCTCTATATAAGCGGCTTGTTCAACTTCCTTTCACATTGCAACCGAAACTACTAACAAAAATACTATAAATTAAAATATTATACATCTTCCTTTTCCTTGCTCGGTTTCCTTTTGAAGAATAAAAAGCCTTTCTTTTTCTTACCTTAATAACATACTTATCAAATGCTCATTTTGTCTATAGAAAGGAGAGACTATGGTAGCTTTATTATTCGGCGCATCAAGCGGTATCGGTTACGCGACGGCAAAATTGTTGGTTAAAAAGGGGTATACGGTCTTGAATGCATCAAGAACGCAAGCCGCTCACTCGGCAATTTTCAATATTGCTTGTGACGTCACAAAGCCGGGCGACATCGAACATGCGGTCGGTTATGTATTGGATAGTGAAAAGAAAATCGATGTACTCATTTATGCACCGGGATTTTCTATGGCTACTCCGATAGAATTTGCGCAAGAGGAAGACTACCGTTACTTATTCGAAGTTAATTTTTTCGGCGCAATAAAAGCTATCCAATCGGTCGTTCCTGCCATGCGAGAAACTGGAGGCAGGATCATTCTGATTAGTTCGCTAGGCAGTATTTTACCGATCGCATTTGACAGCTTTTATTCGGCATCGAAAGCTGCTTTAGATATGTTGGCGCGGGAAGCGAATGTCGAGTTGAATCCGTATAACATTCATGTGACGTCATTTCAAGCTGGGCCAACGGCCACAAGATTTACGTTTAAACGAAAAATATATCCGGATTCTATGTGCGGACAATATGCACCGGAACTCAATAAAGCAACGAGCGTGTTAGCCGGCATGGAGCAATCCGGAATGACAGCCGAAGAGAATGCTGCCGGCATTATCAACGTTTTGGAAGCAAAAACGCCGCCCATTTTGACAAGTGTCGGCTGGAAAAATAAAACGGTTTCGCTTACGCAAAAAATTCTTCCGGTGCGCATGGCCGATTGGATCAATAAACAGCAGTATTTACAATAGAAGAAACACTTATAAAAAAAATTTATTATTTACAATGATATAAAAAATATAAACTACTAAATATATGAAAACATTATAATAATTATTTTATTTATCATATGTCATTATTCTAATTATATAAATAATTATTTATCAAAAAATAAACATACATTATTTTACTAACTGTAAAAATAATATTTTTATTTTTATTTACGCGAAATTTTATTCACAAGTAATGCAAGTTGCTTAAATGCAACGGGATTAAAAACCAAGGTGCGCCGAGGCGACCGATGCGGTCGAGCGGTTAGGCTTCGAGCGTAGCCGCGCTGCCTTTTTTTATCTCTTTAAAAAACTTTCTATATTATTCATGATATGTGTTCAGCTTGCTTGACGTTGAAACATGCATTTTTATGACTGTTTGGATGTCGTGCATACACGATCACGCAAAATCGAATAAGCAATACAAATTTTGCGCGGAAGTAGTTGATTTTGTCCGGAAGTTCGAATTGTTACAATAAAAAAATATTCATTTTTCATGGTGGATTAGTATTATTTTGCTTAGTTAATTTAAAAAAGTGCAAATATTATTTCGGCGCTCCCTTCATGTAAAAAATTCTTGAAAAACAAAAATATAATTATATTTTTATAACTAAATTATTAAAGAAAAACGACATTATGTACCCCCTTGTCTCGCACTGTTATGTTTGCGACGAGAAGGACCGTAGTTTATAGCGGGCAGGCATATGACAATGACGTAAAAAAAAAGATACCGGGATGCCGGCGGCTCTTGCGTGAAACAATATAACAAGTGGAACATGGCGACAAATAGCATCGACGATTCAAATTGATCTCTCTGTCCCGCTGTTGGTTAGATATAGGAAAATCGAACGTATAAGATTTAGGGGAAAAAGCAAAAGATTGGTCGTGAAAAGGCTAGCCGTAGTCCCAATACACCGTCTGACGATTTTTGACCCATTCGCCTGATTTGTACTAAAACTGTGCAGCGAAAGGAATGAGGAGGTTTTTATTTCAAGAATCATCTAATTTGTAAGAATTTTCCTCTAAATCTTGAGATGTAGTAGATAAAGGGGTATATAAAAAAGTAAAAAATAATAGATTTTTGCTGTATTAAGTTATGTTTTTATAAATAAAATTTAATTGATAATATAGGGACACTGGCTATTTTGGTCGTATTTTATTAGGGTTGTCCGGCTTAATAGTTTAAAAAGAACCGGAAAGTCGTTTGTTAAATAAAAAGCGACTTTATTTGATATTTGATATGAAGTAAGTGGATTAAAAATGCTTACTTGATAAACCTAAGAGTTTGTTTTATAAGATCGAGCGCTTAAACAATAAAAAGTTGATATTTTAAGAGCTGCCAAAGAAATTTATATAGCGACGAAGCCACTGTAATGTGAAATTAAGGCAGGGAAGAATAAAAGTATCAATACTAAATGTATAGGCATTTTTAAATAAAAAGTAGAGTTTGACAAATAGTGCATACAAAGTGACCCCCTATTGAGAAAATATGTGTATCTTTGTCACCTAAGTTACAAAAAATATGAGAAAGAAAAACAGTATATGAATACGAAATTGATCTTCAAACTGGTCAAAAGAATAGATATGAAATTAAAAAAAATGTCGCTATGTTCCACTTGTTTGTTGGTTTATAGAAATAGGTCGAGCGACCGGAGAAAGTTAATAGTGAATAATCTTTTGCGTTTTTGAAAAGCACCGCTAAATATAGAACCGCCGAATTTAAGACGGTAAAATGCACGTTTCGACGTAAAGCAAACAGCGTATATGTTGAACATATATCAATAAATAAATATAGAAAGTTTTTAAAGAGAAAAAAAAGGCCCGCGCGGCTACGCTCGATGCCCAACCGCTCGACCGCATCGGTCGCCTCGCGCACCCCGGCCGTGTCGGTCAAATAGAATCGCACGCCCTTGTACTCGTAACTGTCGGTCACCGTGTCGCGCGTCGTGCCGGGAATATCGG